>CAZYHR010000035.1:8584-28279 GCA_964647395.1 uncultured Intrasporangiaceae bacterium | reverse complement strand
GCGTCGACATCTCGCGGATGCCGGTGATCGCCATCTCCAGGGTCCGCGGGATCGGCGTCGCCGACATGGCCAGCACGTCGACGGCGGTGCGCATCGACTTGAGCCGCTCCTTGTGCTCGACCCCGAAGCGCTGCTCCTCGTCGACGACGACCAGCCCCAGATCCTTGAACCGGACCTGGTCGGTGAGCAGCCGGTGGGTGCCGATGACGACATCGACCGATCCGTCGGCCAACCCCTCGACAACCCGCTTGGCCTCGGCGTCGGACTGGAACCGCGACAGCGCCTTGACGACCACCGGGAACTGCGCATAGCGATCGGAGAACGTCTGCTGGTGCTGCTGCACGAGCAGTGTCGTCGGCACCAGCACCGCCACCTGCTTGCCGTCCTGCACCGCCTTGAACGCCGCGCGCACCGCGATCTCGGTCTTGCCGTAGCCGACGTCGCCGCAGACCAGCCGGTCCATCGGCACCTGCCGCTGCATGTCGGCCTTGACCTCGTCGATCGTCGAGAGTTGGTCCGGGGTCTCGACATAGGCGAAGGCGTCCTCGAGCTCGCGCTGCCACGGCGTGTCCGGCCCGAAGGCGTGCCCCTGGGTGGCCATCCGCGCGGAGTAGAGCCGGATCAGGTCGGCGGCGATCTCCTTGACGTGCCGGCGGGCCCGGGCCTTGGTCTGCTGCCAGTCCGACCCGCCGAGCCGGTGCAGCGTCGGCATCTCGCCGCCGACGTACTTGGTCACCTGGTCCAGCTGGTCGGTGGGCACGAACAGCCGGTCGGGGGGCTGCCCGCGCTTGCTCGCGGCATACTCGATGACCAGGTATTCGCGGGTGGCTCCGCCGATCGTGCGCTGCATCATCTGGACGAACCGGCCGACCCCGTGCTGCTCGTGCACGACGTAGTCGCCCGGGCGCAGCTGCAGCGGGTCGACCTGCGCCCGCCGGCGCGACGGCATCCGGCGCATGTCCCGGGTGGATCCGGACCCGCCGTGCTGCCCGGTGAGGTCGAGTTCGGTGAGCACCGCGAGCCGCACCCCGGGGGCGACGAAACCCCGGCCGAGCGGGCCGGTGGTGACGAGCACGACCCCCCGCTGCGGCGCCCCGGCGTCGGCGGCCAGGGCGTCGGCGGCCAGGGCGTCGGCGGCCAGGGCGTTGGTGGTCAGGGCGTTGGTGGTCAGGGCGTCGGCGGCCAGGGCGTTGGTGGCGAGCTTGGCGGCGACCCCGTGCTCGGCGAGCACCTCGGTGATCCGCCGGGCCAGACCGGGGCCCTCGGTCACCACGACGACGGTCCAGCCCTCGGTGGTCCACCGGCGCAGGTCGCCCACTGCCGCCTCGGTGTCGCCCCGGTAGGCCGCCGGCTCGCGGACTCCGAGGTCCAGTCGCTCCCCGGTGGCGTCGTCCTGGAGGAACTCCTGCAGTTCGACGTCGACACCGAACGACGAGAACGACCACCACGGCAAGCCGGCGGCCAGGGCCTGACCGCGCAGCTCGGCCAGGGTGAGATAGGAGCCGCGCCCGAGCTCGGCGCGCAGGTCGACCGGCACTGCGTTGCCGGCGGCGGCGTTGACCCAGCTCGCCTCCAGGAACTCCTCGCTCGTCGCGACCAGGTCGTGCGCGCGGGTGCGGATCCGCTCGGGGTCCAGCAGGACGACCAGGGCCCGCTCCGGCAGCACGTCGAGCAGCGTCTGCAGGCCGTCCACCAGCACCGGGATGAGCGACTCCATGCCCTCGACCGCGATGCCCTCGGCGACCTTGAGCAGCAGGTCAGCGACGCCCGGCAGCCGCTCGGCCAACTCGCCGGCCCGGCGGCGCACGTCGTCGGTGAGCAGCAGTTCGCGGCACGGCGGTGCCCACAGCCCGTGCGGCGCGACCTCGAGCGAGCGCTGCTCGGCGACCCGGAACCAGCGCACCTCCTCGACCGTGTCGCCCCAGAACTCGACCCGCAGCGGGTGCTCCTCGGTGGGCGGGAAGACGTCGAGGATGCCGCCCCGCACGGCGAACTCGCCGCGCCGCTCGACCAGGTCCACCCGGGTGTATGCCGCGGCGACCAGCGCCGCGACCACCTCGTCGAGCGGTCGCTCGGCACCTGGGGCCAGGGCCACCGGGGCGAGCTCGCCCAACCCGTGGACGATCGGTTGCAGCACCGCGCGCACCGGCGCGACGACGAAGCGCAGCGGGCCGGTCGTCGGGTCGTCCGGGTCCGGGTGGGCCAGCCGCCGCAGCACGGCCAGCCGCCGCCCGACCGTGTCGCTGCGCGGTGACAGCCGCTCGTGCGGCAGGGTCTCCCAACTCGGGAAGACGGCGACCAGGTCGGGGTCGGTCAGCCAGGCCAGCGCCGCGGCCAGGTCCTCAGCCTCCCGGGTGGTCGCGGTGACCAGCAGCGCCGGCTCGGCGCAGGGGCGGGCCGCCAGGGCGAACGGGCGCACCCCCGCCGGGGCGGCGATGTCGAGCACCGGGTGCTCGCGCGCCGCCGTGGGCAGCGCGGCCAGCGCCGGCCGCGTCACCTCGACCAGGCCGGCACCGACCGTCGGTGGGGTGCTGGACGCGACCCCGCCGTGCGGCATACCGACTCCTCCCTGGACCGACCGAGGGTCAAGGGTACGCGCCCGCGCCGACGCCGGCGCGACCGCTACTTCACGTAGGGGTTGACCGTGGACCCGGTGTCGATCCACGAGTTGTCGCTGTAGCTGGCCGAGGTGCCGGGGGTCTGGTGGATCGCGCAGCCGGCCCAGGTCTGGCCCCGGCCGAAGCGGTTACCCGACACGGTCACCGAGCTCAGCGTCTGGCCGTTGAGCTCCTCCAGCTTGACCGAGCAGTAGCCGCCGTCGATGACGTTGTCCCGGATGACCACCGACGAGGTCGGCCCGGTCGTGGCGGCCAGCAGGATGCCGAAGTTGCTGCCGCCGCGGATCGTGGTGCGCACGATGGTGAGGCTGTTGCCCTTCTGCACCTGGATGTTGTCGTTGTGCGTCGCGCCGCCTCGCTGGCTCGGATCGCTGGCGAAGTAGTCGGTGCCCTCGAGCAGCGAGTCCTCGATGCGCACGTTGTTGCCCTGGACCTTGACGTTGTCCACGCCGCCGACGACCTTGACCCGACGCAGGGTGAAGTCCGACCCCTTGATCCCGTCGAGGTAGACCGAGGGCTGGGACCGCTGGATCGTCGAGTCCTCGATGACCAGCCCGGGGTAGCCGTAGTTGTCGATGACCCCGCGGTGGAACGTCGCCACGCCCCCACGCACGATGGAACGCCGGATCGTCACGTCCGCGGCCCGGATGACGAGGAAGCCCTTGATGTCATAGCCGTCGATGACGGTGCCGGGGGTCCGGATGACCAGGTCGCCGGAGTGGCTCTGCAGGGAGGTCCCGTTCGGCAGGCCGGGGCTGAGTGTCGTGGCGCTGCCGATCGCCGTCGGCGCCGTGCCGGCCTTGACGTGGAAGGCGGCGCCCTCGTTGGTCCAGCCGTTGGCGCTGAGCGAGGAGGTCAGCGCGGAACTGACGAACTGGTGCTTGTTCCCCTTGACGTAGCGGTAGACCGGCACCGTGCACCCCAGCGCGGAGGTCGAGGCGTAGAAGCTGGTCACCTGCGGGGTGTAGCCGGCCGCGACGGCCGAGTCGTAGGCGCTCTGCGTGGCGGTCCACAGGAAGTCGCCGCGCGCCGAGTCGTACAGGCGGCGCACCGGCTGCAGCCCGGTGACCGGGGTGGTGGCGATGAGCCCGGGAATGCCGCGGTCGATGCTGAAGCCGTAGGTCGTGCTGGCCTTGGTGGCCTCGGCGCTGGACCGGGTGAGCAGGCTCGTCTGCAGGCCGGGGTTCATCCGGCTGTACATGGAGGAGGTCATCGCGTCGCAGACCGACGCTGCCGAGGCCGGGGCGGACGGCGCCACCAGCAGGGTCAGCAGGATCGGCAGCAGCAGGGCGAGCCGCACCAGGCTCCGGCGCAGGGGGCTTCGGCGCAGCAACAATCGATGGAGGGGCAGGGCAGAGGACGGGAGAGTGGTGAGGACCACGGGATCGGGGGCTCCTTCGTGGGGGACGTCACGACGGGAGAGGGCCGTGACCAAATCGAGACCTTAGCGCATTCGTCCACAGATCGAAAAGCCGCTCTGGCATCCTGGAGGGGGTGATACCAGCCACACCGGGGGTCGAGGCAGCGCAGGTGTCGGGGCGGTTGAGGGGGCGGTTGAGGGGGCGGTTGAGGGGGCGGTTGAGGGGGCGGTCGACGGGGAACGGGCCGGAAGGCACCGCGGGCGGAGCCTGCTGACCCCTCCGAGCGAAGGTGACCGGAACCTGAACGCGGTGGAACCGGCTGATTCCCAACAAACATCCGCTGGTATCAGACCCGCGGGTAGACTGCTCTCACCGAGCACGGCAGGACGCATGCCCGGTGCCCGCTTCGCAGCGGGCGGTTCGACTGGGGGAATCGGGGACGAGATGGGACGTGGGTCGAGATGACAGGGGTGAGCGTCGTGCGGCACCGCGAGGGGAGCGGGCAGCACTTCGGCGAGGCGCTGGCGGCCTTGCGATCGGCGCAGAAGGACCCGCACGGCACTCCGGCCTACTCGCGGTTCGTCAACCGGCCGGTCGGTCGGGTGCTGGCCGCCGGGTCGTTCGTCGCCGGTCTCACCCCCAACCAGGTCTCGCTGGTCAGCGCGGTCTGCTCGGTCACGGCGATCGGGCTGCTCGCCGCGCTGCCGGCCTCCTGGCCGCTGGGCGGCGCGGTGGCGCTGCTGCTGGCGCTCGGCTACGCCTTCGACTCCGCCGACGGGCAGGTCGCGCGTCTGACCGGTCAGAAGTCCGTGCTCGGCGAGTGGCTGGACCACATGATCGACTGCGCCAAGATCGTCGCCCTGCACCTGGCCACCGCGGTCCACCTGTTCCGCGACGCCGACGGCGATGCCCGCGCCCTGGTCGTGCCGCTGCTCTACCTGTTCGCGGCCACCGTGCTGTTCTTCGGCATGATCCTCACCGACCAATTGCGCCGGGCCGCCGGCGGGGTGCCGGGGCAGGCCAAGTCGAGCCTGTCCGTCGTGCGATCGCTGGCGATCCTGCCCAGCGACTACGGCGTGCTGTGCGTCGTCTACCTGCTCATCGGAGCGCCCGTGCTGTTCCGCTGGGCCTACACCGCGATGTTCGTCGGGGCGGTGCTGCTGCTGGCCGCCGCGCTGGTGCGGTGGGTCCGGTCGCTGCGGCTCATCGACGCGGAGGGTCGCCGATGATCCGCGGATATGTGCCGGGCGTGTTCGACATGTTCCACGTGGGCCACCTCAACATCATCCGGGCCGCCCGCGTCCACTGCGACCACCTGGTCGTCGGCGTGGTCGCCGACGAGGTCGTCGAGCGGGTCAAGGGTCGCGCGCCGGTGGTGCCGCTGACCGAGCGGATGGAGATCCTGCGGGCGCTGCGCGACGTCGACCAGGTCGTGGTCGACGACCACGCCGACAAGTTCGACGCCTGGCAGGACCTGCACTACGACATCATCTTCAAGGGTGACGACTGGCGCGAGACGCCCAAGGGTCGCAAGCTCGAGGCCGACCTGGCTCGGGTCGGTGCCCGGGTCATCTACTTCCCCTACACCCGGCACACGTCGAGCACCATGCTGCGGCTGGCGCTGGACGCGCTCGTGCCGCCAAGCTCGTGGCCCCCCGAGTACGCTGCCCTGCACGAGCAGAACTACCTCCGAGCGAGCAGCGAGTAACCATCTCCATGAGCGCACCGACGACTGGTCGTCCCGTCGTCCGCATCCTCGGCACCCACGGCGTCCCCGCGGCATACGGGGGGTTCGAGACGGCAGCCGAGAACGTCGGGCTGCACCTGCACGACCGGGGCTGGGAGGTCGTCGTCTACTGCCAGATCCCCGGCTCGGGGCCGACGACCACCGACACCTGGCGCGGGTTGACGCGGGTCAACATCCGCCAGCCGCGCGAGGGCTGGCTCGGCACCGCCGCCTTCGACCTCGACTGCGTGCGGCACGTGCGCCGGGTCGCGGCACGCGACGACGTGTGCCTGACCTTCGGCTACAACACCGGCATCTTCAACCTCAGCCAGCGGCTGCGCGGCATGGCCAACGTCATCAACATGGACGGCATGGAATGGACCCGCCGCCGGTGGGGCCTGCTGCGCCAGGGGGTGCTGTTGGCCAACGAGCGGGCCGCCGGACTCGTGGGGACGCTGCTGGTCGGCGACCACCCGCAGATCTCCGCCTACCTCGGCCGGCACTTCGGTCGCCGGCGGGTGGTGACCATCGCCTACGGAGCGCATCCGGTCGTCGATCCCCCGGTCGAGCCGGTGCGCGAGTTGGGCCTGCAGCCCGGCGGCTACGTCACCGTGATCTGTCGCCCGATCCCGGAGAACTCGGTGCTCGAGATCGTCCAGGCGTGGTCGCGCCGTCCCCGCGGGCTGCGCCTGGTGGTGCTCGGTGACTTCACCGACCGCGAGCCCTATCACGCCCAGGTGCGGGCCGCCGCCTCGGCGGAGGTGCTGTTCCCCGGCGCCATCTACGCCCCGGAGGTGGTCACCGCGCTGCGCTACCACGGGGTCGCCTACCTGCACGGCCACACGGTCGGGGGCACCAATCCCTCGCTCGTCGAGGCGATGGCGGCGGGCAACCCGGTCATCGCCCACGACAACGTCTACAACCGGTTCGTCGCCGGCCCGGGGGCGGCATACTTCACCGGGGTCGACGACCTGGCCGACACCCTCGATGCGGTGCTCGCCGCTCCGGAGCGGCTGGCCGAGATGCGGGCCGCGAGTCTCGAGCGCTTCCAGGAGCACTACACCTGGGAGCACATCGGCGACCTCTATGAGCAGGCGCTGCGGCGCGCCGCCGCGATGGTCCGCAGGTCCCGCCGATGACCGACCGACTCCGGCGTCCCACACCACCACCGGAGCCCGGCGCGCTTCACGCCTGCCTGCGCCGGGTAACCTGTCCACGAGCCGCGGACGTCCAGGTCCGTCCAGCAGGCGCGCAGCGCACCACACCAGGGGGAATGCAGTGATCGACGTCGGCATCGTAGGGCTGGGCAAGATGGGGTTGTCCCATCTGGCCGTGTTCAACGCCCACCCGGACGTCAACGTCGCGGCCATCGTCGATCCGACGAAGTACCTGCTCGACATCATCGGCAAGTACTCGGGGATCCCGACCTTCACCAGCTATCAGGCCATGCTCGACGCGGTGCACCTGGATGCGGTCGTCATCGCCACGCCGTCGGCGATGCACGCCGACATGGTCCGCACGGCGCTGCAGCGGGACATCCACGTGTTCTGCGAGAAGCCGCTGTTCCTGCAGGTGGCCGACGGCGACGAGTTGTCGGCGCTGGCCCGCGAGCGCGACCTGGTCACCCAGGTGGGCTATCACAACCGGTTCGTCGCGAGTTTCGCGGAGGCCGAGAGGTTGGTGCGCTCCGGGGCGCTGGGCCAGGTCCGCGGCGCGCTGGCCGAGGCCTACGGGCCGGTCGTGCTCAAGCCGGCGGGCAGCAGTTGGCGGTCCCGGCGCGGCTCGGGTGGCGGCTGCCTCTACGACTACGCGGCCCACCCCATCGACCTGCTCGTCTGGTATCTCGGGGAGCCGACCGAGGTCAAGGGCCGGCTGACCACGGTCTTCTCCCGGGACATCGACGACGAGGTGACCGCCACCTTCGGCTTCGCCGGCGGCGCCAGCGCCACGCTCAACGTCAACTGGTCCGACGAGTCGCAGCGCAAGATGACGACCCGGATGACCCTGTGGGGCACCCACGGCAGGCTGTTCGTCGACCGCCAGGAACTCCAGCTCTACCTGGCCTCGACCGCTCCCCCGGTGCCGGGCTACGAACCGGGGTGGAACGTGCGCTACACGACCGACCTCACCGAGGCGCCGTGGTACTACCTGCGCGGCGAGGAATACAGCGCCCAGGTGGACGCCTTCGTCGCCCGGGTGGCCGCCCGCCAGTCGAGTGGCCTCAACGGCTTCGACTCGGCCTGCGCGACCGACCGGGTGATCGCCGCGATCATCGCCGACGCCGAGGCGACCCCGACCGCCCGTCCGCTCACCCCCGGTCGACCGACCGCCGACGCCGGCTCCGGCCGGCTGACGGTCGGCCGGCGCCGGGCCCGGCGGGTCGTCGCCCAGGTCAGCGGCCTGATGAGCCGGGCGGCCCGGCGTGGATCCCGCCTCGTGGCCGAGCGCGCGGAGAGCCACCGATGAGCGCCACCATGGACCGACTGCTGTTCGGGGACAACCAGTTCTTCGGCGTCAACCACATGTCGGAGGAGAAGGCCCGGGCGCAGCAGATGCGCTTCCGGGACACGTCGGCGATCGTCGACGTGCTGCGCTCCGCGCAGTCGGCCGGCATCGACACCTTCATGTGCACGACCCACGACCGGGTCGCCGAGATCTGCGACGTCGCCCGGGCTGACCCGGCCGGGCTGGGCCGGATGACCTACCTGCCCTGCATGCCCTATGCCCACAAGTACGCCAACGCCGTTACCGAGGACGGCTTCCTCGGCGCGGTGCGCCGGTTCATGCCGAGCGAGGGCGCCTTCGACGCGGCCCTGCGCGGCACCCGCTCGCTGGCGGCCAAGGACATCGACGGCATCGCCACCTTGCTGGTCGACGCTGAGATGAAGATGTTCGAGGGGCTGTCCACGCCGGTCATCTGGCTGCAGAACGTCGCCGTCGACCTGCTCATGGGGCTCGGTTTCGACTCGGCCCTGCGGGTGTTCGCCGACCATGTGCGCGACCGCTACGGGGCCGAGCCCGGCTTCATCACGATGAACCTGCCGATGTGCCTGGACGCGTTGGACCGGGTCGGCGTGGCGGACCCGATCGTCTGCGCCAACATCAACAAGCTCGGCTTCCGGATGTCCGGGGGCGTCGACGCCTATCTCGAGGCGATGCGCGAGCGGCGCTTCCGGGCCGTGGCGATGTCGGTCTTCGCGTCGGGGGCCATCCCACCTCGGGAAGCCATCGAGTGGGTGTGCGGGCTGCCCAACCTCGAGGCCATCGTCTTCGGGGCCTCGTCCCAGGGCAACATCGTCTCGACCAGGGAACTCGTCGACGAGTACTGGCGCGACTAGTCAGCCCCGGCGGCGCTCGACCGCCGCGTCGAGGACCTCGACGATCTGCGCGCGGTAGCGCTGCAGACCGAACAGCTCGACCGAGCGGGCCCGGGCCTGCCCGCCGAGCCGGCCGGCCAGGTCCGGGTCGTCGATCAGCCGCTGCACGGCATCGGCCATGGCCGTCGGGTCGCCGACCGGCACAAGCAGCCCGGTCTCGCCGTCGACCACCGACTCCAGGTGCCCACCGGCGGCGGCCGCCACGACCGGCCGCTCAGCCAGCTGCGCCTCGATGACGGCGTTGCCGAACGGCTCGCGGACCGACGGGCACAGCACGATCTGGGCCCGGTCGAAGGCCGGATAGGACGGGCTGACGTAGCCCGAGAAGTGCACGGCCGCACCCAGCCCCCACTCCTGGGCCGAGGCGCGCAGCTGCTGCTCGTAGTACTCGTAGCCGGCGAACGGGGAGCCGGCGACCTCGAGGGTGGCCGGGACCCCCCGGTCGCGCAGCACCCGCAGGGCCTCGAGGGCCACATGGGGTGCCTTACGCGGCGACAACCGCCCGAGCACGCACAGCCGGGTCGGGGTCCCCTCGGGCCGCGCCACCACCGGCACCGGCCGGTCCGGGACACCGTTGGGCACGAGCACCCCGCGCCGGCCCAGGGCCGGGACGATGGCGACCGCGGCGTCCCGGGCGGTGCGCGAGATGAAGATCAACCGGTCGGCCAGCAGCAGGGGGGCGTTGAGGCCCATGAGCACGAGCCGGCCGTCGGTGTCCTCGGCCTCGTGCACGTGGCAGACGACCGGCACCCCGGCCAGCCGACCCGCGGCGATCGCCCAGGGGATCGTCGTGGTGTTGACGTAAACCAGGTCGGCCGCCAGTTGCCGCAGCTGCGTGCGCAGTCGCGCCACCGCCGCGGGCAGGGTGCCCACGAGCGACAGGAACGCGGCGGGCCGCAGATGGGCCCGGCGCACCACCGGCAGCGGGAAGACCAGGTATGCCGCGTCGCGCGCCTCGACGAGCGCGCGCAGCGGCCCCTCGTCGGGGGTGACGACGGTGACCCGCCAGCCGGCCAGCCGCGCTGCGCTGACGCTCTCAAGCATCTGCAGGTCGCTGCCGTAGACGTCGGCGCCGGGGTTGACGACGACCAGGTGTCGAGTCACGGGGCTCTGCTTTCGGTCGCGTGGACGTGGTCGGGCTCGGGCAGCCGGCGCGGCACCGCGGGAGGCGGGCGCACCCCACCGCAGACGGACAGGCCGATGACGGCCCACAGCAGGGTGGCGCACAGGCTGGCGGTGGCGACCGTGCTGGACATCAACTGCTGCACGAACAGCAGGACGGCCGCGAGCAGCGCGCCGGGCACCTGGTTGCGCACCCACAGCGCGCGCAGGATGAGCAGCGCCTGGACACCGAAGTAGCACACCGCCAGCACCGTGCCGTAGTCGATGGCATACATGAGCGCGGTGTTCTCGAAGCTGCTGAGCAGGCCGGCTTGACGGGACACGTCATAGCTCGTCCGGGCGCCACCTCCGACGACGAGATAGTCGCCCCAGGTCTGCAGGAAATAGCCGATCGCCGACCCTCGGGCGGCGGCCGAACCCTGATCGTCGACGAACCGGGAGACCACCCCCTCCAAGGCACCGGAGGCGACGATCCCGAGGCCGGCCACGGCCAGCAGGACGACGTTACGGGCCCGGGTCGTGATGTCCACGTAGCGGCCCAGGGCCAGCACGACCAGGGTCGCCGCGAGCAGCACCAGGCCGACCCGGGTCTGCGCGACGGCCAGCGCCGCCACGAAGGTCGCGCCCAGGGCCAGGGCCAGCAGCGAGGAGCGCAGCCCCAGCAGCAACGGGGCGGCGCCGGTGAGCAGGAAGGCCAGCACCAAGGGGTGATCGGTCAGGCCCATCCACCGGCTCCAGTTCGGCCCGAACCACGGGTAGGCCTGGTAGTCGGAGACGAAGAAGATCTGGGACTTCAGCAGGAACTGGATCAGGGCGAGGATCGCGTTGACGGTCGCGACCCCGATGATCGTGTTACGCAGCAACAGCACGCTGTCCGGCTGGATCCGGTGTCCGAGCAGCAGCAGGAACACCGCCGCCACCGGGCCGAGGATGGTGTCCAGGGCCAGGGAGACGGCGGCACGCCCGGTCAGGAGCGCAGTGGCGACGACACCGAGGACGAACACGGTCAACGCCAACCAGGTCGCCCAGCGCGCGGCGAGCAGGCGGGCGACCTCGACCGGACGGAGCATCAGCTGGACGAGCAGGCAGACCAGCAGCAGCAGCGTGCCGGGGTGGGCGCTCAGCGGGCCGGACTCGAGGCCGGTGAGGCGGTGTCCGGCGACCGACGGCACCAGTCCCCACAGCACCAGCGCGAGGGCCGGGCCGGTCGCGGGCCGACGCGAGCTGAGCACGGCAGCGCCCAGACACAGCGCCAGCCAGGCGGCGAACTGGATCATCGGTCAGCGGCGCGTCGCGCGGCGCACCTGGGCCCGGGTGATGGCTTGGAACAGGGCGAGCGCCAGACCCAGCAGGCCGCCCAGGGCCAGGTTGAGCCGGCCGTTGGGCGAGACCGGCGCGTCGTTCTGGGTCGGGCCCGAGATGAGCTTGAGCACGATGTTGCCCTGGGATGTCCGGTCGTTGGAGTCGACCTGCGAGATGACCTCGGGCAGCACCCGGGTCATCGACTCGGCGATCGCCCGCACCCGGTCGGGCGAGCTGTCGGTGACCGAGATGCGCAGCAGCACGGTGTCGGGCTCGACCTGCGCGGTCAGAGCGCCCTTGAGGTCCTCCACCGACATCTGGACGCCGGAGTCGGTGAGGACCCGGCGCACCAGCAGGTCGCTCTGCACGAGCAGCGGATAGGACGGCACCCGCCGGCGGGCGAACTCGTCGGCCTGCAGCCCGGTGTTGTTGCTCGCCACCGAGGTCGAGGCGAAGTAGAGCATCGTCGCGCGGTAGCGCTGCGGGGTCAGGGCGGTGACGCCCAGCGCGAGCAGGATGCCGACCACGGTGATCGCGACGATGCTGCGCCAGTAACGCCCGAGCACCTCGTAGGCCAGGGTCAGCAGGGAGGTCTGCTGGTCGAGCGACTCCTGCTCGAACTCGTCGGCGCGCCGCTCGACGCGCGTGGAAAAGGTGCTGCGACGGCTGGGGTGACTCATGAAACCGGACCTCTGAAGACGAAAACGGGAGCGCTCGAGCCGGTGAAGACCTCGATCGCGACGTCCGAGCGCCCCTCGGCGGGGACTCGGAAGACATAGGTGCCGCGGACCGTCTGGCCCGCGCCGGCGGAGGCGGGGAAGGGCGCCACCCCGGGTCCGCTCAGCGGTGCGGCGGGGCTCTGGCCGGAGCCGTAGAACAGGTTGACCAGGGCGCTGCCCAGCGGCAGCGCGGTCGGGCTGTCGTTGCGGACGACGACGGTGACCCGCAGGGCCGGTCCGGCGAGTTCGCCGGGCCCCTGGGCCTCGCCGGTCACCGCGTCGACGCGCTCGAGCGAGACCTGCACCCCGGCGTAGGTCTGCGTGGGCGTGGCGATCGGGGCGGGCGCCAGCGACGGGGAGGGCGCGGCGGTGGCCAGCTCTCGGGTCGGGGTGGCGCCGGGGGTCGGGACGGCCAGCGAGGCGGTCACCGACGGGACCGCCGTCGTGGTCGGCGCGCTGGCCTCCTCGGTCGAGGTCGGGTCGGCTGTCGGGGCGTCGGAGGACTGCTGCGCGCTGGTCGTCGTCGTCCCGGTCGCTGCTGCCTGGGTCGGCTCGGCACCCGAGCACCCGGCCAGGGACCAGGTGAGCGCGAGCGCCACCAGGGTGCCCAGCGCAGCCCGCGCTGCTGTTCGATTGCGTTCCTGCATATGAGCCCTCCCCCTAGGGCGATGTCACCACGGCTGCACCGCTCGGCGACGAGCCGTTGTCGACCGGACAGATGCCCGGCCCGGGTCCAGCATAACCGGAGCCCGTCGGCCGTGTCGGGGCTTCGGCCAAGCGCCTCACCGGGGCAGCCGGTCCGCGGCGGTGCCGGCGATGGACTGCCACTGCTGGTCGGACAGGGGTGACAAGCCCTCGGTGGTGAGCACCGCCAGCGTCTGGCCCGCCGGCACCAGGACCAGGTCTCGGGTGAGGTCGAAGTCCGTCTCGCGGACGAGCAGTCGCACCTGCAGCGAGCCCTGCGGCAGACCCGGCACGGACACCGCAGCGGTCCGCAGCGCGCGGGTGACGCCCCCGTCGACGGCCTCGAACTGGGCGCAGCCGGGCAACGCCGCCCGGGCCCGCTCCACCACGGCAGCCGCGGGCTCGCCCAGGGTGTGGACGAACTCGCGCAGCTCGGTGCCCATCCGGGACGTCTCGGCGAACCCGACGCTCGCCAGTCCGGTCGTCGAGCCGAGCCGGCGGCCGGTCAGCAGGTCGTGGATCTCGGTGCAGCCCGCAGGTTGCGGCTGCACCGCCGTGCTGGGCAAATGCACCGGCCGCACCGACCAACCGGGCAGATCCTGCGCGGTCAGCAGGCCGCCCGCAGCGTCCGGGCCACCCGGGGAGGCCGGCGGGGCCCCACCACTGCCCGGCGGACCCGGCGAGCCGGGCGAGCCCGGCGGAGCTGGCGGACCCGGCGGGGTCCCCGGGGGGTCGCCGGTGCGGGTGGCATCGGAGGGTGCCGCGGTGCCACCCGGGGGGCCGGTCTGGACCGGCGCGGACGGGTCGGTCGGCGGCCGGCCGCCCTCGGCTGGTGTGCTGTCCGGGGCGCTGGCCTGCGGTCCGGTCGACGCCGACGCCCCGGGGTCCTGGGCGGTCGGCGGGGTGCCGCTCGCCCCGGAGCCCGTGCACGCCGCCAGCCCGAGCGCCAGGCTCACGGCGAGCGCCGCGGCTGCGGCCCGCCCGACGGGCGGCCGACCGGGCGCAGCGCCGCTCACAGCCGACTGACCGTCTCGGTCCGCTGGGCCTTGCCGCGGGTGTCCAGGAAGGACCGAGCAGCACCGGCCAACCGGTCGACCTCGTAGGCGGCGTGGTCCTGCAGCAGGATGGTCAGGTCCGCCTCGCCGGCCGCGGCGATCGGATCGTCCACCGCCACCGCGTCGTCACCGAGCGCGGACCACCTGCGCACGAGCGGGTCGTGGAACAGCAGGGTGGCGCCCTTGGCGATCAGGCCGCGGGCCACCGGGACGGCCGGAGACTCGCGTTCGTCGGCGATGTCCCGCTTGTAGGTGACCCCGAGCAGCAGCACCCGGGAGCCGCGCAGCGCCTTGCCCTGCTCGTTGAGCGCGTCCTGGGCGCGTTCGACGACGTAGGCCGGCATCCGGGAGTTGATCTCCTGGGCCAGCTCGACGAAGCGGAACGGATAGCCGAGCCGGGCCTTGACGCTGTGCGCCAGGTAGTTGGGGTCGATCGGGATGCAGTGGCCACCCACCCCGGGCCCGGGATAGAAGGCCTGGTAGCCGAACGGTTTCGTGGCCGCTGCCCGGACGACCTCCCAGATGTCGATGCCCAGGTCGTGGCAGAACCGGGCCATCTCGTTGACCAGGGCGATGTTGACGTGCCGATAGGTGTTCTCCAGCAGTTTGGCCATCTCCGCCTCGCGGGTGCCGCTGACCGGCACGACCTGCTCGACGAACCGGCTGTAGAAACCGGCGGCGGCCGCGGTGCAGCCGGGGGTGTGCCCGCCGACCACCTTGGGGGTGTTGGCCATGCCGAAGTGCGGGTTGCCCGGATCGATCCGCTCCGGCGAGAAGGCCAGGTGGAAGTCGGCACCGGCGACCAGACCCGAGGCCCGCTCGAGCACCGGCCGGACCCGCTCGTCGGTCGTGCCCGGATAGGTGGTCGACTCGAGGATCACCGTCATGCCGGGGCGCAGCACCGCAGCGACCGCGGCGACCGCCGAGTCGACGGCCGCCAGGTCCGGACCGCCCTCCTCGGACAGCGGGGTCGGGACGCAGATGACGATGGTCTGCGCCTCGGCCAGCCGACCCGGGTCGGTGGTCGCGACGAAACCCCGCTCGAGCAGCCCGGCCACGTCCTGGTCGGAGAGGTCGTCCACGTGCGACCGTCCGGACATCAGCCCGGACACCACTGACTCGCTGAGGTCCAGCCCCAGCACGCTGACGCCGTGGCGGGATGCCTCCAGGGCCAACGGCAGGCCCACGTAGCCAAGGCCGACGACGGCCACGTCAACTGTCATGTGTGCTCCTCGGGCGGGCGGACGGCCACCGGGCCCCGCAGGGCCGCGACATCGTCGGGGGTGTAGAGGGCGGCCAGGTAGCGGTCGTTGCGGCCGCCCTGGACATTGTCCGCCATCAGGCTGACCGCTTGGCTGCCGGGGATCGCCCAGAAGTGCCGCGGTCGCCGGTGGATCTGGCGGATCCGCACCCCGGCGCGCAGCGCGACGTGGTGCAGCCAGATGTCGTCGGCCATCGGGGCGGTATGCCGGAAGCCGTCACCGGCCGCACGCAGGGCGGCCGTCATCGCGGCCGGATACCAGATGCCCGCGACCCCGGTGGCGAAGACCGTGCGGCCGGGCCGGGTGTGCGTGCACCGCGGCCAGTCGTCGTAGGGTGCCAGCCCGTCGGGGCCGAGCAGCACGTCGCTGGCCCGGTAGCAGTTGACCATGCCGGGCTGCTCCCGACCGGCCCGCACCAGCCGGTCCAGCCAGTAGCGCGGGTAGAGGACGTCGTCGTCGGCCGTGACGAAGGGCTCGTCCGTGGTCGTCGAGACCACGAGCGGGTAGTACTTCTTGTGCGGTCCGAGGTTGTCGGTCGGCAGCACCTCCAGGCCGCGCGCCATGAGGCGGCGCAGCGCGGGTGGCGGATCGGCGATCCGGTCGACCTCGTCGAGCCAGAGCACGATGCGGCGCGGCCGGACCCGGCCCCACGCGATGGACTCGACCGTGTAGGCGACCGCGTCGACCCGGGCCCCGTACGAGGTCAACGACACGGTCACCGGTGCGGCACCGGTGACCGGCCGCCGGGACCACCGGTTGGCGGCGCGCAGCCCGGCATACCAGGCCCTGCTGTAGAGGCGGTCGGCTCGCTTGCGCACCCCGTGGTATGCCGGGCGCGCCCACCGGGGTAACCGTCTAGCCACGCGGTGCCCGGCGTCGGGGTGCGGCGTCGCCCGGACGCTTGTACTCCGTGTAGACGTAGCCGACGGCGGTCGACATCAGGCCGGCACCCTTGAGCACGGTGCGCGTCGCCGTGGCTCGGGCGCGCGGGTCACGCTGCGCGGTCGCCGCGGCATACCGCAGTCCGCCGCCGACGATCCGGGCCAGGCCCTGGACGCCGTTGACGGCATGGGTGGCCGCCCGGCGCGCCGGGGTGCCGGCGATCGCCAGCGAGCTGCGACCCCAGCAGTTGCCGCCCCGGAAGGCGCGCTGGCGCACCCACCGCTTGGTCATCCGGCTGACCGGCACGACATCGACGACCTCGGCGTCGTCCGCCCAAACGATGCGCCCACCGGCGGCCACGATCTGCCGGGTGAACAGCGTGTCCGATCCGCCGGTGAGGCCGAAGCCGGGGTCGAAGCGGAAGTCGCCCAGGCGCCCGATGGCCGCCCGGTCGAGCAGGAGGTTGCCGGTCCCTGCGGCCGGCTGCAGGGTGCCGGTGCCCATGCGGGGCCGCTGGAAGTAGCCCCCCTCGACGAGCCACGGCTCCGGTGGCGCGGCGAAGTCGGGGATGACCGGTCCGACGACGAGCTCGGTGCCGTATTGCCGGTGGGTGTCCAGCAGCGCCTTGAGCCACCCCGGCGCGGGCAGTTCGTCGTCGTCGATGAAGACGACGAAGCGGGCCGACCCGGCCTCGTCGAGCACCCGGTTGCGACCGTGGGCGATGCCGGGGTTGGCCTCGACGACGTAGTCGACGGGCAGGCCGAGCCGAGCGATCGGCTCCCGGGCCGAGCCGGCCGGGTCGTTGTCGACGACCAGGACCCGACCGGGCAGACCGGCGTCCGGCAGCTGTTCGAGCAGGGCGGGCAGCAGCCGGCAGACCTCGGCCGGCCGGCGGAAGGTCAGCACGCCGACGACGAGTTGCTCGGTGCGGGTCTCGACCGGGTCGTCGCCAGGCACCGGGGAGGGTGAGTCGGTCACGGTCGATCCTTTGCTCGCGGTTTGTTGAGCACGCCGGGATGTACCCGGGTGAGCACCAGGTATGCCGCCCCGAGGAAGGCTAGCGACCCGACCACCAGGACCGCGAGCTGAGGCCAACCGGTCCACCGCACCAGCAGGTAGGCCAGCACTCCCCAGGCGGCCGCGTGCGCGCCGGGCAGGTAGGCGTGCAGCTGGGTGCGGAACGGCAACTGCGCCAGCCGCCGTTGGATGGTCATGAGGATCGGGGTCAGCAGGAAGCCGGAGATCGTGTAGCCGAGGGCGACGCCGAGCACGCCCCACCGCAGGCCGATGACGATGCCGGTGACCTGGGTCGCGGCGGCGAGGATCTCGTAGCGCAGGATCAGCCCGCCCTCGCCGCGCGCCCGCATGAGCGACTGGGTGGCGCTCATCGTCGTCTCGCGCGCCCCCGCGATCGCCAGGACCGACAGGACCGGCACGGTCTGCAGCCATTCCGGGCCGAGGACGACCCCGACCGCCTCCTGCGAGGCGACGGCGGCCAGGGCCATGGCGGGGGCGGAGAGGGCGAACAGCCGGCCGATGAGCTTGCGGAAGAAGTCCTGCAGGCGGGTCGGGTCGTCGAGCATCCGGGCCATGGCCGGGAAGGAGACGCGGTCGGTGGTCTGGCCGATGAGCTGCACCGGGATGACCAGCACCCGGTAGGCCATGGCATACGTCGACAGCGCGCTCATCCCGAGGTAGCGCCCCACCAGGATGTTGTCCATGTTGCGGGACATGAAGGCGAGCGCGTTGGTGCCGAAGATCCGCAGCCCGAACGGCAGCAGTTCCCGGACGTCGGTGAGGTTGAGGTTGGGCCGGGTGCCCCGGGTGCGCAGCAGCAGCAGCGTGGCGGTGACGATGTCGGCGACGATGACCTGCCAGGCCAGCGCCCAGTACTGCGCCCCGAGCAGGCTGGCCGCGATGCCCACTGCGGACCCCAGCACCGCGCCGGACGCGTCCGACAGGGCGATGGTCTTGAGGTTGAGCCGGCGCTGCTGCATCGCCCGGGGGCTGATCGCGGCCGCCTTGAGGGGCATGGTCACCGCGAGCACGAGCAGCAACCCCTGCAGGTCGGGGGTGTGGAAGAAGTCGGCGACCAGGCCAGCGACGGCGAGGGTGAGCAGCCCGAGCAGCACGCCGCTGGTGAGGTTGGCGGTGGCGACCGCTCCGGCAGCGGTCGGACGCAGTTGCTGACGCTGCACCAGGGCCGCTGCCAGTCCCTGGTCGAGCAGCAGCGCCGTCAGCGTGACATAGATGGTGGCGCTGCTGACGATGCCGTAGTGCTCCGGCCCGAGGATCCGCGCGAGCACGAGGGCGGCGAGGATCTGGGCGGCCTGGCGGGTCAGGACCGAGACGGTGCTCCACTTCAGCGCCCGGCCGATGGTGGCGCCCTTGGGAGCCGAGTTGGGCTCCGCCGCCGGGCTCGTGGTCACCTGACCCTGCCTCGGGCGGGTGGTGCTAGGGGCGGCACGGAGGTTCTCCCTGGAGCTACTGGTCATGACTGGTGACACACGAACGGTGGTGCGCCCACCCTCCAGGGTAGGCACACCACCGTGATCGTGCTAACCGACCTTCCGGACCGAGAAGTCGTCGAAGGTGAACGAGATGGGCGTGTTGGTCACCGAGCCGCTGAGGTAGGTGAACAGCCCGATCCCACCCGGGACCTGCAGCGCCGCCGTGCTGTCGGTCGCCGTCAGGCGCCAGTCCGCCGGCTCGGCCGTGCCCGCCGGCCAGGCCTTGACCCGCAGCGTTGACGGCGAGGTGCCCTCGACCTGCAGCCGGATCGCCACCTGCTGGGTGGGGGTCATGGTCAGGCCGGGCACGTTGCCGCTGGTCAACGTCGTCTCGACGAAGTTGTCGACCCGCACCAGGTAGACCCAGGTCGCTCCGTTGCCGTCCACCCGGATCTTGGCGCGGTAGCCGTTGGTGGCCTGCGACCGGCCGGACACGTAGACGAAGGCGGTGCCGCCGGTCGGCAACTTGTCGATGCCCACGGTGACCCGGGTGTCGGCGTCGGTCTGGCTGACCCCCAGGGCCGAGCGCGGGCCGGCGCCACCGGCCAGCATGGTGATGACCCCGACCCCGCCGGCGACCGAGTATCGGCCGTTGGGTCCGGAGTGCGCCCAGGTGCCACCCAGGTCAGCCGCACCCCACGCGGAGGCGAGCGTGCGGCCGAACGAGTCAGCGGCGAACGGGCCGGCCACCGCAGCCACCGTGACCGACTGGGTCGCCGTGCTGGTCAGGCCCTCGTTGTCGGTCACCGTCAGCGTGATCTGGTAGGTGCCGGCAGCCTGGTAGGAGTGGCTGGCCGTGGCGCCGGTGCCGGCGGCGGTGCCGTCACCCCAGTTCCACGAGTAGGCCGCGATGGTGCCGTCCGGGTCGCTCGATGCCGACCCGTTGACGTCGACCACCAGCGCCGTGGCGGAGTGGGTGAACGACGCCGTCGGAGCCTGGTTGCCGGTGGTCGACACCTGGGCGCTGGAGGTCGCCGTCGCACCCTCGTTGTCGGTCACCGTGAGGGTCACCGTGTAGACGCCGGGGGCCGCGTAGTTGTGCGTGGCGGTGACCCCGGAGCCGGCGGCGGTGCCGTC
>CAZYHR010000035.1:0-8484 GCA_964647395.1 uncultured Intrasporangiaceae bacterium | reverse complement strand
GCGGTGACCCCGGAGCCGGCGGCGGTGCCGTCACCCCAGTTCCACGAGTAGGACGCGATGCTGCCGTCGGGGTCGGTCGAACCGGAGGCGTCGACCGAGACCGCCAGCTTGCTCACCGACGAACTGAAGGACGCCGTCGGCGCGACGTTGGGCACGCTGCCGCCACCCTTGGCGAAGTGGTCGGTGACCTCGCCGGCCGACAGCACCCGGCCGTAGACCGCGACCTCGTCGATGGAGCCCGCGAAGAACTTCGAGGTCGCCCCGGCCCAGATGCTGTCCCCGCCGACGCGCCAGTATCCGGTGTAGTTCTCGGAGACCGCGTTGGTGTTGGACGCCTGCAGCTGGCCGTCGACGTAGAGCTGCATGCCGGCCGGGCCCTGGGTGGCCACCACGTGGTGCCACGAGCCGTCGTTGTAGGCCTGCGGGGACTCGATGAAGACCTGCTGGCCGGTGTAGGCGCCGAAGCGCAGCCGGCCGTTGTTGACCATGTAGACGTGCCGGTCGTAGGACGTCGAGCTGCCGGTCTGGCTGTTGCCGAAGCCGATGATCTTGCCGCCGGAGGTGGTCGTGGTGCGGAACCACGCCTCGGTGCTGTAGACGGTCGGGTTGGTGAACGTCGCCGTCGTGCCCGCCGTGCCGTTCGAACCGTTGAAGGTCGCCGACGAGTCACCGGCCAGGCCGACCGCCGAGGGTCCGCCCCAGGCCACGCCCACGGTGGAGGTGGTGCCCCGGTTGGCGTAGCTGGACGCGTCGTTGATGGTGCGGCCCGAGGTCTCGGACAGGCGCCAGAACAGGTCCGGGTCGCTGTTGACGACGGCCGCCCCGTAGGCGTCGCTCGGTGGCGTGTACGACAGGGTGCGCCCCGCCGCGAGGTAGTGGTCGCGGACCTGCTGGGCGGTCAGCGCTGTCGGATACAGCGCGACGTCGTCGATCAGGCCGGTGAAGTTGTTGCTCGAGGGCCGGTTCGGCCAGCCGGAGAGGTTGTCCCCGCCGATCCGCCACACGCCCGGGTAGGGGCGCGGCGCGGTGATGTCGGTGCGGTAGCCGACTCGCTGGCCGTCGACGTAGAGCGTGGCCCGCCCGGTCCCGTCGAGCGTGGCGACCACGTGGTGCCACTTGTCGTCGTTGTAGGCGGCCTGGCTGGTGACCACCTTGTTGCCGCTCGAGGTGACGCCGAAGTTGAGGCGACCGTCGTTGGCCAGGTAGATCTTGCGGTCGCTCGACGGGCTGGTGTTGCCGTCGGCGTTGCCGAAGCCCAACAACTGGCCACCCGAGGTGGTGGTGGCGCGGAACCACAGCTCCTGGCTGAAGACCGTGGGGGCGGCCTCGTTGTACCAGTAGGTCGGGCTGACGACCCGCGAGTTGCTGGCCCCGTTGAGGTAGAGCGCCGTGTCACTGTCGCCGGGCAGCGCGCCGGGCTGGCCCAGCGCGATCCCGCCGAGGTACTCCTGCGTGCGGTAGCCGACCTCGTCGTAGATGCGCGTCGAGCCGTTGGGCTCGCCCAGACGCCAGTAGCTCATCGGGTCGCTGGCCCGCACCGCCTGGGCGTAGGCGCCGCCGACCTGACCGGTCGTCGCCGTGACGGTGATGTTGTCGGACATGCTCTCGTTGCCGAACGCGTCGATCGCGCCGATCCGGTAGCGGTAGGTCGTGCCCGGCACGACGGTGGTGTCGACGAAGGACATCCCGGGCCGGATCCACTCCATGGAGTCCTGGGTCGTGGTGAAGACCGGGGTGGTGTAGTTGCTGTTGCGGTAGACCTTGTAGGTCAGCCGCTGGTTGTCGCGGTCCCAGTTGGCCCGCCAGGCCACCCGGACCTGCCCGGGGGTGGTCGAGGTGACGATCGGGTTGAACCGGCCGGACCTGAGCTCGGGACCCATCTTGTTCGGTGCGATGGACTTGACGGCGAAGCGCACCAGCCCCTGCTGGGCGGTGCCGTTGACCGATGGGAACTCGCCCGCGAAGGTGACGTAGCTGCCGTTGCCCGAGACGTGCCAGGCACCCTGGCCCTGGCCGGTGAAGCTGCCCATCGCGATGTTCGGCAGCCAGGCGAGCAGCGACGGGGCCGGCTGACCGGCGAAGTTGTAGTAACTGCCCTCCCAGTTGGCGATGAGGGTGCCGGTGGCCGCCTTGGACAGAGCGGTGCCGCGGTAGGCGGTCCACGGGTTGGTCTGCCCCATGCCTCCGGGCAGGTTGCCGCAGTAGTGGGCGTGGCTGGCGATGTAGACGGCCTCACCCTGCGGGAAGGAGGCGTAGCTGTCGCCGTGGCAGTCGGCGACCCACTTGATCTGCTGGGTGGCCCAGTCGATCCGCGCGGGTCCCTCGAGGTTGCCGCCGGCCCCGAAGACGAAGCCGTTGACGTAGAGGCTGTCGTTGTCGCTGACCAGGTTGGTCACGGCCGAGTTCGCCCCGGCGTTGCGGATCAGGTTGTTGGGCGCCCACGGCAGCAGCGCTCCGGTGTCGGTGGTCACGGCACCGAAACCGTAGCCCGGGTTGGACGAGCCGTTGAGGCTGGTGAAGGCGCCTCCGATGACGACGGAGGACTGGTCCGGCGAGACGATCATCGCGTGCACGCTGCCGCCCTGGGCGTTGGGCGCCCAGGAGAGCAGGGAGCCGTCGCTCGCGGAGACCGCGGCCAGGCGGTTGCGGGTGGCGAAGGTGCCGCCGAGGTCGACGCCGGTGAACAGGCCGCCGAGATAGACGGTGGACCCGGACACCGCGATCGCGCGCACGGTGGCGTTGGGCTTGGGCGTGAAGTTCCAGGCCAACGCGCCGGTCTGGGCGTCGACCGCGGCGATGCGGTTGCGGATCTCGCCGTTGATCGTCGTGAACGACCCGCCGAGGTAGATCCGGGACTGGTCCGGCGAGGCCGCGAGCGTGAGCACCTCGCCGTTGGCGCTGGGCGCCCACGAGTCGAGCAGGGCACCGGTGCGGATGTCATAGGCGAGCAGGTTGGAGCGGGTCACCTGGTTGACTCCGGGAGCCGCCCCGGCCGGACGGGCCGTGGTGAAGTTGCCGCCGACGTAGACGGTGTTGCCGATGACCAGCTGGGTCCAGGCCACGCCGTCGATCTGCGCGGTCGGCAGGGCGTCAGCCGCGACCGTGACCGGGGTCGCTGGATCGCTGGGGTTGACGGGCGCAGTGTCGGCGTGCGCGGTCGGCCCGAGGGCCGGCGTGACGACGAACATGGCGGCTGCCGCAGCAGCTGCGACTGCCCGCATCAGGGGTCGGAGCGTCATGTGTTGACCTTCTGGTGTCGGCGGCCCGACTCGGCCCCCGCTGGCCGGGTCGGATGAATGGGAGAGGGATGGATGGGGAGAAGGAGAGGGATGGATGGGGAGAAGTCGTGGGAGAGGGACACGAAGGGTGTGCGCCGGCGCCTAGTAGGCGCCGGCAGCACCGAGGACCGCTCGCCCGGTGCGGGCGAGGATCTGCAGGTCGAGCAAGGGCGTCCAGTTGTCGACGTACCACAGGTCCAGGCGCAGGGACTGCTCCCAATTGAGGTCGCTGCGGCCGCTGATCTGCCACAGGCCGGTCATGCCGGGGCGGACCCGCAGCCGCTGCATCGCGTCGTCCTCGTACTGGGCCACCTCGACGGGCAGCGAGGGGCGCGGTCCGACCAGCGACATGTCGCCCTTGAGGACGTTGATGAGCTGGGGCACCTCGTCGATCGAGTAGCGCCGGATGATCTTGCCGACCCGGGTCACCCGCGGGTCGCCCTTGACCTTGAACAGCACCTTGTTGACCTCGTTGCCGCCGTCGATGCTCTCCTTGCGCTGCTCGGCGTCGGGGTACACCGACCGGAACTTCACCATCTTGAACCGACGGCCGTGCGTGCCGACCCGCTCCTGCTGGAAGAACACCGGGCCGCGGCTGTCGATCTTGATGAGGAGGGCGACCAGCAGGCCCACCGGCAGGAAGACCAGGCAGATGAGCATGGCCAGGATGCTGTCCATGAGCCGCTTGGTCACCAGCCGGACGATGCTGTCGGCCGGCCGCTCGACGTGCAGCAGGGACAGGCCGGCGGCCGGGCGCAGCGACAGCCGCGGGCCGGCGACCTCGACGATGCCCGGCGACACGACCAGGTCGACCTGGCGCTCGGCCAGCGCCCAGCCGAGCCGGCGCAGGGTCTGGCCGGCGATGTCCGGGTGGCTGGCCACGGCGACGACCTCGACGTCGAGCCGGTCGACGGCCCCGACCGCTGCTTCGGGGGCGCCGAGCACCGGCACCCCGTCGATGTGGCCGTCCGCGGGGGTGCGGCCGACGACGCAGGCGCCGACGACCCGGTAGCCCGAGGGCGGGGCCGCGCGCATCTCGCGGATCATCGAGGCGCAGGAGTCGGCCCGGCCGATGACGATGGTGTCGCGCAGCGAGTGTCCCGCCATGCGCTGCCGGTAGAGCCGCCGGCGCAGCGACCAGTGCACGGCCATGGAGCCGAGGAGCACGGTGGCGGCGACCGGGATGACGAAGCCGCGCGCGAGATTGGCGTTGAGCAGGTAGGACACGATCGCGACGGCGCCGAAGGTGGCTGCCGCCGCCCGGCCGATCGCCCGGTATTCCTCGCTGCCCGCCCCGAAGCGGTTGAGCTGGTAGGCGCCGTTGACGTGCAGCGCGACGAGCCAGACGGCCGGCACGAGCAGCGCGAGGATCAGGTCGAAGCTGAGTTCGACCCCGAACCGCACGACGTAGGCGACGGCCGAGCCGAACCCGGCGACCGCCAGGTCCCCCACCTGCAGCGCTCGGCGCTGCTCCTTCTCCCAGTCCTTGGCGCGGCCCCGCTCCTGCCCCGGGAACGGGGCGGGTCCGCCCCAACGCTCCCAGGCACGCGTGCGCGCCGTGATCTTCCCCCGAGTGGCCCGCGACGACGTCGCGGCACCGATGTATTCGGCCACGTTGAAACCCCTGCCCTAACGCCTTCCCCGACGTCATATGAACTGACTCAGCGCGCGACAAGGAGAATGAGTCACCATTTCCCCCGACAAGCCAGAACCTGGCTGTGCCGCTCACCTCGACGATGAGGAGCGCGACACCCCTCGGCCAGATACTTCGCACCGACTTGTTGTCGTCATACTACCCGGCCGGTCCGACATGGGCGCCGGTTCGCCGGAAAAACCCTGGCTGATCGGTCGATGCGCAGCCCCAGCCCGGGCCGGCCGTTGCGCCCTGACGGGTTCCTGCAAAAACGAGGACACGGTGCGCGGCGCGGGCTACCGTGGAGTACACGCGACGGTGGCCGTGACCGCACGGCTCAGGGAGCCCGGCCGCAGGGATTGCAGCAAGAGGGGTTCACAGCCATGCCTACCTCATGGTCGGCGGGGCTCAATCGGCATCGGTCATCGCGGCTCTGCCATGACTGACACCGTTGACCGCCCCCCGCACGTGCGCTACGAGCGCATTCGCATCGGCGGATGCTACGTCGACTTGCGGCTGCAGGCCGATGTTGTCGACGCCATCGACATCGCCCTCCAGGGCCGCGACCCGGCCCTGGCGATCGCGTCCATCAACCTCGATCACATCTCCCACTTCGGACCCAACGGGCCTGCGGCGGGGATCGCCTGCGTGGACTCGCCCGAGCTGCGCTGGTGGGTGCTGCTGGACGGCGCGCCGGTCGCGGTCGCGGCCCGACTGGCCACCGGACGGGCCTGGCCCAGGCTCACCGGCGCCGATCTCTTGGCGCCCGTCCTCGGGCTGGCCAGAGACCGGGGGGCGCGGGTCGGCTTCCTCGGCGGCACGACGCAGATGCACGCCGAGCTCCTCGCACGCCTGAACGTCAGGCTCCCCGGCATCGCGGTGGCTGGCACTTGGGCCCCCGATCGGCGGAGTCTCACCGATCCGGCCGGGGCTCGCGAGCTCGCGCTCCAGATTGCTGCCGCCCGCGTGGACCTGCTCGTGGTCGGCCTGGGCAAGCCGCGGCAGGAACTGTGGATCCAGGAGCATGGTCCGACCAGCGGGGCCAGAGTGCTGCTGGCCTTCGGCGCGGCTGCCGACTTCTACTCGGGCGCCGCGGCGCGGGCCCCGGAGCTCGTCCGTCGGACAGGCTTCGAATGGGCCTTCCGGCTGGGCCGCGAGCCGCGTCGGATGGCGAACCGCTACCTGATCCAGGGCCCGCGGGCCGCCGTGGTCATCGCGCGGGCCGAGTTGCGCGACATCAACTCCACTCGTGGACCCGGACAAGGTGGTGCCAGACTCGGCTCATGACGCCTGGCCGGCCGGTCCGCTCGATCGGGGTGGTGGTCGTCACCCACAACAGCGCGGGGCACGTCGAGCGGCTGCTTGACTCGATCCCCCGGGCCGCCGAGGGCCTGACCACCACGGTCGTCGTGGTGGACAACGCCTCGAGCGACACCACGGTCGAGTTGCTCAAGAGCCGGTCCGACATCGACATCGTCGAGAGTGGCGGCAATCTCGGCTACAGCGGTGGCATCAACCGTGCGCGGCGGCACTTGACCCAGGTCGACGCTCTCGCCATCGTCAACCCGGACCTGACCCTGGGTCCCGGGTGCCTGACGCACCTTGCCGAGTGCCTGTCCGACCCGACCGTGGGGGTGGCTGTCCCCGTGTTGCTCGACGACTCCGGTCATCGCTTCGATTCGCTGCGTCGCGAACTCACGCCGGCGCGGGCGCTCGGTGAGGCGACCTTCGGCGCCCACTGGCGGGCCCGGCCGTCAGCCTTGGCCGACACCCTCCGAGCCGACGGCGACTATGCCCGCCCCCACGACGTCGACTGGGCCAGCGGGGCCCTGTGGCTGGTGTCAGCCGCCTGTGACGCGGCGGTCGGACCGTGGGACGAGCGCTTCTTCCTCTACTCGGAGGAGACGGACTACGCGCGGCGGGTACGCGCGGCGGGCTTCAGGGTGCGGTTCGCACCGGCTGCCCTCGCGTGGCACGTGGGCGGCGGGTCCGGCTCGTCGGCCGCCTTGACCGCGCTGATGTCGATCAACCAGATCCGCGACTTCGGCGGGCATCACGGACGCGTCGCCACCGCGCTGGTGCGAGCGGCCGTGGGCTGGCGTCATCTGCTGCGTTGCTGGCGCGCCGAGGACCGCTACGTGTTACGGATCGTGGTACGTCGCTCGCGGTGGGCGACCCTGCCTCGAGGCGAGCGGCCCGATGACTGAGAGCGTCGGCAGCATCGTGGTGCCCGCGCACAACGAGGCCCGGGTCATCGGCCGGTGCCTGCAGGGCCTGTCCGGCGATGACGACCGGCTGCTCGAGGTGATCGTCGTGGCTAACGGGTGCCAGGACGACACCGCGGCCGTCGCTCGCGCGCCCTGGCCCGGGCTCGCGGTCACGGTGCTCGAACTGGGTGCGGTTGGCAAGCAAGCCGCGCTCAACGCCGGGGACGACGCGGCAGGCGTTTTTCCGCGGATCTATCTCGATGCCGACGTCGTGCTCACCAGGTCGAGTGCCCTGGGCACCCTGCATGCACTGCGCGCGGGTGCGCTCGCTGCGCGACCGGACCTCAGCTACGACACTCAGGGCGCGAGCCGTCTGGTGCGACGGTACTACCGGGCCAGGGCCCGGACCCCGCACCTCATGGGGGCCCTCTGGGGTGCTGGGTGTTTCGGTGTCTCCGCCGAGGGACGGGCACGGTGGGGGGCCTTCCCGCTCAGCGAACCTGACGACCTTTTCGTGGATGCCCAGTTCGCCCGGTCGGAGATCGTCGTCACGCCCGGCGAACCGGTCCGGGTCATGGTGCCGCGCCGAACCCGATCGCTGATCACGACACTCACCCGAGTGCACGCGCCGGCACTGGGTGCGGGCCGCCGGGAGCGTCGAGCGGGCTCGACGCGGACCCTGGCTCGGGTGGTTGCTGCGAACCGTCACTGGCGCGCGACGCCCGACCTGGCGGCATACGTCGCCTTGACCGTGGGGGCGCGGGTAGCGCGCAGGATCAGCCGACCGACGGGCTGGGTTCGCGACGAGACGACCCGCTGACAGGTGACGGGGATCACCGACGAGATTCGGACGGGTTTGCCCGGACTCGCCCGACCCGAGTTTGACTGACTCGCATGCCCTCTGCGAAGGTGGCCCGGCGGGTCGGCCAAGTGTTGTGCGGGTATGACCGTCCAGATCAGGCAATGGGTGCCGGCGCGAGCTGACTTTCGCGGCGGCGCTCAGGGGAGCCGTCCCGACCAGAGGAGCCACTCCCCATGCTCTCAACCACCCACCGCTCGAATCCGACCCCGCCCGTCCGGCGCAGCCGGGTCTCCGCTCGGATGCTGGCCCTGCTGGCGATCGTCGCCCTCATGCTGACCACGGCTGCGGCTAGCACAGCCGCGACCGCCGACGAACAACCAGCCCCGGGTGACCTCACCAGCGAGCCGACACGCAACCCCATGTCGATCTGGGCCTGGCGGACCGTGCCGGTGAATCCGGCCGACCCGAACGTCCGGTCGGTCATCATAGGCACTCGGTTCAGCACCTCGCAGGGTGGGGTGGTGACCGCGATCCGCTACTACCGCAGCGCGGAGAACGCCGGAC
>CAZYHR010000034.1:27635-28490 GCA_964647395.1 uncultured Intrasporangiaceae bacterium | reverse complement strand
GCCTCGATGTGGCCGGCGACCTTCGGCCTGGCCTGCTGCGCCATCGAGATGATGGCGGTCGGCACCCCGGACTACGACCTCGCCCGGTTCGGCATGGAGCGCTTCTCCGCGACCCCGCGACAGGCCGACCTGATGATCGTGGCCGGCCGGGTCAGCCAGAAGATGGCCCCGGTCATGCGCCAGGTCTACGACCAGATGCCCAACCCCAAGTGGGTCATCTCGATGGGTGTCTGCGCGAGCTCCGGCGGCATGTTCAACAACTACGCCATCGTCCAAGGGGTCGACCACGTCATCCCGGTCGACATCTACCTACCCGGCTGCCCACCCAGACCCGAGATGCTGCTCAACGCGATCATCATGCTGCACCAGCAGATCATCAAGATGCCGCTCGGCGTCAACCGCGAGCAGGCCGCCCGCGCGGCCGAGGCCGCCGCGATGCAGGCCACCCCGACGATCAAGATGACCGGGCTGCTGCCGATCGGTCCGGGCAGCGCGGGGGTGCAGCAGTGAGCGACGAACTGAGCACCACCCACGACCCAGCCGGCGGGGCGGGCTCGGTCCCGGCCGAGCCCGGCCCCGGCGAGCCGGTGCAGGTCGGGGTCCGGCACGGCATGTTCGGCGCGACCGAGGGTGGGGACACCTCCGGGTTCGGCGGCCTGGTCGTCCCGATCCTCATGCCCGGTCCGAGCGCCCGCCCCTACGGGGGCTGGTTCGACGAGGCGGTCGACGCGCTCGCCGAGGCCCTGGCCGAGCACGGGGTCGCCTTCGACGACGCCGTCGAGGCCGTGGTCGTCGACCGGGGCGAGCTCACCCTGCAGGTCGAGGCGTTCGCCTTCATCGGCAACGTGACCTACG
>CAZYHR010000034.1:10273-27625 GCA_964647395.1 uncultured Intrasporangiaceae bacterium | reverse complement strand
CGATCGATCAGATGAAGCGAGAAATGCGCTTCACGATTCAGGGCTACGACGCCACGATCGATCACATTACGGGACGGATGGGCGGACAGCCGTCGGCGCCTGACGCTACGCCGCCCGCGAGCACCTGCCGCTGGTCGCCTCCTGCCTGCGCGACGTGCCGGCGCTGCGCTTCGAGATGTGCCTGAGCGTCTCGGGCGTGCACTTCCTGCACCACGAGGGCCGCGAGTTGCACGCGGCATACCATCTGCTGTCGATCACCCACGCCAGCCGTCGGCTGCGCCTCGAGGTGACCTGCCCCGACGCCGACCCGCACATCCCGTCGGTCGTGCCGGTCTATCCGGGAGTCACCTGGCACGAGCGCGAGACCTGGGACATGTTCGGCATCGTCTTCGACGGTCACCCCGCGCTGACCCGCATCCTCATGCCCGACGACTGGCCCGGGCACCCGCAGCGCAAGGACTACCCCCTGGGCGGCATCCCGGTCGAGTACAAGGGTGCGACCGTGCCGCCGCCGGACGAGCGGAGGGCCTACAACTGATGGCCGACCAGACCGACACCACGCACGGCACCAGCCCGGGGCTCGACCCGCGGCTCGGAGCCAGTGAGCACACCGCGACCAGCGGGGCCGAGGAGCTGTTCGAGGGCCCGGTCTTCACCGTGTCCGGCGGTGGGGACTGGGACGACCTGGTCGACGAGGCGACCTCGCTGCACGAGGAGCGGGTCGTCGTCAACATGGGCCCCCAGCACCCGTCGACCCACGGGGTGCTGCGGCTCATCCTCGAGCTGGACGGCGAGACGGTGACCGAGACCCGGGCGGGCATCGGCTACCTGCACACCGGCATCGAGAAGAACATGGAGTACCGCACCTGGGTGCAGGGCGTGACCTTCTGCACCCGGATGGACTACCTCACCCCGATGTTCCAGGAGACCGCCTACTGCCTGGGCATCGAGCGGCTGCTCGGCGTGCAGGACCAGATCACCGAGCGCGCCTCGGTGATCCGGGTGCTCATGATGGAGCTGACCCGGATCAGCTCGCACCTGGTCTGCCTGGGCACCGGCGGCATGGAGATGGGTGCGACGACGATCATGACCATCGGCTTCCGCGAGCGGGAGCGGGTTTTCCAGGTCATCGAGATGGTCACCGGGCTGCGCATGAACAACGCCTACGTCCGCCCCGGCGGGGTGGCCCAGGACGTGCCCCCCGGCGCCATCGACAAGATCCGCGAGGTGGTCCCCGAGATCCGCAAGGGCATCCGCGAGCTCGAGTTGCTGCTCAACGAGAACCCGGTCGTCAAGGCCCGCATGGTCGACGTCGGCTACCTCGACCTCACCGCGTGCATGGCCCTGGGGATCACCGGCCCGATGCTGCGCTCCACCGGCCTGCCCCACGACCTGCGCAAGTCGACGCCCTACTGCGGCTACGAGACCTACGACTTCGACGTCATCACCCGCGACACGTGCGACGCCTACGGGCGCATGCGGGTGCGCCTGGACGAGATGTACGAGTCGCTGCGCATCGTCGAGCAGTGCGCCGACCGGCTGCAGGCCAGCGTCGGCCAGCCGGTGATGATCGCGGACAAGAAGATCGCCTGGCCGGCCCAGCTGGCCATCGGCGGCGACGGCATGGGCAACAGCCTCGACCACATCCGCGAGATCATGGGCGAGTCGATGGAGTCCCTCATCCACCACTTCAAGCTGGTCACCGAGGGCTTCCGGGTGCCGCCCGGCCAGGTCTACGTCGGCGTCGAGAGCGCCAAGGGCGAGTTGGGTTGCCACGTCGTCTCCGACGGCGGCACCCGCCCCTATCGCGCGCACTTCCGGGACCCGTCGTTCAACAACCTGCAGGCGACCTCGCTGCTGTGCGAGGGCGGCCAGGTCGCCGACGTCATCGTCGCCGTCGCCTCGATCGACCCGGTCATGGGAGGGGTGGACCGCTGATGGATCTCTCACAGGGCGCGCCGTCGGGCTACCTGTACGTCGACGAGGCGAGCAAGCAGCCCTACGACCAGGCGACGCTGGCCCAGTTGCAGGCCGACGCCGCCGAGGTCGTGGCCCGCTACCCGGTCAAGCGCTCGGCCCTGCTGCCGCTGCTGCACCTCGTGCAGTCGGTCGACGGCTACGTCACCGGCCGGGGCATCGAGTTCTGCGCCGAGGTCCTCGAACTGACCACCGCCGAGGTCAGCGGGGTCGCCACGTTCTACACCCAGTACAAACGCCACCCCAACGGCGAATACACGGTCGGGGTGTGCACCAACACGCTGTGCGCGATCATGGGCGGCGACGCGATCTTCGACGCGGTGTCCGAGCACCTGGGCGTGGGGCACGACGAGACCACCCCCGACGGCAAGATCACCCTCGAGCGGGTCGAGTGCAACGCGGCCTGCGACTACGCGCCGGTGGTCATGGCCAACTGGGAGTTCTTCGACAACCAGAGCCCCGACTCGACGATCCAGTTGGTCGACGACCTGCGGGCCGGCAAGGACGTCACCCCGACCCGGGGCGCCGCCAAGGTCTGCACCTTCAAGGAGGTCTCCCGGGTCCTGGCCGGCTTCCTGGACGGGCGCGCCGACGAAGGGGTCGCGGCCGGCCCGGCCTCGCTGCTCGGCCTGCGCATCGCCAACGAGCGCGGCTGGGTCGCGCCCGCGGGTGAGGACCAGACCCCGCCGGCCACCCAGCCGCCCGGCGCCCACCCCGCGTCGGTGGCCCCGAAGCCAGGCGATGAGCACAGCTCGGCCGACCGGCCCGCACCCGGCAAGGAGGCGACGCCATGACCACGCAGCTGACCCCGGTCCTCACCGCCCACTGGGGTGACGAGCGGTCGTGGACGCTCGCGGCATACGAGAAGACCGGTGGGTATGCCGCGTGGCGCAAGGCGCTGGGCATGGCACCGGAGGCGGTGCTCGCCGCCGTCAAGGACTCGGCGATCCGGGGCCGCGGCGGGGCCGGCTTCCCCACCGGCATGAAGTGGTCGTTCATGGCCAAGCCGGACGGCGGCCCCCGCTACATCGTCGTCAACGCCGACGAGTCCGAGCCGGGCACCTGCAAGGACATCCCGCTGATGATGGCCGACCCGCAGGTGCTCATCGAGGGTCTGGCGATCTCCTCCTACGCGGTGGGCTGCGAGCACGCCTTCATCTACCTGCGCGGCGAGGTCGTGCACGTCTACCGCCGGCTGCTGCGCGCCGTCGAGGAGGCCCGCGCCGCCGGGCATCTGGGCACCGACGTCCACGGCACGGGCGTCAACATCGACATCACCGTGCACGCCGGCGCCGGCGCCTACATCTGCGGCGAGGAGACCGCGCGGCTCGACTCGCTCGAGGGCCGGCGCGGCCAGCCGCGGCTCAAGCCGCCGTTCCCCGGCGCGCAGGGTCTCTACGCCCGGCCGACCTCGGTCAACAACGTCGAGTCGATCGCCTCGGTGCCGGGCATCGTCCTGCACGGCGCCGACTGGTTCAAGAGCATGGGCACCGAGAAGTCCACCGGCTTCGGCATCTTCAGCCTCTCCGGGCACGTGACCAACCCCGGCCAGTTCGAGGCACCGCTCGGCATCACCATGCGCGAACTGGTCGAGTTGGCCGGCGGCATCCGCGGCGGGCACAAGCTGAAGTTCTGGACCCCGGGTGGGTCCTCGACGCCGATCTTCACCGACGCCCACCTCGACGTCCCGCTCGACTTCGACTCGGTCGTCGCGGCCGGCTCGATGCTCGGCACCCGGGCGCTGCAGTGCTTCGACGAGACCGTGTCGGTCGTGCGGGCCGTCGCCCGGTGGACCGACTTCTACGCTCACGAGTCCTGCGGCAAGTGCACCCCGTGCCGCGAGGGCACCTGGTGGCTGCGCCAGATCATGGAGCGGCTCGAACACGGCCAGGGCCTCGAGGGCGACATCGAGAAGCTCGACGACATCTGCGACAACATCCTGGGCCGCTCGTTCTGCGCCCTCGGCGATGCGGCGACCAGCCCGATCACGTCGGCCATCAAGTACTTCCGCGAGGAGTTCGAGGCCGGCATGCACACCCCGGCGGCGGAGCTGTTCCCGCCGGCCGCGTCGGTGCTCTTCGACATCAAGGAGGCCGCGACCGCATGACGGCGTCGACCACCAGTCCCGCCCCCGGCGGCGAGGCGCCCCGCCCGGACGGGGTGACCTTCACCATCGACGGCATCGAGGTGACCGTCCCCAAGGGCACGCTCATCATCCGCGCCGCGGAGCACGCCGGCATCCACATCCCGCGGTTCTGCGACCACCCGCTGCTCGACCCGGCCGGCGCCTGCCGCCAGTGCCTGGTCGACGTGGCCATGCCCGGACCCCCCGGCCCGGACGGTCGGCCCACCCCGGCCCGCCCGATGCCCAAGCCGCAGACGTCGTGCACGATGACGGTCAGCGAGGGCATGGTCGTCAACACCCAGCACTCCTCGCCGGTGGCCGACAAGGCCCAGCAGGGCGTCATGGAACTGCTGCTCATCAACCACCCGCTCGACTGTCCGGTGTGCGACAAGGGCGGGGAGTGCCCGCTGCAGAACCAGGCGATGTCCAACGGGCGCGAGGTGACCCGCTTCGACGACATCAAGCGCACCTTCCCCAAGCCGATCAACGTCTCCACCCAGGTGCTGCTCGACCGCGAGCGGTGCATCCTGTGCCAGCGGTGCACCCGCTTCTCCGATCAGATCGCCGGTGACCGGTTCATCAACCTCACCGAGCGGGGTGCGATGAGCCAGATCGGCATCTACGAGGAGAAGCCCTTCGAGAGTTACTTCTCCGGCAACACCGTGCAGATCTGCCCGGTCGGCGCGCTGACCGGAGCGGCCTACCGCTTCCGCAGCCGGCCGTTCGACCTGGTGTCGACGCCGGGGGTCTGCGAGCACTGCGCCAGCGGCTGCGCCCTGCGCATCGACCACCGCCGGGGCCAGGTGCTGCGCCGCATGGCCCTGGACGACCCCGAGGTCAACGAGGAGTGGAACTGCGACAAGGGCCGCTGGGCCTTCCAGTACGCCACCCTGCCGGACCGGCTCGACATGCCGCTGGTGCGTCAGCCGGACGGCACGCTGCAGGTCGTCGGCTGGCCCGAGGCGCTCGAGGCCGCTGCCGCCGGGCTGCGCGCGGCCGGCTCGGGGGCCGTGCTGGTCGGTGGCCGGGTCACCGCCGAGGACGCCTACGCCTACGGCAAGTTCGCCCGGATCGTGTTGGGCACCAACGACGTCGACTTCCGGGCGCGGCCGCACTCGGTCGACGAGGCGGCCTTCCTGGCCAAGCACGTGGTGACCACCGGCCCCGGCGCCGGGCTGACCTATGCCGCCCTCGAGGCGGCCCGCACCGTGCTGCTGGTCGGGTTCGAGCCCGAGGAGGAATCGCCGATCGTCTTCCTGCGGCTGCGCAAGGCGACCCGCACCTCGGGCACCGCCGTGTATGCCGTGGCCCCCTACACCTCGCGCGGCCTGGCCAAGCTCGGCGGGCGGCTGCTGCCGGCCGTGCCGGGCACCGAGGGCCAAGTGCTGGCCGGCCTGGTCGACCAGGAGATCGCCACCGCCCTCGGGCAGGACGGGGTCATCCTCGTCGGCGAGCGGATGGCCACCTCCCCGGGAGCCCTGGCCGCCGCCGCGGACCTGGCCACCGCCACCGGCGCCAAGCTGGCCTGGATCCCGCGCCGCGCCGGTGAGCGCGGCGCACTCGAAGCCGGTGCCCTCGGTGGCCTGCTGCCCGGCGGCCGTCCGGTCGCCCTGGCCGGGGCGCGGGCCGAGGTCTGCGAGGCCTGGGAGGTCGACAGCCTGCCCGACACCCCCGGTCGCGACACCGCGGCCATCGTCAAGGATGCCGCGGCCGGACGGATCGGTGCCCTCGTCGTCGGCGGCGTCGACCCGGCCGACCTCGGGGTGGCCGAGGCCGAGCGGGCCCTGCAGCGGGCCTTCGTGGTCTCGCTCGAGGTGCGCGCCAGCGCCGTGACCGACCTGGCCGACGTCGTGCTGCCGGTCGCCCCGCACGCCGAGAAGGCCGGCTCGCTGGTCAACTGGGAGGGCCGGATCCGCGAGTTCGGGGCCGCCCTCGACACGACCGCGATGAGCGACCACCGGGTGCTCGACATGCTGGCCGCCGAACTGGGGGTCTTCCTCGACACCCGCACCCACGCGCAGATCCGGGCCCAGTGGGAGGAACTCGGTCCGTGGACCGGCAACCCGGCCCCGATGCCGGCCCCGGCCCCCGCGGCGATCCCCGGCGGCGCGGGCGACGTCGTCCTGTCGACCTGGTCGACGTTGCTCGACCGGGGCCGGCTGCAGGACGGCGAGCCGTTCCTGGCCGGCACCGCCGCGCGCACGGTCGTCCGGGTCGGCCCGGCGCTGGCCGCTCGGATCGAGGTCGCCGACGGCGACGACGTGCTGGTCAGCACCCCCGCCGGCTCGCTCACCGTGCCGGTGCAGATCGTCGACGACATGGTCGACGGGGTGGTGTGGCTGCCGACCAACTCGGCGGGCTGCGCGGTCCGCTCGACGCTCGGGGCCGACTCCGGCACCCGGGTCTCGGTGACGAAGGGTGGTGCCCGGTGATGGTCCCGGTCCTGGTGATGCCCGTGCTGGAGCAGCCACAGGCCGACTTCAGCGACACGCCCCTGTGGCTCTCGCTGGTCAAGGCGCTGCTGATCTTCGTCTACCTGCTGATCAGCACGCTGCTGGTCATCTGGTTCGAACGGCGGGTCATCGGGCGCATGCAGCAGCGCCCCGGCCCCAACCGCAACGGCCCGTTCGGCCTGCTGCAGACGTTGGCCGACGGCATGAAGTCGATGTTCAAGGAGGACGTCACCCCGGCCAACGCCGACCGGGTCGTCTTCACCCTCGCCCCACTGATCGCCGCGACGACCTCGTTCATCTCCTTCGGCATCATTCCGATGGGCGGCATGGTGTGGATGTTCGGGCACTACACGCCGCTGCAACTCACCGACGTCCCGCTGGCCGCCCTGCTGGTGCTGGCCGTCGCCTCGGTCGGCGCCTACGGCATCCTCATGGCGGGCTGGTCGTCGGGTTCGACCTTCCCGCTCATGGGTGGCCTGCGCTCGACCGCGCAGATCATCTCCTACGAGATCGCCATGGGCCTGGCGCTGGTCGCGGTCTTCCTCTACGCCGGGTCGATGTCGACCTCGAGCATCGTCGCGGCCCAGGCCAACAGCGTGTGGTTCATCGTCACCGCGATCCCGTCGTTCCTCATCTACGTCGTCACCATGGTCGGTGAGACCAACCGGCTGCCCTTCGACCTGGCCGAGGGTGAGGGTGAGATCGTCGGCGGCTTCCACACCGAGTACGGGTCGATGCGGTTCGCCATGTTCTTCCTCGGCGAGTACATCAACATGTTCACCGTCTCGGCGCTGGCCACCACGCTGTTCCTCGGCGGCTGGACGCTGCGGCTGCCGGATTGGCTGTTCGGCGGGCTGGCGCTCGACGGCGGCTGGTGGGGCCTGCTGTGGTTCACCATCAAGATCTGGATGTTCATGTTCTTGTTCGTCTGGCTGCGCGGCACCCTGCCGCGGGTGCGCTACGACCAGTTCATGAAGCTCGGCTGGAAGCTGCTCATCCCGACCGCCGTCGTCTGGGTGGTCCTGGCCGCCCTGCTGCGCGCGGCGACCAACGGCTGGCTCGGCACCGAGGTCGTCCAGCTCGGCCCGCTGCGCCTGATGCGCTCGGTGCTGTTCATCATCGCCGGGGTGGCCGCGCTGGCCCTGCTGGTCATCTTCGTCCTCGACCGGGGCGTGGCGGAGGACAAGGCGCCGCCACCCGACGAGATCGACCCGTTCGCCGGGGGCTACCCGGTGCCGCCGCTGCCCGGGCAGCGACTGGTCGAGCCGGACCGCGGCATACCAGCCGTCACCGCGTCGACCGTGACCACCAAGGAGACCGAACGTGGCTGACCAGACCCCACGCCCGGCCGAGCGAAGCACCGGCGGGGTGCCCGCCCAGCGGTCGACCCCGAGTCACGAGGTGCCCGAGCCACGCGGTGGGTGGCTGGCCGAGACGCTGCCCGCCTCGCTCGCCGGGTTCGGGGTGTCCTTCGCGACGATGTTCCGCAAGGTCTACACCGAGGAGTACCCGGAGGAGAAGCGCCCCACCGCCCCCCGCTTCCACGGCCGGCATCAGCTCAACCGGCACCCGGACGGGCTGGAGAAGTGCGTCGGCTGTGAGCTGTGCGCGTGGGCCTGCCCGGCGGACGCGATCCTCGTCGAGGGCGCCGACAACGACGACGCGACCGGTCAGCGGTTCTCGCCCGGCGAGCGCTACGGCCGCGTCTACCAGATCAACTACCTGCGGTGCATCTTCTGCGGCCTGTGCATCGAGGCCTGCCCGACCCGGGCGCTGACGATGACCAACTTCTACGAACTGGCCGACACCAACCGCGCCGACCTGATCTTCACCAAGGACCAGTTGCTGGCGCCGCTGCAGGAGGGCATGCTCGCGGCCCCGCACCCGATGGTCGAGGGCATGCAGGAGCGCGACTATTACCTCGGCAAGGTCGCCTCGGCCACCGAGGAGCAGCGTGCCTGGGTCGACGAGCAGGCGCGGGGCGACTCGGTCACCGAAGGTGACGGCAGCGCCGAGATGGTCTCCGAGGGAGGTCCGACGCGATGACCGGCAACGGAGAGGCCTACCTGTTCTGGGTCCTCGGCCCACTCATGGTGCTCGCGGCGCTGGGGTTGATCCTGGCCCGCAAGGCCATCCACGCGGCCCTGTGCATGGCCTTCGTCATGGTCAACCTGGGGGTGCTCTACCTCGCCTCCGACGCCGAGTTCCTCGGCGTGGTGCAGGTGTTCGTCTACACCGGCGCCGTGATGATGCTGTTCCTGTTCGTCCTCATGCTCATCGGCGTGGACTCCTCCGACTCGATCGTCGAGACCATCCGCGGGCAGCGGGTCGCCTCGGTCGTGCTGGCCCTGGGCCTGCTGACGCTCATGGTGCTGGCCGTCGGCTCGATCGGCACGGTCCAGGCCGAGGGCCTGGACGAGGCCAACGCCCAGGGCAACGTCACCCAGTTGTCGCTGCTGATCTTCGGCAAGTACGTGCTGGTCTTCGAAGCGACCTCGGCGCTGCTCATCACCGCGGCCCTCGGCGCCATGGTGCTGGCCCACCGCGAGCGGCTCGAGCGCCGGCCCTCGCAGCGCGAGCTGTCCGAGCGGCGGGTGCGGGACAACTCCTTCGTCGCCGGCCTGCCGGCCCCCGGCGTGTACGCCCGGCACAACGCGGTCGACACCCCGGCGCTGCTGCCGGACGGCACGCCCAGCCCGCTGTCGGTGTCGCGGGTGCTGGTGGCCCGCGACCAGATCACCGCACCGACCAGCTATGCCGAGGCCGAGGCCAGAGCCGAGCTCGAGATCGAGGAGGGTCGCGCGCGATGAGCCTCACCAACTACATCTACCTGTCGGCGGTGCTGTTCACCATCGGCACCGCGACGGTGCTCATGCGCCGCAACGCGATCATCGTCTTCATGGGTGTCGAGCTCATGCTCAACGCCGCCAACCTGGCCCTGGTGACCTTCTCCCGGGTGCACGGCAATCTCGACGGCCAGGTCATGGCCCTGTTCATCATGGTCGTGGCCGCCGCCGAGGTCGTCGTCGGCCTGGCGATCATCATGGCCATCTTCCGCGCCCGCCGCTCGGCCTCGGTCGACGACGCCAACCTGCTGAAGCTGTAAGGGAGCGACACCCGTGATCTCTCTCCTCACGCCGCTGGCGGCGCCGGCAGCGACCGCGGTCGACCAGGCCACCGGCATGGCCGCGCTCGGCTGGCTGCTCGTCGCCCTGCCGGCCCTGGGGGCGCTGCTGCTGCTGGTCGGCGGTCGACGCACCGACTCCTTCGGCCCACTGCTGGCCGTCGCCCTGTCCTGGGGCTCGTTCGTCGTCGGGCTGCTCATCTTCCTGCAACTGCTGGGCCGTCCGGCCGACGACCGAGCGCTGGGCCTGCACCTGTACTCCTGGGTGCCGGCGGGCAACTTCAACCTCGACGCGGGCCTGCTGTTCGACCCGCTGTCGATGTGCTTCGTGCTGCTCATCACCTTCGTCGGGTCACTCATCCACGTGTACTCGCTGGGCTACATGGAGCACGACCCCAACAAGCGACGCTTCTTCGCCTACCTCAACCTCTTCGTCGCGGCCATGCTGCTGCTGGTCACCGCCGACTCCTACCTGCTGCTCTACGTCGGCTGGGAGGGCGTCGGCCTGGCCTCCTACCTGCTCATCGGCTTCTGGTACACCAACCCCACGTATGCGACCGCCGGCAACAAGGCGTTCATCGTCAACCGGATCGGTGACCTCGGGTTGTCGGTGGCGATCATGGGCATGTTCTGGCAGTTCGGCCGGGTCGACTTCGCCGGCGTCAACGCGGCCGTCGCCGGGGCCGGCCAGGGCGCGCTGACCCTGATCGGGCTGTTCCTGCTGCTGGCCGCCTGCGGCAAGTCCGCGCAGTTCCCGCTGCAGAGCTGGCTCGGCGACGCCATGGCCGGCCCGACCCCGGTGTCCGCGCTGATCCACGCGGCGACCATGGTCACCGCGGGCGTCTACCTCATCGTGCGCAGCTTCGCGATCTTCGAGGGCGCCCCGGCGGCGCAGACCGCCGTCGTCGTGGTCGGCGCGATCACCCTGCTGTTCGGGGCGATCGTCGGCTGCGCTAAGGACGACATCAAGAAGGCCCTGGCCGCCTCGACGATGAGCCAGATCGGCTACATGATGCTCGCCGCGGGGCTGGGCCCGGTGGGCTACGCCTTCGCGATCTTCCACCTGCTGACCCACGGCTTCTTCAAGGCCGGCATGTTCCTCGGCGCCGGGTCGGTCATGCACGGCATGAACGACCGGGTCGACATGCGCGGCTTCGGCAACCTGTCCGGGGCGATGAAGATCACCTGGGCCACCTTCGGCCTGGGCTGGTTGGCGATCCTGGGCGTTCCGCCGTTCGCCGGCTTCTGGAGCAAGGACAAGATCATCGAGTCGGCGTTCGTCGGCGACGGGTGGCGGCCGTGGGTCTTCGGGACCGCGGCCCTGGTCGGCGCCGGCATCACCGCCTTCTACATGTCCCGGCTGTTCTTCATGACCTTCCACGGCGACAAGCGTTGGCCGCAGGACGCGCACCCGCACGAGTCGCCCCGCCTGATGACCTACCCGATGATCATCCTCGCCTTCGGGTCGGCGCTGTTGGGCCTCATCCTGGCCTGGCCGTTCGGGTCCAGCCTGCCGATCGTCAGCTGGCTGTCCCCGGTCTTCGGGGCGCACGGCGACGAGCACCACGCCCCGGTGCTGCACTGGCTGGTCATCATGCTGCTCACCATCGCGGTGGTGATCGCGGGCACGTTCCTGGCCTGGCAGATGTACTGGCAGCGCACCGTCCCGAAGACGGCTCCGGCCGGCAGCCTGTTGACCCGGGCGGCCCGGCAGGACCTCTACCAGGACGCCGTCAACGAGGGGCTGCTCATGCGCCCCGGCATCCACCTGACCCGCGGGCTGGTCTTCCTCGACCGGCGCGGTGTCGACGGCGCGGTCGGCGGTCTGGCCGCCCTCGTCGGCGGCACCTCCGCCCGGGTCCGCAAGATCCAGAACGGCATGGCCCGCTCCTACGCCCTGACCCTCGTGCTCGGTGTCGTCGCGCTCGTCGGCGCCGTGTGGCTGATGCAGTGAACCAGGTGGCAACGATGACATCCTTCCCGTGGCTGACCGCCATGGTCGTGGTCCCCACGCTCGGGGCTCTGCTGCTGTGGCTGGTCCCCGGCCTCGGCGGCCGCGCCAAGCACGTGGCCCTGGGCGCCTCGCTGGTCACCCTGGCCCTGGCCGTCGGGGCGGCGACCCAGTTCCGGCCCGGCGCGCCGGAGAAGTTCCAGCTCACCGAGCAGCACCCCTGGATCCCGCAGTTCGGGGTCAACTACGCCGTCGGGGTCGACGGCATCGCGCTGACGCTCATCGTCATGTCGGCGATCCTCGTGCCGATCTGCATCATCGCGGCCTGGCGGGACCTGCCCGCCGACCAGGTCGGCCGCGAACCGCACTACTTCGCCCTCATGCTCGTCCTCGAGGCGTTCATCGTCCTGGTTTTCGCCGCGACCGACCTGTTCCTGTTCTACGTCGTCTTCGAGGCGATGCTCATCCCGGTCTACTTCCTGATCGGCCAGTTCGGCGGTCCGCGCCGGCAGTATGCCGCGGTGAAGTTCCTGCTCTACTCGCTGGCCGGCGGGCTGATCATGCTCGCCGCGGTCATCGCCGTCTATCAGTACGGTCCGGGCGGCGCCGACGGCTTCCTGCTGGGCAACCTCACCGGGCTGGACCTGACCCCGGGCGTCGAGCGGGCCCTGTTCTTCGGCTTCTTCTTCGCCTTCGCCATCAAGGCGCCGATGGTGCCGGTGCACACCTGGCTGCCCGACGCCGCCGCCGAGTCGCGCCCGGCCACGGCCACGCTGCTGGTAGGGGTGCTCGACAAGGTCGGCACCTACGGGATGATCCGCTTCTGCCTCGAGTTGTTCCCCGAGGCCAGCCGGTGGGCGACACCCGTCGTGCTGGCCCTGGCCCTGGTCTCGGTGCTCTACGGCGCGCTGCTGGCCATCGGCCAGAACGACATCATGCGGCTCATCGCGTTCACGTCGATCAGCCACTTCGGCTTCATCGTCATGGGCATCTTCGCGCTGACCCAGACCGGCTGGGTGGGCTCGGCGTTCTACATGATCAACCACGGCTTCTCGACGGCGGCGCTGTTCCTCATCGCCGGCATGCTCATCAGCCGCCGCGGCAGCAAACGGATCTCCGACTTCGGCGGCTGGCAGAAGCTCGCCCCGGTGCTCGCCGGGGTGTGGCTCACCGCGGGCATGTCGTGTCTGGCGCTGCCGGGCCTGGGCGCGTTCCTGTCCGAGTTCCTCGTGCTGGTCGGCACCTTCCAGCGCTACCAGGTGCTGGCCATCGTCGCGACGACCGGCATCATCCTGGCCGCGATCTACGTGCTGGTCATGTACCTGCGGATGATGACCGGGCCGACCAAGGAGGATCAGGGCGAGGTGCCCGATCTGACCGGCCGGGAGAAATGGGTCGCCGCACCGCTCATCGCCCTGTTCCTGCTGCTCGGCTTCTATCCGAAGCCGGTCATGGACGTCATCACCCCCTCGGTGCAGACCATCCTCACCTCGGTGCAGGCGACGGACCCGGCGCCGGTCGCTGAAGGGAGCACGAAGTGACCGACTTCACCCCGGCCAACCTCAACTACCTCGCGCTGCTGCCGCTGCTGCTCGTCTTCGGCGGCGCCGTGCTCGGCGTGCTCGTCGAGGCGTTCGTGCCGCGCCGCTCCCGGTATGCCGTGCAGGTCGGCCTCGCGCTGGTCACCCTGGCCGGGGCGCTGGCCGCGCTGGCGCCCGCCTCGCAGAACCGGACGTCCACGGCCGGCTGGGTCGGTGTCGGCGGGGTGGTCAAGGGCTCGATCGTCGTCGACGGACCCACCCTGTTCCTGCAGTTCGCCATCCTCGTGTTCGCGCTCATCTCGCTGCTCACCTACGCCGAGCGGCTCGGCGGGGCCGGGGCGGACGCCTTCACCCCGATGGGTGCCTCCACCCCGGGTTCCCCGCAGGAGGCCCAGGCGCTGCGGCTGGGGGCGATGACCTCCGAGGTCTTCCCGCTGCTGCTGTTCGCGGTCGCCGGCATGATGATGTTCCCGGCCGCCGGTGACCTGCTGACCATGTTCGTCGCTCTCGAGGTGCTGTCCCTGCCGCTGTACATCATGACCGGCCTGGCCCGCCGTCGGCGCCTGCTGTCGCAGGAGGCGTCGCTCAAGTACTTCCTGCTCGGTGCGTTCTCCTCGGCGTTCTTCCTCTTCGGGGTGGCCCTGCTCTACGGCTACGCCGGCTCGGTCTACCTCAGCGACCTGGCCGAGCAGATCGCGGCGCGCGACAGCCTCTTCGACGGGCTGCTCGTCCCGGGCATCCTGCTGGTGCTGGTCGGGCTGCTGTTCAAGGTCGGCGCCGCCCCGTTCCACATGTGGACCCCCGACGTCTACCAGGGCGCCCCCACCCCGGTGACCGGCTTCATGGCGGCCGCGACCAAGGCCGCAGCCTTCGGTGCGTTGCTGCGCTTCGTCTATGTCGGGGTCGACCGGGCCGCCTGGGAGTGGCGCTCGGCGGTCATGGTCATCGCCGCGCTGACCATGGTCGTCGGGGCCGTGCTGTCGGTGACCCAGACCGACATGAAGCGCCTGCTGGCCTATTCCTCGATCGCGCACGCCGGCTTCGTGCTGGTCGGTGTCGTGGCGCTGAGCCGCGAGGGGGTCAGCGGGACCCTGTTCTACCTGCTGGCCTACGGCTTGATGACGATCGCGGCGTTCGCCATCGTCGGGCTGGTCCGCGAGGGCGGGTCCGAGGCGTCCCACCTGTCCCAGTGGGCCGGTCTGGGCCGGCGGCACCCGGTCACCGCCGCGATCTTCTCGTTCCTGCTGCTGGCCTTCGCGGGCATCCCGCTGACCTCGGGCTTCACCGCCAAGTTCGCCGTCTTCGCGCCGGCCATCGCGGCCGGCACGCTGGGCACGACGGCTCTGGTCGTGCTCGGGCTGTTGTGCAGCGCCATCACCGTGTTCGTCTACGTCCGGATCATCGTGCTCATGTATTTCACCGACGCCGCCAGCACCGAGGTCCGGGTGGTCGAGCCGTCGTTCCTGTCGCTGGTGACCATCGGCGTGGGCTCGCTGCTCACCTTGGCCCTGGGCGTCGCCCCCGGCGCGGTGCTGTCGTTCGCCGAGCAGTCGGCGCTGTTCATCCGCTGACTCGCGTCGAGCGCCGGACCTGCTGACCGTGGTGCAGACTGACCGCATGATCCGGTGGACCGCATGACCGCGCCCGGCGTCCTGTCCATGCCCGGCGTGCCCGCCGACCTCACCGACAGCCTCGGCGCCGGACTCGACCGGGTCGAGGAACTGCTCGATCGCACGGTGCGACACGACGACCCGTTCATCGAGCGGGCCTCCGGCCACCTGCTGCGGGCCGGCGGCAAGCGGTTCCGGCCGCTGCTCACCCTGCTGGCCGCCCTGGCCTGCGGCGAGATCACCGACGACGTGGTCGCCGCGGCCGCCGGCGTCGAGCTGACCCACCTCGCCTCGCTCTACCACGACGACGTCATGGACGACGCCACGGTGCGGCGGGGCGCACCCAGCGCCAACGCGGCATACGACAACTCGACGGCCATCCTGGTCGGCGACCTGCTGTTCGGCAAGGCCTCCGAGATCGTCGCCGGCCTGGGCCCGCAGGCGGTGCTCATCCAGGCCCAGACCTTCGTCCGGCTCTGCTCGGGCCAGATCCGCGACACCCTGCCGTGCCCGCCCGGGCAGGACCCGGTGGCCTACTATCTGGACGTGCTCGCCGACAAGACCGGGGTGCTCGTGGCCACCGCCGCCCGTTACGGCGCGATGTTCTCCGGGGGCACCGCCGAGCAGGTCGAGGTGCTGCGGGTCTACGGCGAGCGACTCGGCATGGCCTTCCAGCTGGCCGACGACCTCATCGACATCACCTCCGAGCGCACCGACAGCGGCAAGACGCCGGGGACCGACCTGCGCGAGGGCGTGGACACCCTCGCCGTGCTGCTCGCTCGCGCGTCGACCGACCCGGCCGACCGCCGGCTCCTCGACCTGCTCGACACCGACCTCACCGACGACGCCCGGCACGCCGAGGCGCTGCGCCTGCTGCGCGCGCACGACGCGATCGGCCAGGCCCGGGAGCGCACCCGCGCGGTCGCCGACCAGGCCCGGGCCGGCCTCGACGCGCTCGCCCCGTCACCGGCCCGCGACGCACTGCACGCCCTGGCCGAGGCCGTCGTCGACCGGGTCGGCTGACCGGGCGCCGGCGCGATTCACCGCGGCGGTTCGGTCACCACCGACGCCGGCCCGACGCGCCGCCCACGCTGCCGCAGCGAGTCGGTCGTCAGCAACGCCAAGGCGACCCAGACGATGGCGAAGCCGACCCACCGGGCCGGCGGGATGTGCTCGCCGAGCACCAGCGCGCAGAGCAGCTGCATGACCGGCGTGACGAACTGCAGCAGCCCGATCGTCACCAGCGGCACCCGGCGGGCCGCGCTGGCGAACAGCAGCAGCGGCCCCACGGTGACCGGACCGGCCAGCAGCAGCAGCACGGTGTGCCAGCTCCCCTGGTGACCGAAGGTCAACCCGTCCCGGCCGACGATGAGCACCAGCACGACCGCGACCGGCAGCAGCACCGCGGTCTCCACGGTGAGCCCGCGCAACGCCTCCAGCGAGGCGCCGACCCGCTTCTTGGCCAACCCGTAGATCGCGAAGCTGGTGGCCAGGGTCAGCGCGATGACCGGCAGTTGCCCGCCGACGACGGTGAGGTAGACCGCCGCCAGGCCGCCGACGCCGACCGCCCACCATTGCAGGCCGCGCAGCCGCTCGCGCAGCACGAGCACCCCGAGAGCCACCGTGAGCAGCGGGTTGAAGAAGTAGCCCAGGGCGGCCTCGTTGGTGCGCCCGGTGATGACGGCATACACGTAGACGCCCCAGTTGAGCGCCAGCACGAGCGCGGCGACGGTCACTCCGGCGAGCAGCCGGCCGCGGCCCAGCATCGGCCGGATCCAGCTCAGGTCGCGCAGCACGAGCAGCAACAACCCGCACAGCAACAGGCTCCACACGATGCGGTGAGCGAGGATCTCCAGCGCCCCGGCCGGCAGCAGCAGGTGGAAGTAGAGGGGGAACACCCCCCAGACGAGGTATGCCGCCAGGCCGGCGAGGGTGCCGCGCCGCTCCTCGTTCACCGGTGGGCGACGCGGCGCTCGCCGGGGCGGGTCACCCGCCCACGGTCCACGTGTCGCGTCCGGCGAGCAGGTTGGCCAGGTCGTCGTCGCCGGCCGGCCCGCCGGCACCCTCGACCGTCGCGGTGACCTGACCGCGGACCAGGTCGTCGTAGGTCGGCCGGCTGACCTGCCGGAAGATGCCGAACGGCACATGCGACAGCGACGGCTCGTTGAGCCGGGACAGGGCGAACGCGGCCGTCGGGTCGGCGGCGCCGGCGTCGTGCACGACGATGCGGGTCGGGTCGGCGTCGCTGCCGTGCACGACGTGCAGCGAGCCGTCGTCGGCCCGCACGACGACCGAGTCGCCGGCGCGCACCACCTCGCCGTCGACCAGGTGCAGGATGCGCGCCTCGGCCTCGGTGCGGTCCTTGAGCACGTCGAAGATGCCGTCGTTGAAGATCGGGCAGTTCTGATAGATCTCGACCAGCGCGGCTCCCCGGTGCGCGGCCGCCGCCTGCAACGCGGCAACGGCGAGCGGCGGATGGTACCAGCCCACGCGGCCGGCGAGCAGCGCAGGCCGCTGCGGACGGTTCAGCAGGACGTACGTGTAGTGCCGCGCCGATGCCGCGAATCGCGC
>CAZYHR010000034.1:9886-10263 GCA_964647395.1 uncultured Intrasporangiaceae bacterium | reverse complement strand
GGGTGGGGGAGTACTGGCCCTTGGTCAACCCGTAGATCTCGTTGTTGCACAACAGGATGGTGAGGTTGACGTTGCGGCGCAGCGCGTGGATCAGGTGGTTGCCGCCGATCGACAGCGAGTCGCCGTCGCCGGTGACGACCCAGACGGCGAGGTCGGCGCGCGCCACGGCGAGCCCGGTGGCGATCGCCGGGGCCCGGCCGTGGATCGAGTGCATGCCGTAGGTGTCGAGGTAGTAGGGGAAGCGCGACGAGCAGCCGATGCCGGAGATGAACACGATGTTCTCGCGGCGCAGCCCGAGGTCGGGCAGGAACCCCTGGACGGCCGCGAGGATCGCGTAGTCCCCGCAGCCCGGACACCAACGAACCTCCTGATCACTC
>CAZYHR010000034.1:0-9876 GCA_964647395.1 uncultured Intrasporangiaceae bacterium | reverse complement strand
AACGGGGTGGCTGCCGGGTCGTGGCTGGGCACGTGCGCGAGTCCGGCGGCGGGCATGCCGAGGTTGACGGTCACGGGGAGTCCTCCTGCTCGACGGATGCCACGGTGGTCGAGAGCACCTCGGCCAGTTCGGCGGCGGTGAACGGCAGTCCGCGCACGGCGGTGTGCGACTGGACGTCGACGAGATAACGGGCCCGCAGCAACAGGGCCAACTGGCCGAGGTTCATCTCCGGCACGATGACCCGGTCGTAGCGTCGCAGCACCTCTGCGAGGTTGGCGGGGAAGGGGTTGAGGTGGCGCAGGTGCGCGCGGGCGACGTCGTGGCCCTGCGCGCGCACGGTGCGGGCCGCGGCATACACCGGGCCGTAGGTCGAGCCCCAGCCGAGGATCAGGACCTTGGCCCGGCCGCCCGGGTCGTCGACCGTCAGGTCGGGCACGGCGATGCCGTCGATCTTGGCCTGGCGCAGCCGGGTCATCCGCTCGTGGTTGTCCGGGTCGTAGGAGATGTTGCCGGTGAGGTCGGCCTTCTCGATGCCGCCGACGCGGTGCTCGAGCCCCGGGGTGCCGGGCACCGCCCACGGCCGGGCCAGGGTCTGCGGGTCGCGGGCATAGGGGTGGAAGACCGGGTCGCCGGACTCTTCGGTGGCGTTGGGCCCGGTGGCGTGCTCGACGGTGAGGTCGGGCAGGCCGTCGACCGAGGGCACCCGCCAGGGTTCGGAGCCGTTGGCGAGGTAGCCGTCGGACAGCACGATGACCGGGGTGCGGTAGGTCGTGGCGATGCGCACGGCCTCGATCGCGGCGGCGAAGCAGTCGACCGGGGACTGCGGCGCGATGATCGGCAGCGGGGCCTCGCCGTTGCGCCCGAACATGGCCTGCAGCAGGTCGGCCTGCTCGGTCTTGGTCGGCAGGCCGGTGGAGGGGCCGCCGCGCTGCACGTCGATGACGATCATCGGCAGTTCGATGGAGACCGCCAGACCGATGGTCTCGGCCTTGAGCGCCAGCCCCGGGCCGGAGGTCGTGGTCACCCCGAGCCGCCCGCCGAAGGCCGCGCCGAGGGCGACCCCGACGCCGGCGATCTCGTCCTCGGCCTGCACCGTCGTCACGCCGAAGCGCTTGAGCCCGGACAGGGTGTGCAGGATGTCGGACGCCGGGGTGATCGGATAGGAGCCGAGCACCAGCGGCACCCCGGCCCGGTGCGCGGCCGCGACCAGGCCGTAGGCGAGCGCGACGTTGCCGGTGATGTTGCGATAGGTGCCGGCCGGCATGGCGGCCGCCGCGACCTGATACGTGTGCGCGAAGTCCTCGGTCGTCTCGCCGAAGTGCACGCCGGCGTGCAGCGCCGCGAGGTTGGCGGCCAGCACGTCGGCCTTGTTGCCGAACTTGCGGTGCAGGAACCGCTCGGTCGCCTCGACCGGGCGCGAATAGAGCCAGGACAGCAGGCCGAGCGCGAACATGTTCTTGGCGCGCTCCTTGTCCTTGCGGGACAGGTCGAAGCCGGCCAGCGCCTCGACGGTCATCGAGGTCAGCGGCAGCGCGTGCACGTGATAGGACTGCAGCGAGTCGTCGTCGAGCGGGTTGACGTCGTAGCCGACCTTGGCCAGGTTGCGCTTGGAGAACTCGTCGGTGTCCGCGATGATCGTCGCCCCGCGGGGCAGGTCGCGCAGGTTGGCCTTGAGCGCGGCGGGGTTCATCGCGACGAGGACGTCGGGCGCGTCGCCCGGGGTCATGACGTCGTGGTCGGCGAAGTGCAGCTGGAAGCTCGACACGCCGGGCAGGGTGCCCTGCGGGGCGCGGATCTCGGCCGGGAAGTTGGGCAGGGTCGCCAGGTCGTTGCCGTGGATCGCCGAGTCGGAGGTGAATCGGTCTCCCGTCAGCTGCATCCCGTCACCGGAGTCCCCGGCGAAGCGGATCACGACACGGTCGAGTTGGTGGACGGGCTTGCTCATGGTGTGTGGGTCACCGCTCCTCGTGGGTCCCGCGTCAGGTCCAGCAGACATGGCAGGGCGCCGACGGGGCCCCGCCAAACGTCTATGGTATGCCGCCCGCGCTGCGGTGCGCGTCGTCCCTCGCCCGGAGCGCCCCCGCGCGCAACCGCTAGACCAGCGCCTGCAGGTCCTCGTGGGCGAGTTCGAGCACTGCGGCCCGGGCGTCCTGGGCGGTGCGTGACTCGAGGGCGACCTGGGCCATGCCGTGGCAGGCGGCCAGGTCGTGCAGCGACAGGGCGAAGCGCACCATGGCGACCTTGGACGGGGCCATCGACAGGCTGCCGACGCCCAAGCCCGCCAGGACGAGCGCCAGCAGCGGGTCACCGCCGGCCTCGCCGCAGACCCCCATCGGCTTGCCGGCCAGCTTGGCTCCGGCGCAGGCCAGTCCGATGACCTGCAGCACCGCCGGCTGCCACGGGTCGAGCAGGTCGGCCAGTTCGCCCTCCATCCGGTCGGCGGCCATGGTGTACTGCCCCAGGTCGTTGGTGCCCAACGAGCCGAAGTCGACCTCGTCCATGACGTAGCGCGACAGGATCGCGGCACCCGGCACCTCGATCATCACCCCGACCGAGGGCAGGCCGTTCTCGCGGACCCGCCGCGCGAACCACGCGGCCTCCTCGGGCGTGGCGACCATCGGTGCCATGACCTTGACGTCGGCGGAGGTCGCCCGGGCGGCCGCGGCCAGAGCCTCGAGCTGGGTGTCGAGCAGCTCGGGCCGGTGGGCGGACAGCCGCAGCCCGCGCTTGCCCAGGGCCGGGTTCTCCTCCGGCCCGAGGTCGGCGAACGCCAGCGGCTTGTCGGCGCCGGCGTCGAGGGTGCGCACCACCACCCGGCGGCCGGCGAACGGCTCGAAGACCCGGCGATAGATCTCGGTCTGCTCGGCCAGCGTCGGCGCGGTGTCGCGCGACAGGAAGACGAACTCGGTGCGGAACAGCCCGACTCCCTCGAGGTCCTCCTGGCCGGCCGCGACCGCGTCGTCGACGCCGCCGATGTTGGCCAGCAACGGGATCGGGTGTCCGTCGCGGGTCAGCCCCGGCCCCCGCGACCCGGTCAGCGCCGCTCGGCGGCGCTCGGCCTTGCCGACCAGCTCGGCCTGGTAGGCCTCGCTCGGGTCCAGGGTGACCTCGCCGGTGTCACCGTCGACCGCGACGATGGTGCCGACCGCGATCCGGGTCGCCTCGGGCAGCTGGACGACCGCCGGGATGCCCATCTGCGCGGCCAGGATCGCGGTGTGGCTGGTGCGACCGCCGGCCTCGGTGACGATGGCCCGGACCATCGCCGGGTCGAGGGTGGCCGTCTCGGCCGGCGCCAGGTCGTGGGCGACGATGACGCTCGGCTCGTCGAACGCGGGCACCCCCGGGTCGGGCTGGCCGAGCAGCCGGGCCACCGCGCGGTCGCGCACGTCCTTGAGGTCGGTGACCCGCTCGGCGAAGTAGCCGCCGAGCGCCTCGAACTGCGCGGCATACTCCTCCACCGCGGCGGTGACCGCGGTGGTCGGGCCGGCGCCCCCGGCCAGCAGCTTGCCGATCGCCTTCTGCAGGCCCTTGTCCCGGGCGATGAGCGCGGTGGCGGTGAGGATCTGTTGGGCCGTCTCGTCGGCGGCTGCGGCCCGCTCCTCGAGGGTCACGGCGACCGACTCGAAGGCCTGCTTGACCCGTTCGTGTTCGGCCGCCGGGTCGGCGGGGGCGGGCTCCTGGGCCGGCGGCCGGACCGGCGGACGGACCTGGACCACCGGTCCGACCGCCGCGCCCGGACTGACGCCGATGCCCCGATGGGCGCCGCCCATGCTCACTCCTCCGCGTCGAGATCGCGCGAGAGCAGGGCGACCAGGCCGTCGAGGACCGCGTCGGCACCCTCGCCCTCGGCGGTCAGTTCGACCTCCTCGCCGTGCTTGGCGCCCAGGGCCATGACCCCGAGGATGCTCGTCGCGTCGACGGCCTCGTCGCCGGGCCGGCCGATGGTGATGTCCAGTCCGGACTCGCCGGCCTGTTGGACGAACAGGGCGGCGGGCCGGGCGTGCAGGCCGACGGACGAGGCGATGGAGACGGTGCGGGTTGCCATGTGGTGGGTCCTCCTGGGGTAGTGACGGGTATGCCGCGTGGCCGCGGTGCGTGGGCAGCCGGGGCCGGGAGAGCTCTTGGCTTCAGAGGCTAGCGGGCTCGCGGGCGGTGCGACCCTTGAGCAGCAGGTAGACCCCTGCCATGACCAGCACGCCGACGAGGATGGAGGCGAGGAAGCCCAGCGCGTTGCCGATGAGCGGGGCCACCCAGACGCCGCCGTGCGGGGCGCGCAGCGTCGAGCCGAACAGCATGCACAGCGCACCGGTGCTGGCCGACCCGACGATCGAGGCCGGGATGACCCGCCCGGGGTCGGCGGCGGCGAACGGGATCGCGCCCTCGGAGATGAAGGACAGGCCGAGCAGCCAGGCCGCCTTGCCGTTCTCGCGCTCCGGCGGGGTGAACAGTTTGGGCCGCAGCGTCGTGGCCAGCGCCATGGCCAGCGGGGCGACCATGCCGGAGGCCATGACCGCGGCCATGATCTTCAGTTGCGGGGCGTCCAGCGCGGTGCCGGCGGCGGCCAGGCCGGTGGTGCCGAAGGTGTAGGCGACCTTGTTGACCGGGCCGCCGAGGTCGAAGCCCATCATCGCGCCGATGATGATGCCGAGCAGCACTGCGCTGGAGCCGCTCAGGCCGCCCAGCCAGGTGTTCAGCCCGTCCATGAGCGCCTTGATCGGGCGCCCCAGCACGACGATGAACAGCCCGAGGGTGATCAGCGAGGACAGCAGCGGCGTGACGACGACCGGCATGACCCCCCGCACACCCTTGTGCACGTTCCAACTGCTGATCCAGCGAGCCATGAAGCCGCCGAGCAGGCCGGTGACCAGACCGCCGAGGAAGCCCGCGCCCATGGTCTGCGCGATGGCGCCGCCGACGATGCCCGGCACCAGACCGGGCCGGTCGGCGATCGCCCAGGCGATGTAGCCGGACAGGATCGGCACGAGGAAGCCGAACGCCGCCCCGCCGATGACGAACAGCAACGCCGCCCAGTGCGTCAGGCTCAGCGGGTTGAAGGACTGAGCGAGGTTGAACGCCGGGTCGGTCGCGGTGAGCGAGTAGCTGGTGATCTCGACCGCGCCGTTGGACCCCAGCGAGATCTGGGCGAGCATGAAGCCCAGGGCGATGAGGATGCCGCCCGCGGCGACGAACGGGATCATGTAGGACACGCCGGTCATCAACCAGGTGCGCACCTTGGTCGCCGTGCTCTGCTCGGTCGCCGCGGGCAGGCTGGCGGCCGCCGCCATCGTCGCGGCCGCCCGCTCGCGGGCGGCGGGGTCCTTGGCGAACTCGTCGGCCGCCGCGGCGGCCTGCTCGATGAGCAGCGGGCCGTCGGAGATGGCCTTCTTGACCCCGACGTCGATGACCGGCTTGCCGGCGAACCGTTCCTTCTCCTTGACCGGCAGGTCGTGGGCGAAGATCACCGCGTCGGCCTCGTCGATCTCCTTCTGCGACAACGGGGTCGAGCCCGCCGAGCCCTGGGTCTCGACGATCATCTCGTGGCCGGCCTCGCGGGCGGCGATCTCGAGGGCCTCGGCCGCCATGTAGGTGTGCGCGATGCCGGTCGGGCACGAGGTGACGCCGACGAACTTCTTGGCCCCCGACCGGGTGGCGACCACGGTGTCGGCGGAGGCGGCGGCCGCCGCGTCGGTCGCGCCCACCGCGGCCGCACCTGCGGTCGCGGTCGCCGGGGCCGCCCCACCGGGGGCGTCCGTCGCGCCTGTCGTCGCGGCGGCCGTCGCGGCGGCCGCCGGGGCGGCCTTGGGCTGGGCCGGCCCGGGCGCCGGCGCCAGCGACACCTGGGCGCTGACGATCTCGACGACCTCGGCCTCGGTCGTGGCGTTGCGCAGCGCCTCGCGGAACTCCTGCTTCATCAGGGCCCGGGCCAGCTTGGGCAGCACCTGCATGTGCGCGTCGCCGCCGTCGTCCGGCGCGGCGATGAGGAACACCAGCGTCGAGGGACCGTCCTTGGCGCCCCAGTCGATGCCGTCGGCGGAGCGGCCGAAGACCAGCGACGGCACGGTGATCGCGGCGCTGCGCGCGTGCGGGATCGCGATGCCGCCCGGCTGGCCGGTCGCCATGAGTTCCTCGCGCTTGCGCACGTCGCCGACGAACAACTCGACATCGGTGCACCGCCCGGTGATCGCGAGCGTCTCGGCCAACCGGCGGGTGGCCGCGTGTCGGTCCAGGCCGTCGAGGTCGAGGACGACCTGTTCCTCGGTGATGAGCGTCATTGCTGCTCCTTGTCAGGTGGGAGAGGGTGCTGGTCCGGGTCAGTTCAGCCGCAACTCGAGGTCGGGGTCGTCGGTGGCCGTGACGGCGATGGCGCCGCTGTCCGCGGGGGTGGGCATGCGGCTGCCGGGCAGGCTGACCGCGGCGGCCCCCCAGGCCACGCCGGAGGCCAGCGCGTCGATCATCGAGGCGCCCCGGCTGGTCGCGTGCAGGAAGCCGGCCACCAGCGAGTCGCCGGCTCCGACCGTGGACACGGGTCGCTCGATGTGGGCCGAGGCGTGCGCGATGCCGGTGCCGCCGACGGCCAGCGCGCCGTGCCGGCCCAGCGAGACGACGACCGTCGAGATGCCGTCGTCGACCAGCCGCAGCGCCGCCTCGCGCACCTGGCCGAGGGTGCGGCACGGCGCCCCGACGAGTTCCTCGAGTTCCTCGAGGTTGGGCTTGATGAAGTCGGGGTGCGCCGGCACGGCCGCGGTCAGTGGGGCGCCGGAGGTGTCGATCGCGCAGCGCACGCCGGCCTCGTGCGCGCGGCGCACCAGCGCGGCATATAGGTCCTCCGGCAGGCCGGGCGCGAGGCTGCCGCACCCGACGACCCAGTCGGCGCCGGTGATCGCCGCGGCCACCGCGGCCAGCAGCGCCGACTGCTCCCCGGCCGAGAGGGTGGGGCCGGGCTCGTTGACCTTGGTCGTCGTGCCGTCCGGCTCGATGATCGCGACGTTCATCCGCGCGGTGCCGGCGATCGGCACGGCGGTGTATGCCGTGCCGGAGGCTCGCAGCAGGTCCTCCAGCAGGCGCCCCTCGGGACCCCCGGACGGCAGCACCGCCAGCGCGTCGGTGCCGTGCGCGGTCAGCGCGCGGGCGACGTTGATGCCCTTGCCGCCGGGGTCGACCCGACTCTCGGTCGCGCGGTTGACCTCGCCGTGCTGCAGCACGCCGACCGAGACGGTGCGGTCGATGCTCGGATTGGGGGTCACGGTGACGATCATGCGCGAACGACCTCCGGTCCGGCGGCCTCCAGGGCCGTCATGGTCTCGTCGTCGAGTCCGGTGTCGGTGATGACGACGGCGAGCTGGTCAAGGGTGGCGAAGCGGGTGAAGTGTACGAGTCCGATCTTGGAGGAGTCGGTGAGCAGCACCGACCGGCGGGCGGCGGCGACCATGGCGCGCTTGGCCAGCGCCTCGGTGGGGTCGGGGGTGGTCAGGCCGCGGTGCAGGGACAGCCCGTTGGTGCCCAGGAACGCGACGTCGACGGCGGTCTCGGCCAGCGCCGCGGTGGTCCAGTCACCGACCGCCGCCTGGGTGAGCGGACGGAACCGGCCGCCGAGCACGTACAGCGAGACGTTGGGCTGGGTCATGAGGATCATCGCGGTCGGCAGCGAGTTGGTGACGACGCTCAGCTCGCGGTCGCGGGGCAGGATCTCGGCCAGCCGCTGGGTCGTCGTGCCCGCGTCGAGCAGGATGGTGCCGCCGTCCGGCACCTGGTCGAGGGCGGCCTTGGCGATCCGCTCCTTCTCCGGCACCCGCTGCTCGATGCGCTGCGCCACGGACGGCTCGTAGCCGAGTCGCTCGACCGGGATCGCCCCGCCGTGCACGCGGCGCAGGCTGCCGAGGCGCTCTAGGCTGGTGAGGTCGCGTCGGATGGTCTCGGCCGAGACGCGCAGGATCTCGGCGAGCGAGGTGACCTCGACCCGGCCGTCCGCACGGGCGACGGCGAGGATGCGCTGCTGGCGTTCTTCTGCATACATGGTCAGGTCCTCACCTCCAGCCTCGCTTCGACGGGTCCGAGACTAACCGGTTTCATCAGCCGATCGGAAGACATTCGGGCATAAAACCTCGTAATCCCAAATCAACACCACATCCGGGGGCGGGCTATCGTGACCGTGTGTCCCGATCCGTGCGCGTCTGTCACGTCCCGCTGGCCTGCTGCGCGGTCGAGGCGGCGGTCGCCGTCGACACCTCCGGCGGGCGGGTCGTGCTCGTCGACGACCCGGCCCAGGCGGACGTGCTCGTCGTCTCGGGCACCGCGACCGACGCGGTCGCGCCGAGCCTGCGCCAGGTGTATGCCGCCCTGCCGCCCACCGCGCGGGTCGTCGCCTTCGGGGTGTGCACGATCACCGGCGGGCCCTACTGGGACTCCTACTCGGTGCTCAAGGGCATCGACCAGGTGCTGCCGGTCGATGTCTACGTCCCGGGGTGCCCGCCGCCGCCCGAGGCGCTGCTCGACGCCATCGCCGGGCCGACGTGACCGGCTCGGCGCCGGCGCTCGAGGTCCGCGACGTCGAGCGCGCCCAGTGGCTGGCTGCGGGCCGCGCCGCGCGCGCCGAGGGGGCCCGCTGGTTCGACTGGCTGACCGGGATCGACGACGGCGACGCCGTGTGGCTGGTCGCCCAGGCCCGCATCCTCGGCGCGCCGGCCGGCGGGCCGGGCGCGGGTGGCACCGTGCGGCTGCGCGCCCGGGTCCCCGACGGCGAGCCGGTGGCCAGCCTCACCCCGGTCTGGCGCGGGGCGGGCTGGGCCGAGCGGGAGACCGCCGAACTGTTCGGCGTGACGTTCACCGGGTTCGACGACGGCACCGGCCTGGGGCTGCGCCGCCTGCTGACCTCGCCGGGACAGCAGGGCCTGCCGTTGCGCAAGGACTTCGTGCTCGGCGCGCGTGGGGTGCTGCCCTGGCCGGGGGGCAAGGAGCCGGGCGAGGCGACGGACGCGCCGGGGCGCCGCCGGGTGCAGGCGCCCGGGGTGCCCTGGCCGCCGGAGGGAGGACGATGAGCGCCGGCGCCGAGTGGCGGCGCCCCGGTGCCGCACCGCGCCGCCGCGGGGTGATCGCCTTCGACCCCGAGGCGTGCACGTCGTGCATGATCTGCGTCCGCGAGTGCCCGGACTGGTGCATCCACCTGGAGTCCCACACCGAGACCCGGCCGGCCGAGACGGCCCGGGGCCGGCCGCGCACCGTCGCGGTGCTCGACCGTTTCGACATCGACTACGGGCTGTGCCTCTACTGCGGTATCTGCATCGAGGTGTGTCCCTTCGACGCGCTGACCTGGGCGCCGCAGCACGACTACCCCGCCGCCGACGCGCGCGACCTGCGGCACGATCAGCAGCGGCTGGCTAGCTGGTGGCCCGAGCCGGCCGGCGACCCCGCGCCCGGCCGGGAACAACCCTGACGGCCGGGCTCGTTGGGTGAGCATGCACCGGCACTACAACGGCCTCAAGACGGCTGCCCTCTTCGGGGTCATCTGGGCGATCCTGCTCGGCATCGGCGCGCTCGTGGGTGGGGGCCGGTACATCTGGCTGTTCGCGCTGCTCGGTGTCGGGATGACCGGCTACGGCTACTGGAACAGCGACAAGCTCGCGCTGCGGGCCATGCACGCCTATCCGGTGTCCGAGGCGCAGGCGCCGATGCTCTATCGGATCGTCCGCGAGCTGTCGACCCGGGCCGGCAAGCCGATGCCGCGGCTCTACATCTCGCCGACCGACGCGCCCAACGCCTTCGCCACCGGCCGCAACCCGGCCAACTCGGCGGTGTGCTGCACCGAGGGGATCCTGCGGCTGCTCGACGAGCGCGAGCTGCGCGGGGTGCTCGGCCACGAGCTCATGCACGTCTACAACC
>CAZYHR010000033.1:0-28775 GCA_964647395.1 uncultured Intrasporangiaceae bacterium | reverse complement strand
GGTGGGGCCACCCCAAGCCGTCATGGTGGGGCCAACTCAGGCTGTCAGAACCAGCAGGTCCCGGTCGGGGCCGGTCAGGTCCGCACGACGGCACAGTTGCCGGTGTTGACGAGGGCGTTGGGGTACTCCCGGTGGCGCGACGCGATCTTGGTCCCCTCCCGGTCGGCCTCGGAGCCGTTCCTCGGGTCCGGTGTGGGACGGGGAGAGCGCGGTCGGCAAGTGGCGCCCGAAAGAGCCGTTGCTGACCGAAGCCACCCATGCGTTCCGGGGACTGCTCGGCACCAAGGTGGTCCTCTGTCGCCCGGGAGACCCCGAAGCCAAGGGCCTGCTGGAACGCACCCACGACCATTACGAGACGAGTTTCCTGCCTGGGCGTTCCTTCGCCTCGCCCGCGGATTTCAATGCTCAGTTCCAGCCGTGGGTGGCAGGGTCGAGCCAGCGCACCATGCGAGTGTTGGGTTGCCGGCCCGCGGACCGGGTCGGTGCCGACACCGCGGCGATGATGCCGCTGCCGCCGGTCGCGCCGGTGACGGGGTGGCGTTTCACGACCCGCCTGGCCCGGGATCACCATGTGCGCGTCGACGGCAACGACTACTCGATCCATCCCAGCGTGATCAAACGCCGCATCGAGGTGGTCGCGGACCTGTCCACGGTGAGCGCGACCTGCGAGGGACAACCCGTCGCCTCCCATGGCCGGTCGTGGGCCAAGCACCAGAGCTTCACCGACCCCACTCATGCCGCCGCCGCGAAGGCGTTGCGCGCTGCTCGGCTCCACGTTCCCCGACCACCGGTGGCCGACGAGGTCGAGCAGCGTGACCTGTCGGTGTACGACGCGCTCACCGAGGAGGTGGCGATCTGATGGCCACCAAGACCACCAACCGGGACGTGACCGGGGAGTTGGAGTTCCTCACCCGTGCGTTGAAAGCGCCCTCCCTGCGTGAGGCCATCCCCCGCCTGGCCGAACGGGCCCGGGACTCGTCCTGGACGTTCGAGGAGTTCCTCGCCGCCTGCCTGCAACGCGAGGTCGCCGCCCGCGAATCCCACGGAGGAGAAGGCCGGATCCGCGCCGCCCGATTCCCGGCCCGCAAGTCGCTGGAGGACTTCGACTTCGACCATGCCCGCGGCCTCAAACCGACGTCATCGCCCACCTGGGCGCCCTGGACTTCATCACCGCGAAAGAGAACGTCGTCTTCCTCGGCCCACCAGGCACCGGCAAGACCCACTTGGCGACCGGGATCGCGATCCGCGCCTGCCAAGCCGGACACCGGGTCCTGTTCGCCACCGCCTCCGAATGGGTCGACCGGCTCGCCACCGCCCACCATGCCGGAGGTCTCCAAGACGAACTCCGCCGGCTCCTGCGCTACCCCCTGCTCGCGGTCGACGAAGTCGGCTACATCCCCTTCGAACCCGAAGCCGCGAACCTGTTCTTCCAGCTCGTCTCCAGCCGCTACGAACGCGCGTCGCTGATCGTCACCAGCAACAAGCCCTTCGGCCGCTGGGGCGAAGTCTTCGGCGACGACGTCGTCACTGCCGCGATGATCGACCGCCTCGTCCACCACGCCGACGTCATCAACCTCCGCGGCGACTCCTACCGCCTCCAAGACCGAGACCTCGGCCGCGTCCCAGCGGCCACCACCGAAGAGAACTAACCAACCAAGGGGGTCAAAATTCAGATGCCGGTAGGGGGTCAAGATTCGCAGCGCAAACGCGAGCCGCCCGGTCGGGTCGTCCAGCCCGGGGGCCGGCGTGCGTCCCACGCCACTGGCCGCATTCGACCCGTCGCGCTGATCGGGTGGCAGGCTGGAGGCATGACCGACAACGCCGCCGTGCTGGCTGATCTGCCCGACCTCACCGGCACCATGGTGGCCGGCTCGGACGGCTCACCCGGCGGTCGGCTCGCCGCCGACTGGGCGGCGGCGCGGGCGGCCTTGCACGGGGCTGCGCTGGTGCTCGTGCGGGCCGCCCCGCGGCATCCGCTGCCGACGCGCTCCGGGGTGTTCGCCGCGATGCGGCGCGGCCTGGACTTCGAGCCCACCCTGCGTCGCCACGCCGACGACGAACTCACCGCCGAGGTCGACCGGGTCCGCGCCGCCCACCCGGACCTGCAGGTCACCGGGCAGGTCGTCACGACCGACTCGGCCGTCCAGGTGCTGGCCGCGATCTCGTCGGCCGCCAGGCTGCTCGTGCTCGGCACCACCGGCGCGTCCGGGGTCGGCCGCGCCGTGCTCGGTGGCACGGTCGCCGCCGTGGTCCATCACGCGCACGGACCGGTCGTCGTCGTCCCCGACCACCCCGGTATGCCGCGCGGGCGGGTCGTCGTCGGGCTCGACGACGTGCCCACCTCCGAGGGCATCCTCGCGGCGGCCGTCCGGGAGGCCGCCGCCGCGGGCGTCGGGGTGCTCGCGGTGCACGTCTGGGACGTGCCGCCGGTGACCGAGGTACTGGTCGACGGGGCCGAGGTCGAGCGGGCCTCGACCGAACTGCTCGCCGGCTTCATCGCCCAGGCCGCTCCGGCTGTCGAGGTCTCCCACCTGGTGCGCCGAGGACGCGCGGACGACGTGCTGACCGAACTGTCCGCCGACGCGTCACTGGTCGTCGTCGGCAGCCGCGGCCGGGGCGGTTTCGCCGGGCTGCTGCTCGGCTCGGTCAGCCGCTCCCTCATCGCCCACCCGCGCTGCCCGGTGCTCGTCGTGCGCAACTGACGGGCGGCCGGCGGCCGGCGCCGTCCGCGGCGGCCACATCGGGGTGGGCGAACTGGTGATCACCAGCGGTGCCGGCCGCGGGGTGCCCTGGGTGCGTGGGCTCAGGACCCGTCCTCACCGAGAAGGTGCCCCGAAACCCCCGGGACGTGGCCCGCAACGGCACGACTGGCCGCCGCCGGGTCAGGTCGCGGTGCCGTCGAACAGCGCGTCGACGTCGAGCGCCGGCGTGTGATGCTGGGTGGCCAACCGGACGTAGACCTCGGCGAGCCGGTCCTTGGCCCGGCCCAGCACGGTGCCGACCATGGCCAGGTCCTCGACGAGTTCCTCGGCCGGCACCTCGGCGACGAACGCCCGCCACAGCGCCTCTTCCAGCGCGTTGAACGACGCCTGCACCTCGGTGATGTCGAAGCCGCTGACGAACCGCTCGTGCGCGATCCGGTCCACGTGCCCGTGCAACGGCAGCAGGTTGCGCTCGCGCATCGAGTCGGCGGCGCGGTCGAAGAGGGCCTCGAGCCACCGCCGGCGGGAGTGCGCCCCGGCGGCGGTGTAGTGGGTCAGGGCCGACCGCTCCAGGTTGGCCAGCGCATCCTCGAGGATCTCCCCGCGACGCACGTCCAGCAACTCGTTGAGGTCCATGCCTCAAGCGTATGGGACCCCCGACCGGCCCGAGCATGAGCAGGTGGTCCCGGGTGAGCGACGGCACACCGCCGCCCGCACCCCCAACCGGTATGCCGCGCCGGCGGCATACCGGTCCGGCGCGGCAGAGGGGGTCGAGAGTCCCACCGCGGCGCCCGCGACCTGACTAGCGTCGGATCCGGCGCCCGTGCGGCGCCGGCACGTGCTCTCCCGGTGCCCGGAGGTGGACATGGAGCCGACCCAGGTCGAGCCCCGCGACAGTGCGTTCTTCGCGCTGGACGGGCCGACGACCAACGGCGCGATCAACTTCCTGCTGCTGCTCGACGGCCCGATCACCCTCGCCGAGCTGCGCGAACAGGTGGCCGCCGGGCTGCCCCGGGTGCCCGAACTGCGCCGCCGCCTGCTGCGCACCCCGCTGCGGGGCGACCAGCCGTGGTGGATCGACGACCCCGAGTTCGACATCTCGGCGCACGTCGACCAGACCGAGGTCCCTCAGCCGGGCGGCCCGCGCGCGGTGGCGGCCACGGCAGCCCTGCTGGGGGCTCGGCCGCTGGACCGGCACCGGCCGCTGTGGGCGCTGCACCTGCTGCAGATCCCCGAGCGCGGGGAGCGGCCCGCGGCCTCGGCGATCCTGGCCGCCGTGCACCACGCGATGGCCGACGGGCGGCACGTCGGGGAGATCCTCGAGGCGCTGCTCTCGGCGCCGCCGCGCTCCCGGGAGCACCGGGAGCCGTGGCTGCCCGACCCCGAGCCGGACGGTTTCGACCTGGTCCGCCAGGGGGCCCTCGGGGTGCTGCCGCGGGTGCAGGGCGGCATGGTCGAACTGGGCCGCAGCACGGTGCGGGCGCTGGTCGACGGCTGGCAGCCGCCGGTCGTCCACGCGGCCCCGCGCACGGCGTTCAACCGGGCCGCCACGGCGGGCCGCACCTTCGCCTTCGGCGCCCTGCCGCTGGCCGCCAGCCGCCGCACCCGGGTGCGGCACTGCGTGTCGGTCAACGACGTCTTCCACGCCGCGGTGGCCGGGGGCCTGCGTCAGTGGCTGCTGCGCCGGGACGCGTTGCCCGACCGGCCGCTCGTCGCACTGCTGCCGATCTCGCACCGCCACCTCACCGCGGACCACTCCGGCGCCAACCGCATCGGCATCACCGGCTGCCAACTGCCGACCCACGTCGCCGACCCGGCCGAGCGGTTGTTCACCGCGCACGATGCGCTGGGCCGCGCCCGGGGCGCGCCGCTGATGACCGAGCGCGGCGTCGGGGTGGTGGCGCGCGCGGTCGCGCCGACCCTGGGTCAACTGGCCCGGCTGGCGAGCAGCCTGCGGCTAATGAACGCGGTGCCCTCACCCTTCAACCTGCTCGTGTCCAGCGTCCCGATGGGTGACCTGCGGCTGCGGGTCGCGGGCCGGCAGGTGACCGGGGTGCACCCGATGCCGCCGATCTTCGACGGCCTGGCCCTCAACGTCACCGCCCAGGGCTACCGCGGGTCGCTCAACGTCGGCATCTTCGCCTGCGCCAGCGCCCTGCCCGATCCGTGGGAGTTGCTCACCGAGGTCAGCGACGCCTATCGACAGGTATGCCGCGTCTGAGGGCGATCAGGGTCCGGTCAGGGTCCGCTCGGGGTTGCACCCAATCGCGCCGGGTGCCGGGACGCAGCAGGCTGGAGTCATGACGACGACCACAGCTCCCAACGGATCCACCACCTCCCCGCAGTCCGGCCTGGACCGCTGCTTCGCTGCCCTGCACCGCAGCTCCGTGGTGCGCCGGCCCGGCGGCGTCTTCGGCGGCGTCTGCACCGGCATCGCCCAGTCGCTCGGCGTGAGCACGGCCGTCGTGCGTCTCGCCGTGGTCGGGCTGACGCTGCTCGGTATCGGCGCCCCCGCCTATCTCGTCGCCTGGCTGGTCCTGCCGGACCACCGGGGCACGATCCACCTCGAGCGGGCCATCCGGCACGGTCGCGCCTCCTCGATCGTGCTGCTCATCGTCGCCGGCTGCGCGCTGCTGCCGGACGACCACCACGGCGGACGCTGGATCGCCGTCGCCGCGATCGCCGCCGCGTTCTTCCTCTGGACGCGGGGCAGCTGCGGCGGGCACCGCGGCCGGCAGGCCGGCCCGGAGCGCTCGGCTGACGCGCCGCAGGGCCAGAGCTGGCCGCCCGCGCCGACCGGCTGGCCGACCGGCCCGCAGGACGCGCCGCGCAACTGACCGGCAGCCCCACCGGGCAGCCACACCCGGGCAGCCCCACCAAGCAGGACACGACCGAGGCCGCGGGCAAGTGCCCGCGGCCTCGGCGTGCGCGCCGGGACGGTCGGCGCTTCCGGGCGGCAGCGACCGGGAGGGCTGCCGGGTGACCTGGCCGAGCCGCTCCCGGAACGGCCCGAGGATGGCATACGTCCGGTCGCTCTGGATGCTGGCGAACAGGATCCGACCGTCCGGCGAGAACACCGGCCCGGCCCACTCCGAGTCGTTGAGCAGGTTGAGCGCGAGGGCCTGCGAGCCCCGGCCCGGGGTCCAGCTGATCAGGTGCGACTCGTCGTTGCCGTCCTCGGCGATGACCACACCGCCGAACGGCGTCACGACGATGTTGTCCGGCCCGTCGAAGCGGTGCCCGAGCTCGTAGTACTCGACGAGCCGGAGCCGCTGGGCGGCGTAGTCGTAGTAGAAGACCATCCCCTGGTTCTGGGTGATGGCCGGATACTTCGCCTGCTCGCTGGCCGAGGCGTAGGAGCAGGTGAAGTAGAGGCCCTTGCCGTCGGACCAGCACCCCTCGATCTTCGGGTGGACCGTGGCCCCCGGGTACTGCCGCCGCAGGTCGGTCTGCTGCGCCTGCCGGTCCTCGCCGCCGTCGATCCAGACGACCTCGAAGGACGCGCCGAGGTCGGCCTTGGTCAGCTCGGCGTAGTGCCCCAGCGGCCGTCCCCGGCGGCGCACCTGGGCGGCCTGCAGGATCCCGTCGGTGGGCCCGAACTGCCGGGCGATGCCCCGCGAGATGACCCGCCGGCGAGGTGCCGTCCAGCGATAGAACAGCCCGTCGCCGGTGTCCTCGGTGAGATAGACGTCGCGGCGCTGCGGGCCGATCGCGGCCCCCTCCCACACCGCCCGTCCCCAGGCGGTGATCGGCTCGGGGATCTGGGCGCTGGGCCCGGCGGGGAACACCTCGAAGGTGTAGCCGTGGTCCTTGCGCAGGGTGTATGCCGTCCCGCCCACGGTGACCGTCGTGCCGGCCCGCGTCGTGTCCTCCTCGCAGGCCAGCCAGGAGCCCCACGGGGTCTGCCCGCCGGCGCAGTTGCGGATCGTGCCGGACAGGGCGACCCACTGCTCGACCAGGCTGCCGCGCGAGGTCACCTCGACGACGGTGTTGCCGCCCATGCCGGAGGGCACGCCGTCGTCGTAGACGGTGCCGCGGACCAGGGGCACCGGCACCTGCGCGGTGGCCCGGCACTCGTGGTTGCGCACCAGGCGCACGCCGTTGCGGTGCCGGAAGGCACCCGCGCCGTCGAGGTTACTCGGCGTGGTGCCGACGACGCGGCCACCGGGCCGGTCCAGCAGGGGGTCGACCCCGATGGTGCCGATGACCCGATAGGAGAAGCCTTCGGGCAGGGCCAGGTCCCCTTGCGGGATGAGCGGGCCGAGGGGGCCGCCGCGCTTGTCCGGGCGGCCCCAGGGGTGTGCCGCGGCGCTGGCGGCGCCGGTTCCGGTGAGGGCGACGGCGCCGAGGGCGGCACCGCCGCCGAGCACGGCACGACGGGAGAGGTCCATGAACGCTCCTTCAGGATCTGGGTGGACACCCGCACTCCATCAGGCCCGGCCCGACGCGCAGGCAGACACCGGTGGAACGGTTGCCGACCACCCGATGGCCAGTGCACCGCGCGCCGCTCACCGGCCACCGACAATTTGCGTGTCCGCAGTTGGTGCGGATATAGTCCTGCCGTGAGCACCGCAGCAGACCCTCTCTCCGCCGCGCTCGACGCGGCGCGGTCCGCCCTCGACTCGGTCGACCCGGCCGAGCCCGAGCAGTCCCTCCCGCACCTGCGGGAGGCGCTGGCCCAGGTGACGGCCGCGCTCGACGAGGCGATGGCTGCGGCGGTGCTGACCCAGGGCGCGTCGATCCGACAGACGGCGTCCCTGGCCGGCCTCACCGAGAACGCCGTGCCCCCACGGCTCGCGCGGACCAGCCTGCTCGCGGCCTACAGCCAGGGCGAGCGGGTCACCCGCGTGGGTGTCGAGCGGGCGCGCTACGACCTCGAGGAGGGTCGGCACCGCACCGCCCCACCGACCGAGAGCCAGCCGCTGCGCTTCCGCGCCCGCCGGGCCGGCTCGGGCTGACCCGAGGAGAGCCGCATGACCGACGCCAACCTGACCCACCTCTACTTCCTGCTCGACCGCTCCGGCTCGATGCAGTCGATCAAGTCCGACACCGAGGGCGGCTTCGACGCCTTCATCGCCGAGCAGCGCAAGACCGCCGGCGAGTGCCGGGTCACCCTGGCGCAGTTCGACACCCACTACGAGGTCGTGTACGCCGGGCGCCCGGTCGCGGAGGTCCCGCACCTGGACCTGCAGCCCCGCGGCATGACCGCGCTGCTCGACGCGATGGGCCGACTCATCACCGATGCCGGCCGCGAACTCGCCGCGCTGCCCGAGGACCGCCGGCCCGCCAGCGTCGTCGTCGGCATCATGACCGACGGCATGGAGAACGCCTCCCGCGAGTGGACCCACCCGGCCATCAAGGCCCTGGTCGAGCAGCAGACCCAGGCCTACGGCTGGCAGTTCCTCTACATGGGCGCCGACCAGGACGCCGTCGAGGTCGGCACCAGCCTCGGGGTCGCCCCCGCCCAGTCGATGACCTACGGCCGCGGCTCGGTCCGGCCCGCCATGGCGGCGATGTCGACCAACGTCGGCGCCTACCGCCAGTCGCGCTCGAGCGGCAAGAGCAGCGCCGAAGCCGCCGCCGACCTGGCCTTCACCGACGAGCAGCGCGCCCGGTCCGCCACCTGACCGGCGCCACGCCGGGCTGTCGCACCAGGGGCGCGCGGGCGGCATACCGTAGTGCCGTGCCGGAGGACTTCGTCGTCGCCCGTAACCCCGAGCCCGACTCGGCGCTGCCCTTCCTCGTGCGCATCCCGCTCGGTGAGCACGGCATCGTGCTCAAGACCCGCGAGGTCTGGCCGCGCACGAGCAAGGTCTACTGCCACCGCGCCGCCGAGTGGCCGGCCGAGCCCGAGATCGTCGAGCGGGTGCCGACCCGGTCCTGCACCCGGCGGGGCGCGGCGATCGACCTGGTGCTGGCCCGCGGCCGGGAGAACCGCTCACAGTTCGTGCTCACCCACGCGCGCGGACGCGAGGCGATCTTCTGGCAGACGGCCCGGACCGCCAAGCAGGCCCGCCCCGACGTCCGGGTGCCCACCGCCCGAGCCTTCGGGGTGACCGGCATCGAGGTGCTCGTCGACGTGCACGAACGCTATGCCTGGCGCTTCTCGGGGCAGCAGGTGAGCACCCGCAAGCAGCCCCTGCCGGCCGGGGACTACGCGGTCGCCGTCGCGGGCGAGATCGTCGCCGCCGTCGAGCGCAAGTCGCTGACCGACCTGGTGGCCACCCTGGTCGGCGGCCGGCTGTCCTATCTGCTGGCCGAACTCGCGGCGCTGCCGCACGCGGCCGTCGTCGTCGAGGACCGCTACTCGCGCGTCTTCGCCCTCGACCGGGTGCGCCCCGCCGTGGTGGCCGACGGGCTCGCCGAGTGCCAGGCCCGCTTCCCGGCCGTGCCGGTCGTCTTCGCCGAGACCCGGGCGCTGGCCCAGGAGTGGACCTACCGCTTCTTCGGGGCCGTACTCATCGAACTCGCCCAGGAGGCCCCGGTGCTCGCCCGGCTGGACCAGGTGCCCACCGGCGGGGTGCTGCCCGACCCGCCGGTCACCTGGGCCCAGGTCCGGGCCTGGGCGCGCTCGGTCGGTCTGCCGGTCGCGGACCGCGGCCGGCTGCGGCCGGAGGTCGTCGCGGCCTTCGTCGCGGCCCATCCGCAGCGTGACCTCAGCGGCCTGCGCGGCCGATGAGAGATCCCTCACTGGACTCTCATCGCGCTGTCACCGGGCACCGGCACCCTGGTCGCGCCGGACTCCCCCGGCACCCGTCCCAGGAGGTCACGATGAAACGCACCACCGCTACCGCCCTGTCCCTCCTCGCCTTCCTCGCCACCAGCGCCGCCGTCGCCCCCAGCGCGGCCGCCGACGAGTACACCTGCCGGGGCAGCCTCGGCGCCACCACCCTCGACAACGTCCGGGTCCCCACCGGCGCGACCTCACGATGTCGGGCACCACCCTCAAGGGCACGCTCAAGGTCGAGCGGGGCGCCACCCTCACGGCGACGGCGCTGCGGGTCAACGGCAACATCCAGGCCGAGGGCCACCGCAGCGTCAGCGTCGCGCAGTCGCGCATCGGCGGCAGCATCCAGTTGGTCCAGGGCGGCACGATCACGCTGCGGTCCAACACCGTCAACGGCGACATCCAGCTGTTCACCAACACCACCGGCACCAAGACGGTGACGACCAACGTCGTCGGTGGCAACCTGCAGTGCAAGGAGAACCGCCCGGCACCGGTCGGCCACGGCAACCTGGTCAAGGGCAACAAGGAGGACCAGTGCCGGCGCCTCTGAGCGACCCGGCCTGACTCGTCGAGCGGCGGGCTCGGCGCCTACCGTAGAGCCGTGTCCACCAGGTCGACCAGCCAGCACCGGCCGGCAGGGTGCTCCCCATGAGCACCCTGCTGGTCGTCCACCACACCGTCTCGCCGGCCACCGAGCAACTGCTCGATGCGGTGCTCGCCGGCGCCCGCACCGACGACCTCGAAGGGGTCGAGGTCGTCGTCCGGGCGGCGCTGGCCGCCACCGTGCCCGACCTGCTCGCCGCCGACGGCTACCTGCTGCTGACCCCGGCCTGCATCGGCTACATGAGCGGGGCGCTCAAGCACGTCTTCGACCAGGCCTACTACCCGGTGCGCCACGAGAAGCGCGGCGCGGCATACGGGTTGGCCGTGCACGGCAACCTCGGCACCGAAGGGGCGCAGCGCTCGGTGCACGGGGTGGCCACCGGACTGGGCTGGCGGCAGGCCGCGGCTGACGTCGTCGTCACCGGCGCGCCGGATCGCGACGACCTCCAGCGCTGCTGGGAACTCGGCGCCACCCTGGCCGCGGCGACCGGCTAGTCCCGCGGCCCGATCATCGTGGCGGTTGGCCCCCGAAACGGCTGGTCAACCCGTCACGACCTCGGCTAGCCCGGCAGGTGCTGGGTGTCGGTCTCGCTCGCGCCGGCGTCCGGGTCGAGGCGCCGCGCCGAGGGGGTCACCCGGCCCGACGTCGACGAGGGCACCGCCCCGTCACCGAGGGCGGCCGTCTGCGGATCGAGCATGCCCTCGGAGTCGTCGTGCTCGAGGTTCTCCTGGCCCGGCTTGCTGCCGGCCGGCCGGCCGGTCGGTCGTGGACCGGTGATCCACTCCTTCAGTCCCATCACGCTCCACCTCTCGCGCTGACCGGCAGGCTCTCGACCGAGCGCCGACCGTCGGTGAGCCGTGCTCGCATCCGGGCGAGCTGCTCGCGGTAGGCCGCGACATTGCGCAGCTTCACGTCGTCGTAGCCTCGCACGACATCGGGCAACTCGGCGATCTGGACGGCCACGTTGTGGTTGGTGTCACTGACCCGCTCGGCCAGTTCGTCGACGACCACCTCGAACTCGGCGAGCAGCTCCCGCTCGACGACCCGCACGTGATCGCGGCCGAACGGGTCCAGCCGGGTGCCGCGCAGCCGCTTCAGCGGCGCCAGCGCGGCGAACATCGCCTGGCCCGCCTTGCCGGGGACGCCGATCTTGCCCTTCATGCCCAGCGCCTTGAGCACCGGCGGGTGCAGCATGAACCGGTATGCCGCGTCGGCCCCGTAGCGGGCCTCCAGGTCCGCCCGGAAGGCCGGGTCACGGTGCAGCCTGGCCACCTCGTACTCGTCCTTGTAGGCCATGAGCTTGAACAACGACCAGGCCACCGCCTCGGCCAGTTCGGTGCTGCCCGGCAGGGCGGCCGCCTCGGCGGCGCGCACCCGCTCGACCCGGGCGGCATACCGGCGGGCGTAGGCCGCGTCCTGGTAGGCGACGAGCATCGGCACCCGCGAGGCGACCAGCCGCTCCAGCTCGGAGCCGGCCGGCGCCTTGACGGTCTCCATGATCCGCCGCTCCTGCCAGGTGGCGGTGTGCACGACCGGCACCGGCCGGGTCGCGGCGAGCGCGGCGGCCAGGGCCTCGGGGTCGGCCACCGCCTGCCGGCCGCGGCGGAAGGCCTGCAGGTTGGTCTCGACGGCCACCCCGTTGAGGGTGAGGGCCTGCTCGATCGACTCGGGCCGCAGCGGCAGCGCCCCGGCCTGGTAGGCGGCACCGACGAGGAAGATGTTGGCCGTCTGGTCGCTGCCGAACAGTTCCTCGGTGATGCCGGGCGAGTCGAAGGTCAGCGCCGCGCCCGGCTTGGACAGCTCGGCGATCCGCCCGGTGAGCAACTCGGCGTCCGGGAAGGACAACGTCGTGTCGGTGACCATCTGCCCGGTAGGCACCTGGGCCAGCGAGGTCACCGAGACGGTGCGCTCGGCGTCGGCGACCGCGAGGGTCACCTGCTGGGCGCCGGCGAGCATGTCGCAGGCCAGGAACAGGTCGCAGTCGGCCAGGGTGAGCTTGTTGGCCTGGTCCATCGGCGTCGTCGTGATCCGCAGGTCGGAGATGACCGGGCCGCCCTTCTGGGCCAGGCCGGTCTGGTCCAGCCCGCGCACGAAACGGCCATCGAGCAGCGCCGCGACCGCGAGGGTCTGGGCGACGGTGACCACGCCGGTGCCGCCGATGCCGCAGATGCGCATGCCGAACTCGTCGGCCGGCACCTGCAGGGTGGGCTCGGGCAGGTCGTCGGCGCTGAGCGCGGCGGCCTGGCCCCGGCCGGCGCCGACCGCCTCGCCGGGCACCACGGTGACGAACGACGGACAGTTGCCCTGCAGGCAGGAGTAGTCGACGTTGCAGGACGGCTGGTGGATCTGGGTCTTGCGGCCCAGGTCGGTCTGCACCGGGTGCACCGACATGCAGTTGGACTTGACCCCGCAGTCGCCGCAGCCCTCGCACACGGCCTCGTTGATGACGACCCGGGTCTTGGGCTGCTCCAGGGTGCCGCGCTTGCGTCGCCGGCGCTTCTCGGTGGCGCACTCCTGGTCGTGGATGAGCACCGTGACGCCGGGGATTGCCCGCAGCTGCTCGACCGTCTCGGGGATCATCGAGCGGTCGCGCAGCTCGACCCCCTCGGGCAGTTGGACGCCCTCGTAGCGCTCCAGGTCCTCGGTCGTCACGACGACCCGCTTGACCCCCTCGGCGAGCAACTCGCGGCACAGGTCGGGCACGCTGGGGATGCCGATGGCGGGCTGGGCACCGGTCATCGCGACGTGGTCGTTGTAGAGCAGCTTGTAGGTGATGTTGACGCCGGCGGCGACCGTTGCGCGGATCGCCAGGCTGCCGGAGTGGGCATAGGTGCCGTCGCCGAGGTTCTGCAGCCAGTGCTCCATCGAGCAGAACGGCGAGGCGCCGATCCACTGCACGCCCTCGCCACCCATGGCGGTGATGCCGATGATGTCGCCGACGTCCTTGGGGTTCATGAACACGGCCAGCACGTGGCAGCCGGTGCCGGCCCCGACCAGGGTGCCCTCCTCGATGCCGGCGACCGAGCTGTTGTGCGGGCAGCCGGAGCAGAAATAGGGCGAGCGGGCCAGCGGCAGCGCGGGCAGCGACTGCGGCCGGGTCACCCGCTCGAGCCGGCGCTGCACGTCGGGCAGCTCGGCGCGCCGGGTCAGCCGGCCGGCCACCAGCCGGGCGATCGAGGCCGGGTCGAGCTCGGCGTGGATCGGCACCAGCGGGCGGCCCTGCTCGTCGAGCTTGCCGAGCACCAGCGGCCGGTCGGTCATGCCGTAGAGCTCGTCCTTGACGAACAGCTCGATGAACGGCCGCTTGTCCTCCAGGACGAGGATCTCCTCCAGGCCCTGGGCGAACTGGCGCAGGAAGTGGCCGTCCAGCGGGTAGGGCATCCGCAGTTGCAGCAGCCGGACGCCGAGCCGGCGCAGTTCGTCGTCGTCCAGGCCCAGCTCGCGCATCGTCTGGCGCATCTCGAAGTACGTCTTGCCGGTGGAGATGATGCCGATCCGGTCCTGCGGCGTCGAGACGGTGATCCGGTTGAGGTCGTTGGCGCGGGCGTATTCGAGCGCCGCGGGCATCCGGGCGTACATCATCGAGTGCTCCATGGCCATGACCTTCGCGCCGTACATGTGCGCGTTGGGCTGGTGCAGGTAGGGCTGGCCGTCGAGCTCCATGTCGACCATGACCGGGCGCACCCGGTCGGGGGAGACCTGCGCCGACCCCGAGCCGTCGGCGACCGTGGTGGCCATCTTGTAGGCCACCCACAGCCCGCACGAGCGGGACAGCGCCACCGCGTGCACACCGAGGTCGAGGACCTCCTGCACGTCGCCGGGGTAGAGGATCGGCATGAAGATCGCGGCGGCCGCGAACTCGCTGTGACCCGGGGTCGGCGACGACTTGGCGGTCGTGTCGTCGCCGACCAGGGCCAGCGCCCCGCCGGTGCGGTGGGTGCCGATGAGGTTGGCCTGGCGCAGCGCGTCCAGCGACCGGTCGAACCCGTTGGCCTTGCCGTACCAGAGGCCGAGCACGCCGTCGGCCGTGGGGCCGGGCAGCTGCATGACCAGCTGGGTGCCCATGACCGCCGTGGCCCCGAGTTCCTCGTTGACCCCCATCTGGTGCACGATGCGGTGCTCGGCGAGCATCTTGCGCCGCCGCTGCAGTTCCAGGTCGTAGCCGCCCAGCGGCGAGCCCGGATAGCCCGAGATGAAGGTCCCGGTGTCCAGGCCGTTGGCGATGTCCAGCCGGCGTTGCACCATGGGCAGCCGGACCAGGGCCTGCACTCCGGTGAGGTGGATGGTGCCCTCGTCGACGGTGAACTTGTCTTCCAACGAGAGCGGCAGTGCGGTGGTCGAGGTCATGGTGGTGGTCATGCTGGACGTCCTTTCGGTCGGTACCGCGGGGTCGGCCGTAGGTCAGCCCTGGATCGGTGAGTCGCCGCCGGTGGCGTGCGGGCCGGGCTTGGAGAAGTCAGCGGCCGGAATCTGCTCGGCGCCCTTGGCGAGCCGGGAGTGGTGCCGTCCGTAGAGGAAGTAGATGAGCACGCCGACGATCAGCCAGACCAGGAAGCGCACCCAGGTCTCCAGCGGCAGGGTCAGCGCCAGGTAGATGCAGGCCGCCGCGGAGATGTAGGGCAGCACCGGGCTGAACGGCACCTTGAAGGAGCGCTGCAGGTCGGGGCGCTTCTTGCGCAGCACCGGCACGGCGATCGACACCAAGGTGAAGGCCGCGAGGGTGCCGATGTTGACCATCTCCTCGAGCTTGCCGATCGGGGTGATCGCGGCGACCAGGGCGACGAGGGTGCCGATGAGCACGGTGATGCGCACGGGGGTGCCGGTGCGGTGGTTGGTCTTGCCGAGGCTGGCCGGCAGCAGCCAGTCGCGGCTCATGGCGAAGATCACCCGGGTGCAGCCGATGAGGATGGTCATGACGACGGTGGTCAGCCCGGCCACGGCCCCGGCGGCGATGAGCGTGGCGTAGCCGCCCTTGCCGACCGACTCGAAGGCGGTCGCGAGCGAGGCGGACAGCGAGATCTGGTCGTACTTGACCATGCCGGTGATGACCAGGGCGACCGCGGCATACAGGATCGTGCAGATGATCAGCGAGCCGATGATGCCGATCGGCAGGTCGCGCCGCGGGTTGCGGGCCTCCTCGGCGGTGGTCGCGACGACGTCGAAGCCGAGGTAGGCGAAGAACACCAGTGAAGCGCCGGCGATGATGCCCATGACTCCGAAGGTCGAGGGCTGCAGGCCGAACGCCGTCTGCAGCAGCGGGGCGGTCCACACGCTGCCACCGACCGACGCGGCGGGCTGGGCCGGCGGGATGAACGGGGTGTAGTTGGCGGTGTTGATGAAGCCGATGCCGGCGAAGATGACGAACAGCACGATGAAGACCTTGACCGCGACGAGCACGGTGTTGACCCGCATCGACTCCTTGATGCCCATCGCCACCAGGGCGGTGAGCACCGCGACGAGCAGGAAGGCCGGCAGGTCGAAGTGCCAGGTCGTCAGGTCCTGCTCGGGCAGGTGGATGCCGAAGCGGCCGAGCAGCACCCCGAAGTAGGCCGACCAGCCCTGCGCCACGACGCTGGCGGCGAGGAAGAGTTCGAGCAGCAGGTCCCAGCCGATCATCCAGGCGATGAACTCACCCAGCGCGACGTAGGAGAACGTGTATGCCGACCCGCTCACCGGGATCGCGGAGGCGAACTCGGCGTAGCACAGCGCGGCCAGGCCGCAGGTCACCGCGGCGATGACGAAGGAGATCGAGATCGCCGGCCCGGCGATCGTCGCGGCGGTGCGGCCGGTCAGGGTGAAGATGCCGGCGCCGATGATGACCCCGACGCCGAAGACGATGAGGTCGACGGCGGTGAGTCGCTTCTTGAGTTGATACTCGGATTCCTCGGTGTTGGCCAGGGCCGACTCGATGGACTTGGTCCGGAAGATGCTGCTGCTCATGATGGGGACTTCCTGTGGAGAGCGAAGAACACCGGCACGGGGGTTCGTGCCGTGAGCGTGCCGGTCGGGTGGACGGTGGTCCACGCTCCGGGCAGCGACTGCGTCAGCGGCGATGGCCGCTGGGCAGCCGGTGGGTCAACCGCCGAGAGGACGCGGGCCGAAGGCCTTGGCCACCTCGAGGAAGCGGGTGTTGGCGTCGGTCTCGCCGATGGTGACCCGGACGCCATCGTCGCCGTAGCGACGCACCGACAGGGCCGCGTCGGCGCAGGCCTGCGTGAAGGCTGCGCAGTCGGCGCCGAGCGGGAACCACACGAAGTTGGCCTCGGTCGGGGTCAGCTGCCAGCCCTGCTCGGTGAGCCCTGCCACGACCCGCTCGCGTTCGGCGACGAGGGAGTCGACCCGCACCATGAGCTCGTCCCGGGCCTCCAGCGAGGCGATGGCCGCGGCCTGGGCCAGCGAGTTGACGCCGAAGGGGGTCGCGGTCTTGCGCAGCGCCGCGGCGACCTCGGGCTCGGCGACCGCGTAGCCGACCCGCAGCCCGGCCAGGCCGTAGGCCTTGGAGAAGGTGCGCAGCACCAGGACGTTGGGGTTGGCCCGCCACACCTCGATGGCGTCGGGGGCCCGGTCGTCGCGGACGAACTCGAGATAGGCCTCGTCGAGCACGACCAGGACGTTGCGCGGCACCCGGGCCAGGAAGGCGTCGAGTTCCTCGCGGTGCACGACCGTGCCGGTCGGGTTGTTGGGTGAGCAGATGATGACGACCTTGGTCCGCTCGGTCACGGCGTCCGCCATGGCGTCCAGCCGGTGCCGCTGGTCGGCGTCGACCGGCACCATGACGGCGGTGGTGTCGGCCAGCGCCGCGACGATCGGGTAGGCCTCGAAGGACCGCCAGGCGAAGATGATCTCGTCGCCCGGGTCACAGGTGGCCTGGACGATCTGGCCGAGCACCGCGACCGAGCCGGTGCCGACCGCGATGTTGTCCGGGTCGACCCCGCAGTAGGCCGCGATGGCGGCGATGAGGTCGACGCTGGCCATGTCCGGATAGCGGTTGACGGTGTCCAGGGCCTTGTCCAGGACGACCCGCACCGGGTCCAACGGCGGATAGGGGTTCTCGTTGCTGGACAGCTTGTATGCCGTGACGCCGGCCGGCGCGGTCGGCGGTTTGCCGGGCACGTAGGCGGGGACCCGGTCGAGGGCGGCGCGCAGCAGGGGGGAGTTGGTCTGGTGTCCCGTCGTCATGTCGAGTGACTCTAGGCCTGTTGGTCCGCCGGTCGAAGACCAGCCGCCCGCTGTTCGTCTGGGATCCCAGACGTCATCCGGTCTGGGATCCCGGACGCCCGTGCAGGCGCCGGGTCAGCGCGTCGGCGACGACGCGCACCTCGGCGACGATGTCGGCGCGCCGCTGCTGGGTGACCGAGCCGGCGAAGGTCGCCGCGACCGCTGCCGTGGGCAGGTCGAGGTGGTCGCGCGCCACCACGGCCACCGAGGCGAAGCCGGGCATGATCTCGCTCTCCTCCTCGGTGGCCCACCCCCGGGCCCGGGTGCGCTGCAGCTCGGCGCGCAGCCGGGCGTGCGACCAGGAGCGCTCGCCGGCGAACGTGCTGCGCAGCGACTCGCGGTCCGGATAGATGGCCCGGACCTGGGCGACGGGCAGCTCGGCGAGCATGGCCCGGCCGGAGGCGGTGAGGAAGGCCGGCAGCCGCACCCCCTCGGCGGAGATGAGCGAGGGGCGTCCGGGGGCCCGCTCGTCGATGACGTAGACGACGTCGCGGCCGTGCAGCACGGCCAGATGCGCGGTCTCGCCGATGCGGTCGACGAGCCCGCGCAGCAGCGGCTGGCCCAGCCGCGCGATCGGCGCCTGGCGGACATAGGCCGAGGACAGCTCGTAGGCCGCCAGCCCCAGGCCGTAGCGCCCCTCCTCCGGGAGGTGGACGACGAAGCCCTGGTCGCGCATCACCGCGAGCAGGTGATAGACGGTCGAGCGCGGCAGCCCGAGGGCGCCCGCGATGGAGACGGCGCTGACCGGCCCGCGCCGGCGGGCCAGGTGGCTGAGGATCTGCAGGGCGCTCGTTGCCGCCGGGACCTTCGAGACCATGGGCGCCGCGCCTCAGCAGGGGCCGTCGACGGTCGCGAGGAGCATGTCGAGGGTGGCCCGCACGTCGCCGAGGCGGTCCGGGCCGACCAGCCCAGCCCAGTCGCGTTCGATCTCGGCGAAGGTCCGCACCACCGTCCGCTGGGCCGCCCGGCCGCGCTCGGTGAGCGAGACCAACCGGGCCCGGTGATCGCCCGGGTCGGGCGAGACCTGCACGTAGCCGTGGCGCTCCAGGTGGGCCAGTTGCTGGCTCACCGCCTGCTTGGTCAGCCCGCACCGGCCGACGATGGCACTGGCCCGCATCGGCCGGCCCAGGTGGCGCAGCACGTTGCGGCTGTGCGCGAGGGACAGCCCCGAGAACTCGGAGCGGGCCAGCCGGCGGTCGAACTCTCGCTCGAAGGCGTCATGCGCCTGACCGAGTTGGGCGACGAGGGGGAGCCGGGCCATCTGCCCAGGATAGCAGATGGTCAAGCGACTTGACTTCTTTCGGATCCGGCGTCAAGATGGTCAAGGCACTTGACCAACAATTTCAGGAGAGCTCCCATGAACATCCTCGCCCTCGTCGGCAGCGAGCGACCCGGCTCGGTCAACGGCTGGCTCGCGGACGCCGCGCTGCGCCACCTGCCCGCGGACATCACCGGCACCCGCTGGACCACGCTGGCCGACCTGCCGATCTTCCGCCAGGAGATCGAGCACGACCCGACCCTGGAGTCGGTGGCCCGGCTGCGCGACGCGGTGCGGGCGGCCGACGCCCTGGTCGTCGTCACCCCGCAGCACAACGGCTCGCTGCCGAGCCTGCTCAAGAACGCCATCGACTGGCTCTCCCGCCCGCACGGCGAGGCGGCCCTGGCCGGCCGGCCGGTGCTCGTCATCGGCGCCACCCCCTCGCCCTCGGCCACCGCCTGGGCCCGAGCCGACGCGGTGCGCATCCTCAAGGTCGCCGGCGCCGCCCCCCTGGAGAGCACGGTCGGGTTGGGGCACGCCTTCGCGACCGTCGAGGCCGGCCACCTGCCGGCCGACCTCGACGCCGAACTCGCCGCCGCGGTGGGGCAGCTCGTCGACGCCGCGCGGCTGTCCGCGCTCGTGTCGGCCTGACCCCGGCTGACCCGGACCCCGGTATGCCGCCCGCTCACCCGAGCGGGCGGCATACCGGTTCGGTCAGCGCAGCGAGCAGCTGTTGACCTGGTCGACGCCCGGGCCGGGCACCGGCAACGTGGCGTCCGGTGGCGGGGCGGTGTTGCGCTTGGGGTTCGAGTGCGCGGTCCACGCCTCGAGCGCCTCGAACGCGGCCCGCGAGCACGGCAACAGCGGCCGGGTCGGGATGCCGATGGCCGGCAGCCCGTCGAAGTGGTTGGCGCCCTCGAAGCGGTAGTAGCGGAACAGGTCGCCGCGCCCGGCGTCGCGGACCATCGCGGCGTAGACGTCGGAGACCTCCTTGATCGGCAGCAGCGAGTCGAAGGTGCCGTGGATCGTGATGAGCGGCTTGCCGATGCGCCCGGTCAGCGACACCTTGCGGATCGCCTCGATCGCGGCCGGCCGCGAGTCGAGGTCGTAGAGGGTGTCGCAGCCCGGCCCGGAGTAGCAGAAGGGCCGGCCCGGCGTCCCGTCAGGTGCGAACGTGTCGCCGTCGAAGGTCGGGTCGAACTCCTCTCGGTAGACCCGCTGGGTGCCGTCCCAGTAGTACATCCAGTGCAGCGGCCACAGATACTCCGAGCCGGGGAAGAAGCCGGCCGCGAGGATCGCCTGGTGCGCGGCCGGGTCACCCGCGGCATACGCCGGCCAGTTGCGCAGCGCCGCAGGGAAATAGCGCAGCGCGTTGTGTTCGGGGGTGTAGAGCGTGCCCTCCCAGTCCATGCCTCCGTCATAGAGCTCGGGCCGGTTCTCCAACTGCCAGCGCACCAGGTAGCCGCCGTTGGAGACGCCGTACAGGTAGGTCTTGCTCACCGGCTTGGCGTAGCGCTGCTTGAGCACCGCCTTGGCGGCGATGGTCAGCTCGGTGACCCGCAGGTTGCCCTCCATGATCGCGTCGCCCGGCTCGACGCCGTCGCGCCAGAAGTCCAGCCCGGAGTTGCCCTTGTCCGTCGAGGCGAAGGCATAGCCCTGCGCGAGCACCCAGTCACCGATGATGAAGTCGTTGGCGTACTGCCGCCGCACCCCCGGCGCGCCCGAGACGACCAGCCCGCCGTTCCACTTGTCCGGCAGCCGGATGACGAACTGCGCGTCGTGGTTCCAGCCGTGGAAGGTGTTCATCGTCGAGGTGTCCGGGAAGTAGCCGTCGATCTGGATGCCTGGCACCCCGCTGGGGTTGACCGTGCCGGGTGCATGCAGGCCCAGGTAGTCGCTGGGCTGGGTGTGGCCGGTCAACGTCGTGCCGGCCGTCGTCAGGTCCGCCAGACAGGCGCTGAGCTGACGCTCGGCACCGGGCACGGTGATCCGGTCGATCCGCCCGCAGTGCGCGCGGGGGGAGTTGGCGGAGGGATCCGCGCCCGCGGGGGGCGCGGCGGTGACAGCGGTGGCGACCGCTGTGACCAACGTGGAGAGCAGCGTGAGCACACGTCGTCGGGTCATGGGCCAAGCATGCCCGGCAGATCCTGCCGGCGGACCTTTCCGTTGGCAGTTCTCGGTAGTTCGGCGACCTCGTGCCAGACCCGCGGCACCTTGTAGCCGGCCAGGTGACGGGCCGCGTGCTCCCGCAGCGTCTCGGTGTCCAACTCGGCGCCGGCGGCCGGCACCAGCCACGCCCCGATGACCTGCACGCCGGCGCGGACCTGGAACTGGGTCACCCCGACGTCCCCGACCGACGGATGCGCGGACAGCACCCGCTCGACCTCCTGCGGCGAGACCCGGTAGCCGCCCGCGTTCATGACGTCGTCGGCCCGGCCGTGGTGCCACACGTAGCCGTCCGCGTCCAGGTGGGCCAGGTCGCCGCCGACGAACCACTCACCCCGCCGGACCTGTCGGTCCTCGTCGGGCCGCTCCCAGTAGCGCAGCAGCAGACCGGGATCGCTGCGATGCACGGCCAGCAGGCCGGTCTCGCCGGCGGGCAGCGGCGCGTCGCCGTCGGCGGCCTCGACGGGCAGCACGGCCACGCGCCGACCGGGCTGCGGCCGGCCCGGCGACCCGGGCCGGGTCGGTGCCTGCGGGCCGCTGGAGACATAGGTCGAGATCTCGCTCATCCCCAGCGCCTCGTAGAGCGGGCGGCCGGTCGCCCCCACCCACGCGGCGTGCAGGTCGGGGCTGAGCGCCTCGCCCGCGGTGAGCCCGTGCCGCAGGGTCGCCAGTTCCTGCCGCGTGGGACCGCCGCTGGCCAGCCACTGCCGGTAGACCCCCGGCACCGCCGCGAACATCGTTGCGCCGCAACGCTGCACGAGCCGACCCCAGACGCTCGGGTCCCGCTCCCCGGGATAGACGCAGGCGGTCGCCCCGACCGCCCAGGGGTCGGACAGCCCGACGCCGAGGGTGTAGGTCCAGTTGAGCGCCCCCGCGTGCAGCATGACGTCGGTCGGCCCGATCCCGAGCCACCCGGCGTGCATGGGGCGCCGGCCCCACACCGAGCGGTGGGCGTGCAGCACCCCCTTGGGCAGCCCGGTCGTCCCCGACGTGTAGACGAGGAAGGCCGGGTCGTCGGGGTCCCCCAGGGCGTATGCCGCCCGCGCACCGTTCGCGACCCACTCGCCGACCTCGGCGGCGCCGACCACCGGCAGATCGCCGGGCAGCCCGGTGCGCAGGCCGTCGTGGGCGACCGCCAGCGCCGGCCGGCAGTCGGCGGCGATGCCGGCCACCTCGTCGCCGGTGAGCAGCGCCGAGGTCGGCACCGCGACCAGCCTGGCCGCGATGGCCCCGAAGAAGGTCAGCGCCGCCTCGGCCGAGTTGCCCAGCCGCAGCAGCACCCGGTCGCCGGGCCCCAGGCCGCGCCGGAGCAGGCCGGCGGCCACCCGGCACACCGCCCGGTCCAGGCGAGCGAAGGTCCACCGGTCGTCGTGCTCGACCGGGGCGGTCGCGTCGGGCACGACGACCAGTCCGAGCCGGTCGGCCGGTCGGTGCGGCGCCGGGGCCAGGCAGTGGGCGGCCATCGAGAAGGGCCGGGGCACGGGATCGGTCATCACCCCTATCGTCGCGCGTCGCCCCGACCTGAGGTGAGCCGGGTCACACCAGGAGTACGGTGTGCCCGATCACCCGTGCGCCACCCAGCCCCGCCCCACCGCACACCCGAAGGAGACCGGTGCCCGATCGCAACAGCATCTTCCGGACCAAGTCGGTCGAGATGTCCATCGCCGAGACCGACGAGTCGGAGTACCAGCTCAAGAAGCGGCTCACCGCGGTGGACCTCGTGGTCTTCGGGGTCGGGGTCGTCGTCGGCTCGGGCATCTTCGCGGTGGCCGGGCGGGCGGCCCACAACCTGGCCGGGCCGGCGGTGACGATCTCCTTCGTCATCGCCGCCGTCGTCTGCGGGCTCTCCGCGCTGTGCTACGCCGAGTTCGCCTCGACCGTGCCGGTGAGCGGCTCGGCATACACCTTCTCCTACGCGACCCTCGGGGAGTTCATCGCCTGGATCATCGGCTGGGACCTGCTGCTCGAGTTGCTGCTCGGGGCGGGCGTGGTGGCCCAGGCCTGGTCGGCCTATCTCGGGGTCTTCCTGGGCAACCTCGGCGTCGACATCCCGGAGAGCATCGGCTTCGGGTCCGGCTTCAACGTGCCGGCGCTGCTGCTCGTCGCGACCCTGACGACGCTCGTCGCGCTGGGCATCAAGGAGTCGATGCGGGTCAACCTCGTGCTCGTGTCGATCAAGGTCTTCATCGTGCTGTTCGTCATCTTCGCCGGCATCGGGTTCATCAACACGGACAACTACCGCCCGTTCGTCCCGCCGGCCCAGCCCGCCCCGCCGGGTGCCTCCAGCATCATGGACCAGCCGCTGCTGCAGGCGCTGACCGGCGCGGCACCGAGCACCTTCGGGGTCATGGGCATCCTGGCCGGCGCCTCGCTGGTGTTCTTCGCCTTCATCGGCTTCGACGTCGTCGCGACCACCGCCGAGGAGACCAAGAACCCCAAGCGGGACCTGCCGATCGGCATCATCGGCTCGCTCATCGTCTGCACCGTCCTCTACCTGGCGGTCAGCCTGGTCATCACCGGCATGCAGCCCTACACCGCCCTGGACCCCGACGCCTCGCTGGCCAAGGCCTTCGCCGCGGTCGGCAAACCGGGCTACGCCACGCTCATCTCGGCCGGTGCGGTGGCCGGCCTGACGACCGTGGTCATGACGCTGATCATCGGGTCCAGCCGGGTGACCTTCGCGATGAGCCGCGACTGGCTGCTGCCCAAGAGCATCGGCACGACCAACCCGCGCACCGGCACGCCGGTGAAGATCACCGTGGGGCTGGGCGCCCTGATCGCCGCCGTCGCGACCTTCACCCCCGTCGTGGCCCTGGAGCACATGGTCAACATCGGCACGCTGACCGCCTTCCTGCTCGTCTCGCTGTCCATCCCGATCCTGCGCAAGCGCCGCCCCGACCTGCAGCGCTCGTTCCGGGTGCCGTTCAGCCCCTTCCTGCCGTGGCTGTCGGCGGCCGCCTGCCTCTATCTCATGGTCACCCTGACGACGATCACCTGGCTGCGGTTCGCCGCCTGGATGCTGCTCGGCCTGGCGATCTACTTCCTCTACGGCCGGCACAACTCGCGGCTGGCCAAGGGCGCGACGCAGATCCCCGCCCCGGACTTCTCGCACCCGGGCACCCACGAGGGCGGCAGGGGCGACTCGCCGCTGCACGAGTAGCGGACGGCGGGTCAGTCCTCGGGGTCGCGCAGCGCGGCCTCGCGGGCCAGTTCGCGGTGCTCGAGGCGCAGTTGCTCGACGTCGAGGTCGGTGCCCTCCGGGCCGTCGGGTCCGTACGGACCGTCCTCGTCGGCCTGCAGCCGCTCGAGCTCGGGCAGCAGCTCGTGCCGGCGGCGGAAGGTCTCGACGATGGTCAACGCCGCCGCCGCGACCGGGATGCCGATGAGCGCGCCGATCGGCCCGAACAGCGCGACCCCGACGAACACCGAGCCCAGCGCGACCGCCGGGTGGACGTCCATCGTCTTGTTGCTGACCTTGGGGGTCAGGACGTAGGACTCGATCTGCTGGAAGACCGTCGCGAAGCCGATGATCCACAGCACGTCGACCGGGTCCTTGAGCAGCGCGAACAGCGAGGGCACGATGACGCCGATGTAGGTGCCGATGATCGGCACGAACTGCGCGACGATGCCGACGAGCAGCCCGAGCGGCAGCCAGAAGTCGAGCCCGATGACCAGGAAGAACAGCCCGTAGGCGGTCGAGGACACCAGCGCGATGATGAGCTTGGACACGACGTAGCCGCCGGTCTTCTCCACGGCGATGGTCCACACGGTGACCAGCACCGGCTGGTAGCGCGGCGGCAGGAACGACGCGAGGGTCTGGCGCAGCCGGATGCTGTCGGCGGACAGGTAGTAGGCGAAGACGAGGATCGTCACCAGGCTGAAGATCACGGTGACGAGCGCGCCGAAGACGCCGAGCAGGCCCCCGCCGTACTGCTGGGCCAACTGCGCCGCCCGCTCGGGGGTGATCTGCAGCGCCGAGTAGATCTGGGAGGTGTTGAACGTGGTATCGAAGGTCGAGTTGACCCAGGACACGGCCGAGGTCACCGCGCTCGGGAAGGTGTCCTTGAGCTCCTGGGCCTGGGCCCAGAAGACCTGGCCGAACAACGCGGTGACCCCGCCGCCCACGAGCAGGCCGCCGAACAGCACCAGGGCCGAAGCGAGTCCGCGGCGCATGCCGGCGCGGATCAGCCAGAGCACCATCGGCTCCATGGCGATCGACAGCAGCCAGGCCAGCAGCAGCAGGAACAGGAAGTTGGACAGCGAGTGGAAGGCCCAGGTCGTCGCCAGGACGATGAGGGGCGCGGCCACCAGCACGCCGAGCAGGCGCTTGATGGTCGCGGGCGTCAACGAGATCCACTGCGGGCGGCGCTCGACCTCGCCCGGCGTGCGGCGGGTGATCCGCAGGATCTGGGTCTGCTCCGGGTTGGTCACACCGTTCACTCTAGATCGCACTCCGGATCGCGGCGCCGACGGCCACCCGCCGGGCGCCGGGGCGGCGCTCCTACCGCCGGCCGCGGCTGCCACCCCGAGCCGGCTCGGGGTTGGGTCAGGGTCGGGACGGGTGTCCTCCCGATGGTCACCGGCGTCCGGGTCGGCGAGGCTGGAGTCAACCAGGAGCCACCCGGGCTCCGCTCACGGAAGGCACTCCCATGCAGGACGTTCATCGCTTCTTCGCGCAGAAGGGCATCACCCGAGCCCGCGAGCGGCGCATCCTCGGTGGGGTGTGCGCCGGCATCGCGCAGCGGTTCGGCCTCGACCCGTGGCTGGTCCGGCTCGGGCTGTTCGCCCTGGTCGTCGTACTGCCCGGTTCGCCGCTGCTGCTCTATCCGCTGGCCTGGATCGTCATCCCCGAGGGGGAGCAGGTCGTGCACCGGCAGTTGGTGGCCGTCGCGCCCGAGTCCACCGGGTCAGTCACCGGCGGGTCCGGGCTCCCGGCGCAGGACGCGGTCCGTTGACCGGTCCGCGGATGGATCCCCGGCTGATCCGGGTGGCCGCCGGTCGCGGTGCGACCGTCACTGGCTCTCCAGCAGGCGCCGCACCTCGGAGCTGCGATAGCGCCGGTGGCCACCCAGGGTCCGGATCGCGGTGAGCTTGCCGGCCTTGGCCCACCTGGTCACGGTCTTGGGATCGACCCGGAAGAGGGCGGCGACCTCGCCTGGCGTGAGCAGGGCGTCCCGCTCGGCGGGTGTGCTCATCGAAGCCTCTCCCCTCGTGGTTGGTCCGTGCGTCAGAGGCGCTGAGGTCACTCTGACACCCCTGGCCCGGCCGCGGAGGCGGAATCGGGCAATCTGTCCGGCCGACCGGGCCCGCTCCCGCACGCGGGCCCGGAAAACCCGGGATCTCCCGGGGCCGGGCCGATCGACTGCGGACCGGACGCAGTCGGTGGGAATGCCGATCGTCAGGTAGCGTTGTCCTCACGAGAACACACCTTTCCCGGGGCCGCTCCGCGGCGACCCGCCCCGGGCCCCGTTGACGGGTGCCCGGACGGGCCTGGCGATGCCGCCCCGGCAGACGCATGAGGGGGTCACGCCATGGGGCGCGGCCGGGCCAAGGCCAAGCAGACCAAGGTCGCCCGGGAGTTGAAGTACTTCTCTCCCGACACCGACTTGTCAGCGCTTGAGCGCGAACTTCACGGAGCCGCCCGCAAGGGACCGGCCAACGACGTCGAGGTCGACGAGACCGACGACGGCGACGATTACGACGAATACGGGAAGTGGGCCGCCGGCCGGCCCTGACGGCCCCGCCTGCTCCGCTTCGTTCGCGTCCCTGGCCTCTCCCACTCGGACGTTGGTGCCCGGCCCCCAGGCCGGGTGATGCTGGCGACCCCCGTGCTGCCCGCCGACCCCCGCCGAACCCTGCCCGCCGGCCCGGACCGCGGGTGCTCAGCGCTCAGGCCGGGTGGCTGCCGACCACCTCAACGGCTCCGCCGTCGACGCCCTTGGCGCCGCGGACCAGTTCGGCTGCCGCGTCGGCCGGCTGCCCGGTCTCGTCCCGGACGGTGCCGAGCAGCCACCCGTCGAGGCCGCGCGAGCGGCATACCTGCAAGGCGGCCGGCGCGTGCGCCTCAGGCAGCACGACGACGAAGCCGACGCCCTGGTTGAGGGTGCGCTCCAGGTCGCGCGACGGCACCCGGCCCAGGCGCTGCACCAGGTCGAACACCGGTGGCGGGGTCCACGAGGCCCGCTCGACGGTGGCGAGCAGGCCGGGGGGCAGCACCCGGGCGAGGTTGGCGGCCAGGCCCCCGCCGGTGACGTGGCTCAGCGCGTGCACGTCGATCCCGGGCGTGCGGATCAGCTCGAGCAGGTCGGCGGCGTAGACCCGGGTCGGGGTGAGCAGTTCCTCCCCGAGCGTGTGGCCGAGTTCGGCGACGTGCCGGTCCAGCGCCCACCCGGCTGTCGCGACGACCCGGCGGACCAGCGAGTAGCCGTTGGCGTGCAGCCCGCTCGAGGGCAGGGCCAGCACGACGTCGCCGGCCCGCACCCGGTGCGCGCCGAGGATGGCGGCGTGCTCGACGACCCCGGTGGCCGCGCCGGCGACGTCGTACTCGTCGGGCTCGAGCAGCCCCGGGTGCTCGGCGGTCTCGCCGCCGACCAGGGCGACCCCGGCCTGAGCGCAGGCCCGCGCGATGCCCGCGACGATGGCCGCGATGCGCTCCGGCACGACCTTGCCGGTCGCGATGTAGTCGGTCATGAACAGCGGCTCGGCCCCGCAGACGACGATGTCGTCGACGACCATGCCGACCAGGTCGAAGCCGATGGTGTCGTGACGGTCCAGGGCCTGCGCGATGGCGACCTTGGTGCCCACCCCGTCGGTGCTCGTCGCGAGGACCGGCCGGGTCATCCGGGCCAACCCGGAGGCGTCGAACAGCCCCGCGAAACCGCCCAGCCCGCCGAGCACCTCGGGGCGGGTGGCCCGGAGCACCGACGCTTTCATCAGCTCGACGGCCCGGTCGCCGGCCTCGACATCGACACCGGCCGCGGCATACGTCATGGGCTGATCGGTCACCCGGTCAGCCTACGGGGGCTCGGTGGCCCGGCCGAGGGCGCTCGCCGATCAGCGCGCCGGTTCGGGCCCGGGCCGGCCACCCGGCCTACGGCAGCCGCAGCGCGTTCTCGGCGCCGCCGGGCAGCCCGATCGACACCCCCTCGACGTCGCTGGGCGGCAGCGCGTCGCCGGTGCCGTCCAGGTCCATCGGCAGTTGCTCGAACAGGTGCTTGCCGAGCCGCCCGTCGTCCGGCAGCGGCACCGGGTATTGGCCGGTGAAGCACGCCGTGCACAGCCGGTCGGCGGGCTGGTCGGTGGCCTCGATCATGCCCTCGAGCGAGATGTAGCCCAGCGAGTCGGCGCCGATCGAGGCCCGGATCTCCTCGACCCCCAGCCCGGAGGCGATGAGCTCGGCCCGGGTCGCGAAGTCGATGCCGTAGAAGCACGGCCAGTGCACCGGCGGCGAGGAGATCCGCACATGCACCTCGGCCGCCCCGGCCTCGCGCAGCATCCGCACCTGGGCGCGCTGGGTGTTGCCCCGGACGATCGAGTCGTCGACGACGACCAGCCGCTTGCCGCGGATCGTGTGCCCGAGCGGGTTGAGCTTGAGCCGGATGCCCAGTTGCCGCAGCGTCTGCGACGGCTGGATGAAGGTCCGCCCGACGTAGGCGTTCTTGACGAACCCCTGGCCGTAGGGGATCCCGGAGCCCTGGGCGTAGCCGACGGCGGCGGGCACCCCGCTGTCCGGCACGCCGATGACCAGGTCGGCGTCCACCGGGTGCTCCTGGGCCAGCCGCATGCCCATCGCGACCCGGGCCTCGTGGACGACCCGCTGGTTGATCCGGGCGTCCGGCCGGGCCAGGTAGACGTACTCGAAGACGCAGCCCCTGGGCTCGGGCTCGGCGAACCGGTGCGAGCGCAGCCCGTCCTCGTCGATGACGAGCAGTTCGCCCGGCTCGATCTCGCGGATCACCGCGGCGCCGACGGTCTGCAGCGCGGCGGTCTCCGACGCCACCACCCAGCCGCGGTCCAGGCGCCCGAGCGCCAGGGGACGGATGCCGTGCGGGTCGCGGGCGGCATACAGGGTGTGCTCGTCCATGAAGACGAAGCAGAAGG
>CAZYHR010000032.1:0-29218 GCA_964647395.1 uncultured Intrasporangiaceae bacterium | reverse complement strand
TTGCGCTCGGGCCGCGGATCAACGCGGGCGGGCCGGTCAGCCGCCCATCGGCCACCAGCCGTGCCACCAGTCGGTGAAGGCCGGCTCCCACGCGGCGGTGTAGACCCGCCGGTCGGTGCCCACCGTGACGATGTCGAGGTGATCGGCGCTGCGGCTGACCGCGTCGATGGTGCCGCCCAGACCCGAGACGCCGCCGCGGACCCGCCACCAGCCGTGCCAGCCGTCGGTGAACGCCGGCTCCCACGCGGCGGTGAAGGTGCCGCCGTCGGGCCCGGCGGCGAGGAAGTCCGGCGTGTCCGGCCAGCGGGGCACCGCGTGCACCGGGCTACCCGGCTGGGCCAGCCCGCCGGCGACGTGCCACCAGCCGTGCCAGCCGTCGGTGAAGGCGGGCTCCCAGGCGGCGGTCATGGTGCGCCGCGAGGAGTCCACGACGAAGATGTCGAGCTTGTCGGTCGACCGGGACACACAGCTGACCAGCGCTCGCGGCGGCGCGGAGACGGCGCCGATGCGCCACCAGCCGTGCCAGCCGTCGGTGAAGGCCGGCTCCCAGGCCGCGGTGTAGACCCTCCCGTCCAGCCCGACGACGAAGATGTCGAGCTTGTCCCGCGAGCGGGAGACCCCGGTCACCGGCGCGCCCGGCGCGGCCATGCCGCCGCGCACCGGCCACCAGCCGCGCCAGCCGTCGGTGAAGGCGGGCTCCCAGGCGGCCGTCATGACCCGCCCCGAGGTGTCGGTGACGAAGATGTCCAGGTGGTCCAGGCTGCGCGACACCGCGCCGACATGGGCGCCCACCGGCACCCGGACGTCGCCGATCGCCCACCAGCCCTTCCACCGGTTGGCCGGGTCGTAGGCCGCGGTGTAGACCCGCCCGTCGAGGCCGACCGTGAAGACGTCCAGATAGCCGGGCCGGCGGCTCACCGCGGTGACGTGCCCGCCGGCAGCGGTGCGCCCGCCGAGCAGATAGCTCCAGCCCTGCCACCAGGCGGGCCCGCCGGGCTCCCACGACGCGAACCGGATGTCACCGAGTTCGTCGGCCGCCAGCGCGGTGAGGCTGTCGGTGCCCATCGACACGACGTGCACCGGGGCGGCGGCCGACGGCAGCCGCAGCCGGTCCAACCCCCAGCCGAAGTGCCGCGGGGTGATCGGGCAGAAGGCCCAGGAGTTGCGCTTCATGATGCAGTCGACGCTGGCGGTGTTGCCGATCTCGCAGTTGGTGTTCGGCTCGCCGAACCGGCCGAACGACCCGCCGCGCGAGCAGTTCGACTCCGAGTACTCGTCGGGGGCGCCGAAGATGTGCCCGGTCTCGTGGATGAAGACCCGGTCGAAGTTGTCGATCCCCCAGCCGTCGTTGCGCGGGTCCATGACGACCCGGTTACCCCCGGCATAGGCGAAGTGCCCGAGGTGATAGCGGGTGACGAACAGCACGTAGCCCCAGCGCGACCGGGTCCGGTCCCGGACGTCCCGGGCCAACGCGGCCAGGCCGGCGTCGCCGGCGGCATACCCGAGCGCGGCCATCGCCGCGTCGCGCCAGGTGTCCTCGGCCAGGTCGGTCGCGTCGGCCACGGTCAGGGACACGGTGTGCGTCTCGACCGAGAAGCTCAGGTGCGCCGAGCGGTTGGCGGCGGCCAGCCAGGCGTAGCCCTCCTGGATCTCGGCGGCGATCTTGGTGCGCTCGGCGGCCTCCATCTGGACGGCCGCGGTCGGGCCATCGACGAAGACGACGGCGAGCGCGACCGGCCCCTCGAGGTAGTCGTTGAGCCCCTCGGCGGGCGGTGCGGGCAGGTCGCGCACCGGTGCTCCGGACTCGCCGGACTCACCGGGCTCACCGAGTTCGCGGTCCAGCACGTCGGTCATCAGGGTGGGCCGCAGCGCGTCGCAGCCGGGCATGTCCCACGGCTCGCCGTCGCGGGGGCGGTTGGCCTTGGCCTGCGTCCAGGCCTTGCTGCGCCGCAGGGTCAGCGCGTCCAGCCCGAGCCGCTCGGTGTCGGTGAGCCGCCCGACGACGTCCTTGCCGACCTTGCCGGGCGCCCGGCCGCGGGTGCCGCCCTCGGGGACGCCGGTCGGCGGCGTCGAGTCGTCGACGACGAGTACCCGGTCGCCGAAGCGGACCAGCACGCGACCGGCCAGGTCCGGCGGCAGCGGTTGGACCCGCTCGGGACCGGTCGGGCCGCCGCGGGGTCGGCGCTGCGGGTCCAGGACGACGACCGAGGTCTTCGGCGGTGCGGCCGGCACGGTGTCATGGGTGTGGTGTGACATGCGGAGAGACCGATCTGTCGGGCCGTCAGGTGTCCCGGGCGGCGGGGGCTGGGCGCCGCGGTCGCCGCCGGGGTCACCCGCCGGGCCGCTCAGCGCACCGGGTCCGGCGGCGTGGCCCGCGGGTCGTCCCACGAGGCCCCGTCCAGGTGGCGCGCTCGACCCTCAGGAGTTGGTGTCGCGGCGGCTGATACGGCCAGCTGCTCGGCCTCGGTCAGCGGCGGCAGCTCCGGCGCGTCCTCACCCGGCGCCCAACATCGTTGCGCCGCAACCGGGTCGACCTCGCGCAACGCGGCCACCTCGGCCGTCGTCGTCTCGACGAGCAGGATCCGGCCGGTGGCGACGAGCAGCCGACCCACCGGCGGGATGCCGTCGGCGGCGAAACAGAGCCGGCGCTGCGGTCGGTCCACCGTCACCCCCTCACCACTGCCTCAACCAGCACAACAGCAGCCGAGCACGGTATGCCGCGCCCCGGCGGTGCCGACCCGGCATACCCGTCAGTCCTTGACCGCCTGCAGCGTGTAGGTGAGCGGCAGCCGCGCGGGCTGGTGAGCCAGCCGCCACTCGCCGGCGGCGTCGTCGAACCGGCCGGCGCCGACGTGCCCGGCGCCGCCGCCGCGGACCATGACCCCGGGCAGCGCCTCCCACGGCACGCTGTCGTGCTCGACGAGTTGGGTCAGTCGCAGGCCCTCGTCCAGCAGCGCCTGGACGATCTCGCCGAGGCCGTGGTTCCAGTCGAAGGTGACCGTCTCGGTGAAGCTGTGCTCGGTGTCGACGTAGGTCGAGTCGTCCTCCCATCGGGTCGGCTCGGGCTGCTCGAAGTAGGCGTGGCCGACGACCAACGGGCTCTGCGGCGTGGCGTCGGCCGGCGGGTCGGCGATGCTCCACAGCATCGGGTGCCCCTCGCGCATGAACAGCCGGCCGCCCGGGCCGAGCAGGGTCGCGACCGTGTGCGCCCAGTCGCGGATGCGTGGCAGCCAGCACAGCGCCCCGATGCCGGTGTAGACGAGGTCGAAGCGGCCCGCCCCGAGCGCGCCGACCGCGCCGTCGACGGTCGACTCGACGTAGTCGACGTCCGCGCCGGCCCGCCGGGCCAGCTCGCGGGCCTGGGCCAGCGACGCCGCGCTGAAGTCGAGACCGGTCATGCGCGCGCCGAGTCGGTGCAGCGAGAGCGTGTCGGTGCCGATGTGGCACTGCAGGTGGACGCCGCGCAGCCCGGCGAGGTCGCCGAGCCGTGGCCGGTCGAACTCGACCACGCCCGACAGGGCCGCCGGATCCGCGACGAGCCGCTCGACGCCGTAGCCGCTGGAGGCCGCGTGCGGCGCGGCCCGCTCGTCCCAGTTGGCGCGGTTGGTCCGCAGGAACTCGTCCAGGTGCTCGGTCACGAGCATCGAGTATGCCGCCGCGCGGCGGGGCAGGCCCGCGGATTCCCGTCCGGGCCGGCCAGGGGCTGCGGGTCAGCCGCGCCGCTGGCAGCGGCCGCACCAGAAGAGGTTGCGCCCGGCGACGACGGCGGTGCGGATCCGCGAGCCGCACACCCGGCACGGCTCGCCCTGCCGCTGGTAGACGTAGAACCGCCGCTCGAGCGCGCCGCGCGGGTTGGGCCGCCAGGCCGAGACCCCGCTGGCCGCCTCGGGCACCTGCTCGACGTCGTAGTCTCCGGCGAGCACCGCCTCGACCTGGTCGGTCATGGTGATGATCTGGCCGAGTTGCACGCCGATCGGCAGCAGCAGCAGCGCGTCGGCCCAGATCGCCTCCCAGGTGCGCCGGCGGAGCTGCCGGCCGGGCCGGTGCGGGTCGACGCGGTGCCGGAAGAGGATCTCGCTGCGGTAGACGTTGCCCAGCCCGGCCAGGACCGCCTGGTCCATCATGAGGTCGGCGATCGATCTGCCGGACCTGCTGATCCGCGCCCAGGCCCGCTCGGGGTCGTTGCTGTCGTCGATCGGCCGCAGCGGGTCGGGGCCGAGCCTGGCGATGACGGCCTCCACCTCGTCGGGAGTCGCAATGACGACGTGCGTCGCCGCCCGGAGGTCCGCGACGTAGGCCGCGTTGAGCAGCCGCAGCCGCACCGCGCCGACGGGAGGTGGCGGGGCACCGGCATACCCGAGGACGTCGAAGCGGCCGATGAGCCCGAGGTGGACGTTCAGGAACACCTCGCCCGCGAACTCGCTGAAAACGTGTTTGCCCCACGCTGAGCACTCCAGGAAGGTCCGCCCGGACAGCAGCGCGGCACCCTCGGCGAACCGGCCCTGCGGACTGGAGGCGGCCGGTGCGGTGCCGGCGAAGGCGTGGGTGAGGTCGGCGGCCAGCCGGTGCAGGGTGTGACCCTCGGGCACCTCAGCTGGCCTTGGCGGTCTTCTTCGCCGCGGTCTTCTTGGCCGGTTTGGCGCCGGTCTCGGGCTCGGCCGTCACGGACTTGGCTGTGGTCTTGGCAGTCGTGGTCTTGGCGGTCGTGGACTTGGGTGTGGTCTTGGCGGTCGTGGACTTGGCGGTGGTCTTGGCGGTCGCGGACTTGGCGGTCGTCCGCTTCGCGGCGGACTTCTGGGCCGGGGCGCTCGGCGGGTCGGCCCGGGGGGCGACCGGCTCGCCGCGGGCGGCCTTGGCCTTGTCGACGCTGCGCTGCAGTGCTTCGAGCAGGTCGACGACCTCGGCCTTGTCCTCGACCGCCGCCGGCTGCTCGACCTCGCCGCCCTCGATCTTGGCGGTGACGACGGCCTGGACCGCCTCGGCGTAGTCGTCGGTCAGCTCGCTCGGGTCGTAGTCGCCGGCGAGCGACTCGACGAGCATCGCGGCCATGGCGAGCTCCTTGTCGGTGGCGCTGCCGGTGTCGCCGAGGTTGATCTGGCCGGCGTCGCGGATCTCGTCGGGCCACAGCAGGGTCTGCAGGACGATGACGCCGTCGACGACCCGCAGGACGGCCATCGTCATGCGGGTGCGGACCGAGACGCTGACCAGGGCGACCCGGTCGCTCTGCTCCAGCGCGTCGCGCAGCAGGGCGTAGGCCTTGGTCGCGGCCTTCTCCGGCTCCAGGTAGTAGGCCTTGTCGTAGAGCATCGGGTCGATCTGCTCGCGCGGCACGAACTTGTCGACCGCGACCTCCTTGCTGCTCTGGTTGGGCAGGGTCTTGAGGTCCTCGTCGGTGAGGATGACCATCTGGCCGTCCTCGGTCTGGTAGCCCTTGGCGATGTCGTCGTAGGCCACCAACTCCCCGCACACGCTGCACACCCGCTGGTACTTGATCGGGCCCCCGTCGGTGCGGTGCACCTGGCGGAAGCTGATGTCGTGGTTCTCGGTGGCCGAGTAGAGCTTGACCGGCACGTTGACCAGCCCGAAGGACACCGCCCCCTTCCACATGGCACGCATCTGCCGCCCCACCCTTCCCACTCGTCGCAAGAGTCCCAGCATGGCTGACCGGCACAGTTCCCCACAACAGCGACCCCCACGCAGGTATGCCGCCCGCCCCGGCTGCGTCGATCCCACCGGTGCGCTGCCCGCGGGCGAACGGCACCGGTCCTGCGGTCCCCGCTGCCCGGCCCCGCAGGTCGACGACATCGCCGGCTGACCGGCCCCGGCGCACTCACTAGGCTCGCCCACCATGAGCATGATCTACGTGGCCCGGGCGCTGACGGTGGCCGAGCTGCGGCTGCTGCGCGACGAGCCCACCGAGGCGCACCGGCTCATCGCCGAGCAGCCCGAGGACCCGCGGGCCACCCTCGACCTGGACACCGCCTGGCACGCGCTGCACGTCCTGCTCACCGGGCGCGACCTGGCCGACAGCGAGTCGCGCGCCGACGCCCACCCGCTCGACCCGGTCATCGTCACCGGCCGTGAGCTGACCCCCGACGACGGGCCCGGCTCGGCCATGCTCGTCGAGCCGGTCGAGGTGCGCCGCATCGACGACCTGCTGCAGCAGGTGACCGTCGCGGACCTGCGCGCCCGCTTCGACCCCGACGCCTTCACCGCGGACCGGATCTATCCGGACGGCTGGCACGAGCCCGAGGTCTTCGACACCCACCTCGCCCGCCACTTCACCGCGCTGCAGACCTTCTGGCACCGCGCCGCCGGCCGGGGCAACTCCGTCCTGCACGCGATCATCTGACGGCCCGCACCAGCCATGCGCCCGATGCTCGCCGCTCCGACGGCCCGCGTGCCCACCGGCGACCAGTGGGTCCACGAGGTCAAGTGGGACGGCATGCGGGTCATCGCCGACGTCCACGACGGCCGGCTGCGGCTGACCAGCCGCACCGAACGCGACGTCACCCGGGCCTTCCCCGAGCTGGCCGGTCTGGCAAGCGAATACGAGGACATGGTGCTGGACGGTGAGGTCGTCGCGATGCGCGACGGCATACCCTCCTTCGCGGCCCTGGCCGAGCGCTTCGGGGGGGTCAGCGCCGGCAGGGCCAGCCGCCTGGCCACCCAGACCCCGGTCACCTACGTCGTCTTCGACCTGCTGCGCCTCTACGGCGTCGACCTGACCCGCCGGTCGTTGCGCGACCGTCGCGCGACCCTGGAGCGGCTCGAACTCGCCGGACCGCACTGGCGAGTGCCGCCGACCTTCACCGACGGTTCGGCGCTGTTGGAGGCCACCCGCGAGCAGGGTCTGGAGGGCATCGTCTGCAAGCGCCTGACCAGCCGTTACGCCGCCGGGCAGCGCACCGATGACTGGCTCAAGATCCCGCATCGCACCTCGATGTCGCTGGTCATCGGCGGCTGGCGGCCGGAGACCGACCAGCCCGCGCGGCTGGGCTCGGTGCTCGTCGGCGTCCCGGCGCCGGGCGGGCTGCGCTATCTGGGTCGGGTCGGCGCGGGCCTGGCCGGCCGCGCCGGGGCCGCCCTGCTGGCCGACCTGCGTCCGCTGACCTGCCCGGAAAGCCCGTTCGTCGACGAGGTGCCCCGCGAGGACGCGCTCGGCACGACCTGGGTGCTGCCCGCCCTGGTCTGCGAGGTCCAGGCGCTGGGCCTGACCCGCTCCGCGCGGCTGCGCCAACCGGCCTACCGGGGCCGGCGCCTGGACCTCACGCCGGGCGACGTCGACCCCGCCGACGTGCCCGAGGTGCCCCGTGCCTAGCCCACCGGAGCGGGTCAGCGTCACCGTCGGCGGGCGGCGGCTGAGCCTGTCCAACCTGGACAAGATCCTCTATCCCGACACCGAGACCACCAAGGGCGAGATCCTCAACTACTACGCGCGGATCGCGCCCCTGCTGCTGCCGCTGTTGGCCGGCCGGCCGGTGACCCGGGTGCGTTTCCCCAACGGCGTGCGCCAGCAGAGCTTCTTCGAGAAGAACCTGCCCGCCGGCGCACCCGCCTGGCTGCCCCGGGTGACCCTGCAGCACGCGGAGGGCGCGCTGGCCTATCCGCTGATCGAGGGCGTCGACTCGCTGACCTATCTGGTCAACCTCGCCTCCCTCGAGTTGCACGTGCCGCAGTGGCGCATCGTCGACGGCCACCCGGCGGACCCCGACCGGCTCGTCGTCGACCTCGACCCGGGCCCCGGCGCCGGCCTGCGCGAGTGCTCGCAGGTGGCCCTCCTGGTCCGCGAGCACCTGGCCGCCATCGGGCTGGGGACCGTGCCGGTCACCTCGGGCTCCAAAGGCCTGCAGGTGTATGCCGCCCTCCCGGGCGTCCACAGCAGCGCGGACATCGCGGGAGTCACCCAACAGCTGGCCCAGGAGCTCACCGCGGCCCACCCCGAGTTGATCGTCTGGAAGATGACCAAGTCGCTGCGGCCGGGCAAGGTGTTCATCGATTGGAGCCAGAACGTCGCGCGCAAGACGACGATCTGCCCCTACTCGGTGCGGGGCAAGGAGGCGCCGTTCGTCGCCACCCCGCGCACCTGGGACGAGGTCGAGCGCGGGGCTGTGGCGCAGGGGCCGGCCGGGGCGCTGGAGCAGCTGATGATCGACGACGTGTTGGCCCGGGTGGACCGGCTGGGCGACCTCGCCGCCCCGCTGCACGGCTGACCGCCGCGGGAAAGAGGAAAGCGCTTTCCCGGCCAGAACCCGACGTGAATCGGTAACGAGTCGGGTTTCCGCCACGATGCCATCTGTGTCGAGTCCCGACCCGGACCCCCGGGCTGGCCGGGTCTCGACCCGCAGGTCTCGGTCGCGGTTCCCCTGCCTGCGACCGAGCATCGCAAGGGCCGCCTCCCCTCGGCGGGAGGCGGCCCTTGTCGGTCCGCGGCGCTCGGTCAGGCGTGCGCCTGGTCGTAGGCCTCCTGGACGGCGCCCGGCACCCGGCCGCGGTCGCTGACCTGGAAACCGTTGGCCCGGGCCCATTCGCGCACGGCACCGACCTCGCGGCGCCGGCGGCGGCCACCGCCGTCGCCGGCCGCCCGCCGGCCCCCGCTGCGGCGGCCACCGGTGCGTTGCGCCGCACCGACCCACGGGGCCAGGTCGTCGCGCAGCGCGGCGGCGTTGGCGTCGGATAGGTCGATCTCATAGTTCACGCCGTCCAGCGCGAAGGACACGGTCTCGTCTGCGTCGCTGCCGTCGATGTCGTCGGTCAGCACGATCTGCATTCTCTTGGCCACTGTCTTGGCTTCCCTCTCAGATGGGTGATGATGAGAGCCGGTCCATTGTCGGACCGGACCCGCGGACCCACGAAGCCATGTCCCCTGCTCGGTGGGCACTTTCACCTTACACCCGGAAATTGCGTCAACAACAACCCTGCGCAATACCCGCCCCGTCGATTCTTCGACCGGACCGCCCCCGGCCGAGCAGAAAACGATTCCCGAAGCCCGGGTCAGTGCGGGTCGGAATCCGCCGCGCCACGCCGGCGCTCGTTTTCCCGTTGGGCCTCCCACTGCGCGACCGCTTTGCGCTCATTGCGGTCGGCCTGGAAGATCGCCCGGAAGACGACATAGGCGATGACGCACAGCCCGATGGTCGGCAGGATCGCGGCGAGATAGGGATAGACGGTGTCCCACATGGTCAGTCCTCCGGCTTGAGCAGCGGGAACAGGATGGTCTCGCGGATCGAGGCCCCGGTGAAGAGCATGACGAGCCGGTCGATGCCCAGGCCCATGCCGCCCATCGGCGGCGCGCCGAGCTCGAGCGCCCGCAGGAAGTCCTCGTCGAGTTGCATGGCCTCCTCGTCGCCGGCGGCGGCGAGCAGCGACTGCGCGGTGAGCACCTCGCGCTGGATGACCGGGTCGACGAGCTCGGAGAACCCGGTGGCCCGCTCGACCCCGGCGATGATCAGATCCCATGCCTCGATGAGTCCGGGGATCGACCGGTGCCGCCTGGCCAACGGCTGCGCGATCGCCGGATAGTCGCACAAGAAGGTCGGCTCGACGATGGTCGGCTCGACCAATTCGGAAAGCAGTTCCAGCACGACCTGGTCGGCACCCCAGGCGGGGTCGACCTCGATGTCGCGCGCCGCGGCATACTGGCGCAGTGTCCCGACCGGGGTCTGCTGGGTCACCGGCTCTCCCACGGCATCGCTGACCGCCGTATAGACCGGCAGCCAGCGCCATTCGCCGTCGAGGTCGACCTCGCCCATCGGGGTGTTGACGACCCGAGATCCGAGCGCGTCGGCCACCCCGAGATAAAGATCTCGGGTCATCGCCGCGATGCTCGTCTGGTCGAGATACGCAGCATATGCCTCAAGCATGGTGAACTCCGGCGAATGGGTCGCGTCGACCCCCTCGTTGCGGAAGATCCGGCCGATCTCGTAGACCCGGTCGACACCGCCGACGACGGCCTTCTTGAGATTGAGCTCGAGCGCGATCCGCAGCGTCATGCGCTGGTCGAACGCATTGAGATGGGTGTGGAAGGGCCGCGCCGCCGCACCGCCGTGCACGAGTTGCAGCACCGGGGTCTCGATCTCGACGTAGCCCTGCTCGTGCAGCACCTCACGGACCGCCCGGGTTGCGGTCGCGCGCAGCCGCACCATGTCGCGGGCCTCCTGGCGCACGACGAGGTCGGCGTAGCGTTGGCGTACCCGCGCCTCGGCGGACAGGTCCTTGTGCAGGGTCGGCATCGGGCGCAGCGCCTTGCTGGCCATCTGCCACGAGGTGACCATGACCGACAGCTCGCCGCGCTTGCTGCTGATGACCCGTCCCTCGACCGCGACGTGGTCGCCGAGGTCGACCAGGGCCTTCCAGTCGGCCAGCGCGGCCTGGCCGACCTCGGCCAGGCTGAGCATGATCTGCAGCCGGGTGCCGATGCCCTCCTGCAGGGTGGCGAAGCACAGCTTGCCGGTGTTGCGGATGAACATCACCCGGCCGGCGGTGCGCACCACCGCGGCGGTCTCCTGGCCGGCCGCCAGGTGGCCCCACTCCCGGCGGATGTCGGCCAGCGAGTGGGTCCGCCCGACCTCCACCGGGTAGGCCGGGTGCCCGGCCGCCAGCAGCCGGTCCCGCTTCTCGCGGCGCACCCGCAGTTGCTCGGGCAGGTCGTCGACGAGGGGGTCCGCGGTCTCGTCGGGCGCGGGCGGGCGCAGCGGGTCGGTCACGATGGTCAAGCCTAATCCGGCCCGGTCCATCCGGCGGCGCGGGGCCGGGCCGGGCGACTTGACCATTCCTTGACCATTCCGGGAAGAAACTTGGGGATTCACGGACCTGTTCACAGGGATACGGTGGTGTGGCAGGCGATCGACGATGCCCCTCTTTCGTAGACCGCCCGCCCGAGTGGCCCCTCAAGGGGCCAGGGCGCGGCTTGAGCTCACCGCGCTCGACGGGTCGTCCCCGACCCCCGAGGGGGGCGGCCCGTCCAAGCCGTTCCCGCGCCACGGCCAGATCGGGGACGATCACCACGCCAGGACGTCGGCAAGCATCCCCGATCACCCCCAACTGCGCGACCCGCCCGCGCCCAGCCGAGCCGACCGGCTCAGGGCTCGACGAGGTCGAGGGCGACGTCGATGATCGGGCTGCTGTGGGTCAGACCGCCCACCGACAGGTAGTCGACGCCGGTCAGCGCATAGTCGCGGGCGTCCTGCAGGGTCAGCCCGCCGGTCGCCTCGACCTCGACCGCCTCGTCCTGGCCGCGCAGCGCGGTGACGGTGGCCTCGAGCAGGTCGACCGACATGTTGTCGCACATGATGAACCGGGCGCCCGCGGCATACGCCTCCAGCGCCTCGGCGACCGTGGTCACCTCGACCTGGATGTCCACCTGGGGGTATGCCGCCCGCACGGCCTGGTAGGCCGCGGTCACCGACCCGGCGGCGAGCTTGTGGTTGTCCTTGATCATCGCGACGTCGTAGAGGCCCATCCGCTTGTTCGTGCCGCCCCCGGCGCGCACCGCGTACTTCTCCAGGTGCCGCAGGCCCGGCGTCGTCTTGCGGGTGTCCAGGACCATCGCGCCGGTGCCGTCGAGCTGGTCGGCCCAGCGGCGGGTGTGGGTGGCGACGCCGGAGAGCCGGCAGACGATGTTGAGCAGGGTGCGCTCGGCGATGAGGATGACCTGGGTCGGGCCGGCGACCCGGGCCAGCACGGCGCCCCGCTCGACCCGGTCGCCGTCGGCAGCCAGCAACTCCACCTGAGGGGCCGGCCGGTCGAGCAGCTGTGCCACGCGCGCCAGCACCAGCTCGACGACCGGCAGGCCGGCGACCACCCCCGGGGAGCGGGCCACGATGTGGCCGCTGCGCTGCTGCTGCGCCGGGATCGTCGCCAGCGTCGTGACGTCGCGGGCCGGGTCGCCGAGGTCCTCGCGCAGGGCGGTGTCGACCAGGACCCGGGCGTGGTCGGCGGGGAAGTGCAGGTCGGTCACGACAGGCCCTCCTGGGGTGGCACCGGGTGGAACTCGGTCTCGATCCGGCCGTCGACCCCGCGGACGGCGTGCGTGCGTCCGCGCCAGTGCCGGTCGTCGCGGTCGGGGAAGTCGCTGCGCACGTGGCCGCCCCGGGTCTCCTCGCGCAGCGTGGCGACGTGGGTGAGCAGCCGGCCCAGGTGCAGCAGGTTGGTCGCCTGCCAGGATTTCGGGCCGCCCTCGTTGCCGTTGGTGCGGTCGGCGAGCTCGCCCAGCGTGCCGGCCGTGTCCGCCAGCGACTGCGCCGAGCGCACCACGCCGGCGCCCGCGGTCATCGCGCGCTGCACCCGCTTGCGGCCCGACGACTTGAGCAGCGTCGCGTCCGGCCCGGCCCCGCCGGCCGGCTCGGGCTCGACCGCCGGCAGCTCGCCGGCCGCCAGCCGCGCGGCGATGTCGGCGGCGATGCGGTAGGCGAAGACCAGCCCCTCGAGCAGTGAGTTGGAGGCCAGCCGGTTGGCGCCGTGGACCCCGCTGCACGAGACCTCGCCGACGGCATACAGCCCGGGCAGCGACGAGTGGCCGTCCAGGTCGACCCGGATACCGCCGCTGGCGTAGTGCTGCGCCGGCGCGACCGGCAGCAGCTGGGTGGCGGGGTCGAAGCCGTTCGCCCGGCAGGACGCGACGATCGAGGGAAAACGCTTCTCCAGGAAGTCTTTTCCGAGATGCCGCGCATCCAGATAGACGTGGTCGGCGCCGGTCGCCGCCAGCTGCCGCACGATCGCCCGGGAGACCACGTCGCGCGGCGCCAGATCGGCCAGCTCGTGCTGGCCCTGCATGAAGCGCACGCCGTCGCCGTCGACGAGAAACGCGCCCTCGCCGCGCACCGCCTCGGAGATCAGCGGCTGCTGGCCCTTGGCGTCGTCGCCGAGGAACAGCACCGTCGGGTGGAACTGGACGAACTCGGTGTCGGCCAGCACCGCCCCGGCCCGCAGCGCGATCGCCATGCCGTCGCCGGTCGAGACCGGCGGGTTGGTCGTGCTCGAGTAGATCTGCCCGAGGCCCCCGGTGGCCAGCACGACGGCCCGGCAGTGCGCGGCTCCGACCCCGTCGATCTGGCCCTCGCCGATGACGTGCAGCGTTGCGCCGCAGACCCGCCCGTCGGCCGCCTGGAGCAGGTCGACGACCAGCGCCTGCTCGATGACCTCGATGCCGGGGTCGTCCTTGACCCGGTTGGCGGCCGCGATGAGCGCCCGGCTGATCTCGCGGCCGGTCGCGTCGCCGCCCGCGTCCAGGATGAGGCCGCGGGGGTGGCCGCCCTCGCGGGTCAGGCTGATCTCGCCGTCGCTGCCGCGGTCGAAGTTGGCGCCCAGCGCGACGAGTTCGCGCACCCGCTGCGGGCCCTCGCGGACCAGCGCCTCGACCGCGGCGACGTCGCACAGCCCCACGCCCGCCACCAGCGTGTCGTGCAGGTGCTCCTCGGGGCTGTCGTCGTCGGCCAGCGCGGCCGCGATGCCGCCCTGCGCCCAGGCCGTCGAGCCCTCGTCCAGCCGGGTCTTGGTGACCAGCAGCACCGTCGCGCCGCGGCTGCGCAGTTGCAGCGCGGCGGTCAGCCCGGCGATGCCCGACCCGACGACGAGCACGTCGGCCTCGGCGATCCAGCCGGGTGCGGGTGCCTTGAGCCAGCGGGCGATGCGCGGCGCATCGGTCACGGGTGCTCCTCCGGGTCGGTGGTCCCCGGCGCGGCGTCCCCGGCGGGCTCCCGGGCGAGGCTACCGGTGCGCAGCACCTGCTCGTAGGTGGACACCACCAACGGCCCCAGACTGCGCACCGGATGCGGTATGCCGCAGTCCCCCAGCACCCGGGCAGCCGCGCTGAGCACCCCGGTGACGCTGTCGTGGACGGCGGCCAGCGCCGCGGAGTACGCCGGCCGGTCCTCCTCCTCGACCCACACCGGTTCGCCGCCCATCTCCAGCACCAGGGCCTCCCCGAGCGGGCGCAGGGTGCGCAGCGTCGTCACCGCGAAGACGGTGCCGACCAGCCGGTCCAGGTCGCTGGGTCGGCCGGTCAGCGCGCAGGCCGGGTGCAGCGCGACCGGCAGCACGTCGGCGGGGGCGGCCGCCTCGAGCGCGCCGTGGCCGAGCGGCGCGCTGGTATGCACGACGATCTGGCCCGGGTGGAAGGCACCGGCCGCGGCCAGCCCGCCGACCAGGTCGGGCAGTTGGTCGTCGGGCACCGCCAGCAGCGCCAGGTCACTGGCGGCGACCACCTCGGGGGCCGCCTCGATCCTGGCCTGGGGCAGCAGTTCGGCGACCCGGGCCCGCGAGGCGTCGCTGACCGCGGTCGCCGCGGCCACCACGTGACCGGCCCGCGCCAGCGCAGCACCGAGCACCGACCCGCACCTTCCGGCGCCGACGACGCCGACCTGCAGGCGGGAGCGTTGGGCCCGGGACTGCGGGCTGGGTCGCTGCACCGGTCGAACCTATCGCGGGGACCTGGGCCGGGCGGGCCGGGCACCCCGGCACCGGCAGGTATGCCGCGTGGCGGCCACGCGGCATACCGCCGGGGGACCGGCCCGGATCGTGCAGGGGGACGACCCGGGCCGGGGCGGGAGGGGTCAGCCGACCTTCTCGTCGGTCGTCGTCACCGAGCCGGTCTCGACGTCCTGGCCGTCCTTCTTGAGCGACCAGCCGGTCAGCAGGCCGACCATGAACACGCCGATGGCGACGGCACCGATGCTGAAGATGACGTCCCCGGGGACGCGCAGCCACCGGATGATGGTCAGCGGTCCGGAGTAGAGGAAGTCGTCGGACCGGGCGTACCAGAACCCCTCGGTGAGGCTGGCCCACGCCTGCGCCAGCCCGAGCGGGAGCAGCGAGATCAGCGCCATGAGCAGCAGCCCGAGGTTGAGCGTCCAGAAGCCGATGGCGATCGGCTTGTCGTTCCACTCCCGGCCCGGCATGAGCGAGCGCACGCAGAAGAGCATGAGCCCGATGCCGAGCATGCCGTAGACGCCGAACAGCGCCGTGTGGCCGTGCAGCGGGGTGAGGTTGAGGCCCTGGACGTAGAACAGCGAGATCGGCGGGTTGATGAGGAAGCCGAAGACGCCGGCGCCGAGCATGTTCCAGAACGACACGGACACGAAGAAGTAGATCGCCCACTTGTAGCCGGCCACCCACTTGCGGACCTCCAGCAGCCGCAGGTGCCGGAAGGCCTCGAACCCCATGAGGGCCAGGGGCACGACCTCGAGCGCGCTGAACGACGCGCCCAGGGCCATGACCGGGGCCGGTGCTCCGGTGAAGTAGAGGTGGTGCGCGGTGCCGATGATGCCGCCGAGCAGGAAGATCACCGTCGAGGCGATGACCGCGCTGGTCGCGGTGCGGGGTTTGACCAGCCCGAGCCGGGCGAACAGGAACGCCATGACGACGGTGGCGAAGACCTCGAAGAAGCCCTCGACCCACAGGTGGACGACCCACCAGCGCCAGTACTCGGCGATCGACAGGTGCGTCTCGTGACCGATGCCGAAGGCCGCGCCGTAGAAGCCGGCGATGGCCAGGCAGCTGACCAGCAGCATGGCGATGAGCGAGCGCTGCGAGCCGGCGGCCAGCGGCGCGTCGGCGGTCGCGAGCATGGTGTTGACCTCCTTGCCGCGGCGGATCGCCGGCCAGCAGGCCCGGGCCATGAGGAAGAGCCAGAGGAACAGCCCGACGGTCAGCCCGATCTGCCAGGCCCGGCCCAGGTCGACGTACTCCATGCCCTGGGTGCCGAACCAGAAGTTCGACAGGTGCCCGTGGCCGAGCTTGCCCATGATCGACAGCCACTCGCCGGCCATCGAGCCGACGACCACGACGATGAGCGCGCCGAACAGCACGTTGACGCCGGCCCGCTGCAGCTTGGGCTCCACGCCGCCGACCGCCGGGGCGACGTAGAGGCCGGTGGCCAGCCACGCGGTGGCGATCCAGAAGATGCCCAGCTGGGTGTGCCAGGTGCGCACCACGGCATACGGCAGGAAGTCGTCGATCGGGATGCCGAACAGCGCACCGCCCTCGACCCCGTAGTGGGCGCCGATGATGCCCATGGCGATCTGCAGGACGAACAGCAGCCCGACGATGAAGAAGTACTTCAGGGTGGCCCGTTGCGACGGCGTGGACTTGTAGCCCAGCAGCGGGTCGTCGTGCGGGACGTGTTCGTCGGTGTCCCGCTCCTTGCTGTTGATCGTCGTGTGGTACCAGACCATCCCGGCGATCCCGGCCAGCAGCAGGATGAAGCTGATCAGGCTCCACAGCACGTTGGACGGCGGCGGGTTGTTGTCGATGAGCGGCTCGTGCGGCCAGTTCTGCGTGTAGGTGACGTTGTCGCCGGGTGCGTTGGTCGAGGCCGCCCAACTGCTCCACCAGAAGAACGCCGCCATCTTGCCGGCGTCGGTGGCGTTGCTCAGGGTGCCCTTGGGGATGGCGTAGCGCTCGTGGCCGTCGGCGAACAGCTTGGTGTAGTAGGCGACGTTGGCCTGGTATGCCGCGACCCGCACCGGGTCGAGCGTCACCGTCCCGGTCGCCGGGTCGTAGGTGTTGGTGCGCATCAGGGTCATCAGGCGGGCCTTGAGGGCGCCCTGCTGCTCGGGGGTGGCGGACGCGTAGTTGGCGGCGCCGGCCTGGGTGGCCCAGGTGTCGAGGATGAAGGTCGCCTCACGGTGCAGCCAGTCGGCGGTCCAGTCCGGGGCGACGTAGGCCCCGTGGCCCCAGACCGACCCGATCTGGTGGCCGCCCATGGACTGCCAGATCGACTGGCCCTGCATGATGTCGGTGCCCGTGGTCACCGTCTGACCGGCGGAGACGACCGTGGTCGGGATCGGCGGCTTGGCCTGGTTGATCTGGGCGCCCATCCACAGCAGCACGGCGAAGGAGCCGACGACGACCACGGCAAGGGCCGACCACCAGCGCTTGTCGTGTCTGCGGTGGTATTCGATCTCAGCGAACAGTGGATCGGGTTCGGGGTCGGGGGTCTGGTCCTTGCGGGATGTCGTCGACGTGGACAAAGCGGCCTCCGGGAGAGAACTTTTTTTCTGTCGGATGACGGACTTAATGTAGGGCCCACGTGTGCCCGTCACAATAGGTCCCATGCGCGCGTCGTCAGCCCTGGTCAACCAGGGTCGCGCGCTCGCCGAGCCGCGCCGTCTCGAGCTCTTCGAGATCCTGCGCCGCTCCGGCCGGCCGCTGCGGATCGGCGAGCTGAGCCAGACGATGGGACTGCACCACAACGCGGTTCGTCAGCACCTGGCGATCCTCGTCGGCGCCGAGTTGGTGATCCGCGAACAGGCGATCCAGCAGGGGCGGGGCCGGCCCGCCCTGCAGTTCCGGGTCTCGCCCGCCGCCCTGGACCGGTGGGGCGGCCGGGGCCCGCAGGAGGAACTGGCGCTGCTGCTGCTCGAGGTCATCGCCACCGGCGATCCGCCGCGCGAGGTGGGCCGCCGGGCCGGGCTTCAGCTGGCCGCCGAGCAGCGCGGCGGCGACCCGATCGAGCGGCTCGTCGGGATCACCCGCCGGCTGGGTTTCGAGCCGGTCCTGACCGACGAGCTGGACGTGCGGCTGACCGTGTGCCCGTTCGCGCCGGCCGCCGCTCGCGCGCACGGGGTCGTCTGCCTCATGCACCTGGGCATCGCCGAGGGCATTTGCGAGGCGGACGGCGAACTGCGGGTCACCGACTTCGTCCGCCACGATCCGGCCGAGGGGCGCTGCCGGCTGCGGCTGGCCCGGCGCTGACGGGTCGAAGACGTTCCGGGTGACTGCTTCACCGGTGTGTGCCGGGCGCGTCGGCGGGGCGGGCGTCGGCGGGGCGGGCGTCGGCGGGGCGGGCGTCGGCCGGGTCGGCCCCGGCGACGAAGACCGAGCCGAGGCTGCTGAAGTGCAGCCCGATCGAGGCGCCGGGCGGGACCGCGACGGCGGCGGTCAGCCCGCCGGGGAGGACCAGCCAGCCGGCTTCGACGGCCCGGCCGCGCCGGGCCAGGTCGTCGGCGGCGAGGGCGAGCGCCGCGCCGGGGTGGCCCAGCACCGCGGCACCGGTCGCGGAGTCGAGGATCGCGCCGTCGACCTCGACGAGCACCGCCTCGAGGCTGAGGTCCAGGGCGCTGGGCGGCATACCGATCGGGCCGGTGACCACGGCGGCGGGGGCGGCCGGGGCGGGCCCGGGCCGCGCCCCGGGGTCGGCGGGGACGTGCAGCACCGCGCCGCCCCAGACGGATTCGACCGCGGCCAGGGCCCGGGCGCAGGTCGTCCCGGGGCCGGCGAGCCGGTCGCCCATGACGAAGACCAGCGCGGGGGTGACCCGGGCCGGGCCGGGGCCGCCGGGCACCGGCACGCCGGAGGGCCGGATCATCGAGTCGGTGAGCCAGGTCAGGACCGGGCCCGGCGCCCCGGTCGGGGACGGTCCGGCGGGGCCGGTCGGCCCGATGCTCACGCCGACGACGACCGCACCCCGGGGCGGCTCGTTCACCGGGCCACCGCCAGCCCGGAGGCGCCCGTCGCGCCGAGTTGCTCGCGTTCCTTGGCGTCGCGCAGTTCGATGGCGATGTCGATGATCATGTCCTCCTGGCCGCCGACGTAGCCCAGGTCGCCGACCCGCTGCAGGATCGCGTGGGCCGGCACGCCGTAGCGCTCGGCGGCCCGCTCGGCGTGCAGCAGGAACGAGGAGTAGACCCCCGCGTAGCCCTGGGTGATCGACGCGCGGTCCATCCAGGGCAGGCGGGGGATGAAGGGCCGCACGACGTCCTCGGCCGCGGACAGCACCGCACCCAGGTCCAGGCCGGTGCGGATGCCCAGCCGCTCGAAGGTCGCGGCGAGCACCTCGGTCGGGCTGTTGCCGGCACCGGCCCCGAGGGCGCACAGCGCGCCGTCGATCTGCTTGGCGCCGGCCTGGTAGGCCAGCACCGAGTTGGCGATGCCGAGCGAGAGGTTCTGGTGGCCGTGGAAGCCGACCTGGGCCTGGTCGCCGATCTCGTCGATGACGGCCTGGATCCGGGCCTGGGCCTCGCCCAGGACCAGGGCACCGGCGGAGTCGACGACGTAGACGCACTGCGACCCCGCGTCGACCATGATCCGCGCCTGCCGGGCGAGCAGCTCGGGGCCGGCCCGGTGACTGAGCATGAGGAAACCGACGGTCTCCATGCCCAGCGCGCGGGCGGCACCGAAGTGCTGGATCGACACGTCGGCCTCGGTGCAGTGGGTGGCGATCCGGCAGATCGATCCGCCGTTGTTCTGCGCCTCCTTGATGTCTTCCTTGGTGCCCACACCCGGCAGCATCAGGAAGGCGATCTTGGCCTCTTTGGCGGTCGCGGCGGCGAGCTTGATCAGCCGCAGCTCGTCGACCAGGCTGAAGCCGTAGTTGAAGCTCGACCCGCCCAGCCCGTCGCCGTGCGACACCTCGATGACCGGCACGCCGGCTGCGTCGAGGGCGTGCACCACCCCGCGCACCTGGGCCTCGGTGAACTGGTGCGCCATGGCGTGCGAGCCGTCGCGCAGCGTCGAGTCGGTGATCCGCAGGTCCGGCTCACCGCCGCCGGAGGGGGTGTGGGTGAGCACGTCGGTCTCGGTGACCTCGGTGGTGACCACCGGGAGGTCCCCGGGCTGCATCGTCAGGTCGGCCATGGGTTCACACTCCTGCCTGCGCGGACTCGGGCTCGACGACGGGGCCGGGGGTCTCGCCGAGGTCGGCGGAGGATTTCCAGGTCGAGGCGACGCCGAGTCGGTGCGCCATGAGGATGTCGCCGACCCGTGCGGCGGCGGCGGTGATGATGTCGAGGTTGCCCGCGTAGTCGGGCAGGTAGTCGCCGCGGCCCTTGACCTCGATCGGCACGAAGACCCGCGCCCGGCCCTGCCACGCCGCTCGGGCGTGGTCGAACTGCGGCTCGGCGCGCAGGTGGTAGCCGGGCACGTAGTCCTGCACCCGCGCGACCATGTCGTGGACCGAGGCCAGGATGCGTTCCTGCAGGTCACCCGGCTCCCCGGCGTCAGCCGGGATGGCGCAGAAGACCGAGTTGCGCATGAGCAGCGGCGGCTCGACCGGGTTGAGGATGATGATCGCCTTGCCCCGGTCGGCGCCGCCGACGACCTGCAGGGCCGCCGCCGTGGTCTCGGTGAACTCGTCGATGTTGGCGCGGGTGCCGGGCCCGGCCGACCGGCTGGAGATCGACGCGACGATCTCGGCGTAGCTGACCGGCACGACGTCGGCGACCGCCCGCACCATCGGTGTGGTCGCCTGTCCGCCGCAGGTGATGAGGTTGACGTTGGTCGCGTCGAGGTTGAAGTCGAGGTTGACCGGGGGGCAGATGTAGGGCCCGACAGCGGCGGGGGTGAGGTCGACCGCGACGATGCCGGCGGCCGCATAGCGCGGGGCGTTGGCGGCGTGCGCCGTGGCCGACGTGCACTCGAAGACGATGTCGGGCAGTTCGTCCCGGGCCAGCAGCCAGTCGACCCCCTGGTGGCTCACCTCGAGGCCGAGCGAACCGGCGCGGCGCAGCCCGTCGCTGGCCGGGTCGACCCCGATCATGTAGCGCGGCTCGATGATGTCGCTGCGCCGCCGGAGCTTGAACATCAGGTCGGTCCCGATGTTGCCCGGGCCGACGATGGCGGCGGTGGCTCTGCGGGTCGTGCTCACTGGTCTACTCCTTGGCGAATCGCGCGGTCACCGAGCCCAACCCGGCGAAGGTGGCGGTGAAGACGTCCCCGGCCTCGGCCGGCGACATCGCGCAGACCGAGCCCGGCAGGACGACCTGGCCGGCTTCCAGGGTGACCCCCCGGGCACCGACGGTGTCGGCCAGCCAGACCAGCGAGTTGACCGGGCTGCCCAGCACCGCGCCCCCGGCACCGGTGCCGACCACCCGGCCGTTGCGGCGGAAGGTGCAGCCGGTCAGGCGCAGATCGGCCGCGCCCACGGCGGTCGGCCGCGACCCGAGCACCACCGCCCCCGACGAGGCGTTGTCGGCGATGGTGTCCAGCAGCCCGATCTGCCAGTCCGCGATGCGGCTGTCGACGATCTCCAGCGCCGGCAGCACGAAGTCGACCGCGGCGAGGGCCTCGTGGACGGTGACGCCCGGCCCGCGCAGCGGCGCCTTGAGGACGAAGGCGATCTCCGGCTCGATGCGGGGCTGCAGGAAGCGCCTGATCGGGATCGGCGCGTGCTCCAGGTGGAAGAAGTCATCGAACAGGTGCCCGTAGTCCGGTTCGTCCACCCCGAGCATCCGCTGCACCGCCACCGACGTGAGGCCCACCTTGTGGCCCTTGACGGTGCGGCCCTGCTCGAGCCGATGCTCGACCTGGGCCAACTGCACGGCATACGCGTCCGCCAGGGTGAGGTCCGGGTAGGTGCGGGTCAGCGGGGGGATCGGCACGCCCGACTCGTAGGCCGCCAGCAGCGCCGCCACGGCCGCTCCGCGCGACGTCGGGTCCATGCGCTGCCCTCCTCGAGGTGGGGACGTGCGGACGCCGACGGCGTCGCCGCCCTGCCCCCCAAACTAGGCGACCCGGCGCCGGCGCGGGGCGCTGCGGACCCGGCTTCGGGACCGGCCGGCTCAGCCCGGGGCCAGGTCCAGCCGCTGGAAGCCGCGCAGCACGAAGGTCGGCCGGCGCGCGGCGCCGACGACCTGCAGCCGGGGCCAGCGCTGCACCAGTTGCTGCACCGACGTGCCGAGCTCGAGCCGGGCCAGCGGGGCACCGACGCAGAAGTGGATGCCGGCCCCGAAGGCCAGGTGCGGGTTGGGGTCCCGCCCGGGCCGGAACAGGTCCGGCTCGGGGAAGACCGCCGGGTCGCGGTTGGCGCCACCGAGCAGCGCGCTGATCTGCTCGCCGGCCCGGATCGGCATCCCGGCGACGACCGTGTCGCGGGTGGCGGTCCGGTCGAACAGCTGCGAGGGGGAGTCGTGCCGCAGCATCTCCTCGACGAGCAGGGCGACCGCCTCGGGGGTCTGCGGCGCCGGCTGTCCCGACTCCAGCAGCGAGGCCAGCCCGTTGCCGAAGCCGTTGACGCTCGCCTCGTGCCCGGCGTTGAGCAGCAGCACCGCGGTGGCGACCAGCTCGCGCGGCGACAGCCGGTCGCTGCCGTCGCGGGCCTGGACCAGGTCGGTCAGCAGGTCCTCCCCCGGGTGCGCCGCCCGGTCCGTCGCGAGCTGCTCGACATAGGCGGCGAACTGCTCGCAGGCCTGCTGCGCCGCGGCGTCCTGATCGGCGGTCCGGGTGACCTCGTACATCTGCACGATGGCCTGCGACCAGGGTCGCAGCAGGTGCCGGTCGGCCTCAGGCACCCCGAGCAGTTCGGCGATGACCAGCACCGGCAGCGGCTCGGCGAGCAACTCCATGACGTCGAATCGCCCGGTGCCGTCGAGGTGCTCGGCACAGTCGTCGATGAGGCCCCGGGTCAGCTCGGCGATCCGCGGAGCCAGTCGCTGCACGTGGCCGCGCCCGAAGGCGCCGGCGATCAGCCGCCGCAGCCGGGTGTGCTTGGGCGGTTCGCAGTCCAGGATCGAGTCGGCGTGCAGCCAGTTGAACGTGCCCCAGTCCGACTCGGGCTGCCGGTCGACGAAGATCCGGCCCAGGCTCCGGTCGCGCAGGACGGCGTTGCACGCGGCGTGGCCGGTCGCGGCATACCGGCCCCAGCCGCTGTGCCAGGCGACCGGCGCGAGCGAACGCGCCTGCGCCAGAGCCGGATAGGGGTCGGCGACCACGGCGGGGTCGGCGAGGTCGAGGAGGTCGGCGACATCGGGCAGGTCGGCTGGCACGGCCGCCACGCTATCGCGGCGGGCGGCCCGCCCGAGCGGGACGGGCGCGCGGCGGTGCGGCAGGATGGCCCGTATGCCGCAGCCGGCCGCGACGTCGCGACTCCTGGCGGCGACCGGTCCGGTCGCCCTCGCCGGGCCCGTCGACCTGCCGATCCCGCTGCCGCCCACCCACCCCCTGGGCCACGGGTCGCTGCGGCTCGCGCTCACCGTGCAGGACCAGGTCGTCGTCGCCGCCGACCCGCTGGTCGGGCTGCTGCACCGGGGCGCGGAGAAGCTGTTCGAGGTGCGGGACTACCGGCAGGTGCTCATGCTGGCCAACCGGCACGACTGGCTCGGCTCGTTCACCGGTGAGCTGTCGGTGGCCCTGGTCGTCGAGCAGGCGCTGCGGCTCGAGGTGCCCGAGCGGGCCGTGTGGGTGCGCACCCTGCTGGCCGAGCTGACCCGGGTGACCAGTCACCTGGCCTTCCTCGAGGCGTTGCCGCTGGGCGGCGAGCCGGTGGCTGGGGCTCGGCCGCCGATCCGCGAGTCGCTCGTCGAACTGGTCGCCGACGTGTCCGGCTCGCGGATGCACACCATGCTCGTGCAGGTCGGCGGGTTGCGCGCCGACCTGCCGGACGGCTGGCCGCAGCGGGCCCGGCAGGTGCTCGGCGCGGCCCTGGCCGACCTGCCCGCGCTGCTCGCGCCGGTGCGCGAGCCGGCGTTCCGCGCGCGGGCCCGGGGGGTGGCCGTGCTGACCACCGACGACGCGCTGACCTTCGGCGCCAGCGGGCCGGTCGGGCGGGCCAGCGGGCTGGACTTCGACCTGCGCCGCGACGCCCGCGAACTGGCCTATCCCGAGCTCGCCGCCGCCGTGACGGTCCGCACCGAGGGGGACGTACTGGCCCGGATCGAGGTGCTCGCCGAGGAGACCGAGCAGACGCTGCGGCTCGCCGTCGCCTGCCTCGATCGGCTGGACACCCTCGACGGGCCGGTCGAGGTGCGCCTGCCCAAGGTGCTGCGGGTCCCGCAGGGCGACTGGTATGCCGCGCTCGAGTCCCCGCTCGGCGCCGCCGGCTGCTATCTGGTCTCCCGCGGCGACAAGGTGCCCTGGCGGCTCAAGCTGCGCACCCCGTCCTTCCAGCACGCCGCGGCGCTGGCCGCCCTGCTGCCCGGCACCCGGGTCGCCGACCTGCCGCTCGCGCTGGCCTCGGTGCCGCTGGTCATGGGCGACGTGGAGAAGTAGGCGGGTCCGCGGCAGCCGGCCCGGTTGGGGTGCCGGACGGAAAACCGGTGGTCCGGCGGGGGCTCCAGGCAGGATCATCCGGGGCATGGAACCGCACGTGCAGACTTCGGCCGGGGTGGTCGCCGGGCGCGCCGAGGGCGACCTGCTCGTCTTCCGCGGGATCCCGTATGCCGCAGTGCCGCAACGGTTCGCGGCGCCCCGGCCGGCGACCGGCTGGGTGGGCGTGCGGGTGGCGGAGAGCTTCGGGCCGGCGCCGCCGCAGTCGGCGGTCGGTGGGGTGGCCGGGTCGGCCGGCAGCGGTGCCGACTGGCTGACCGTCAACGTGTGGTCGCCCGGTCTCCGGGCGGGGCTGCCGGTCCTGGTGTGGATCCAGGGCGGGGGTTACCTGTTCGGCACGTCCGCGCTGCCGGAGTACGACGGGGCGGTGCTCGCCGCGGGCGGCCTGGTCGTGGTGACCTTCAACTACCGGGTGGGGCTGGAGGGCTTCGGGCTGCTGCCGGAGGTGCCCGCCAACCGCGGGCTGCTCGACCAGGTCGCCGCGCTGCGGTGGGTGCGGGACAACATCGCGGGGTTCGGCGGCGACCCCGATCGGGTCACGGTGTGCGGCCAGTCCGCCGGCGGGGGCTCGGTGGCGGCGTTGCTGGCCATGCCGAGCGCCCAGGGGCTGTTCCAGCGGGCGATCGTGCAGAGCATGCCGGGTACCTACTTCACGCCAGGGCTGGCCGCGGACCTCACCGGGGCGTGCGCGGCCGAGCTCGGGGTCCCGGTGTCGGGGCTGGCCGACGCGGACCCGCAGTTGCTGGCGCTGGCCGGGGACGTCGTGCTCGAGGATCTCGGGCGGCGGGTCGACCGGTGGGGGCGGGCGGCCTACGCGGGCATCCTGTGCGCCCCGGTGGTGGACGGCGACGTGCTGCCGACCACCCCGTGGGAGGGGTTGACCGGCGGGGTGCCGCTGATCGCCGGGCACACCCGGCACGAGCAGCGGCTGCTCAGCCTGATGAGCGGCACGCTGGGCGCCGTGACCGCGCAGCAGGCGCGGGAGGCGGCGCAGCTGCTCGCGCCGGACCCGCAGCGGTGGCTGGCGGCCTTCCCCGATCCGGACGAGTGCTTCGAGACGGTGCGCTCGGACTGGCTGTTCCGGATGCCGACCGTGCACTTGGCCGAGGCGCAGGTGCGCGCCGGTGGCGCGGCATACCTCTATGAGCTGACCTGGCCCGCACCGGGATTGGGCGGCGCGCTCGGTGCCTGCCACGGGCTGGACGTGCCCCTGGTGTTCGGCAACCTCACGGCGGGCCAGCCGGCGCTGCTCATCGGCGAGCCGACCGCCGAGGCCGCCGCGGTGTCGCAGATGCTGCGCCGGGCGTGGACCGACTTCGCGACCACCGGTGACCCCGGCTGGCCGACGTGCGAGGACGGCGCCACCTGGGTCGTCGACGCCAGTCCCGCCGTCGTGCCGTATCCCGAGCAGCGCTCCCGGCAGCTCTGGCCGGCTGCGCCGGGGGTCCTGGATCTGCCGTAGCCGCCGACGCCCGCCGCACCACCCAGGCGCGCGCCTGCCGAGGCCCGGCTGAGCAAGATCGGGGGCGAACACCCACGCCAGGACGTCGGTCATCGCCCCCGATCACTCCCCACGAGGCCTGACCGAGCGGATCGGGGGCGAATACCCACACCAGCACGTCGGTGAACGTCCCCGATCGTGCGGGGCGCGGCCGTGGTGGCGGCGCTCAGCGCAGCTCGGTGACCAGGTCGTGGGAGCCGTCGGGGTTGGCCAGCTCGTAGAAGAGCCGGTGCCGACCGTCGGGAAGTGGGACGACGGTGGCGTAGCGGCAGGCGGTGGAACCGACCGGGCCGGCCGCGGCGGGTCCGGGTCGGGCCAGCAGCCGGCCGTCCGGGCCGCGCAGGGCCAGCCCGGTGTGCTCGTGCCAGTTGTCGGCGGCGCGGCGACGGCCGTCGTAGAGCACGGCGCGGGCCGGCTGGCCCGCGGCTCGGCCGGCTGGGTCGAGCCCACCGAGCACGGCGGTGATCCGGGTGCCGCGGGCATCCCAGGTGCCGGGGGTGGGCGCGAGCGCCTCACCCCGGTCCTGCCAGGTCAATCCGTCGACGCTCCAGGCATACCGGCTGGTCATCCGGTCCTCGTGACCCGGCAGGTCGAGCGGGTGGCAGCAGATCCAGGCGTGCCAACCGGAGTCGTCGACGACGACCACCGGGTCCTTGACACCCGTCGTCCGGTCTCCTGGCACGACGGTCACCGGCTCGGCCGCGCCGAGGCCCTCGACCGAGCCGGCGTCCACGGCGTCGACGCGCCAGTGCTTGCTGCCGGGGGTGGCGCAGCTGAGGTAGATCCGCCAGCCGCCGTCGGGGCGCCGCACCAGCGCCGGCCGCTCGAGCGACTCGGCGGCGAAGCGGTCCCGGTGCAGCCGGGTCACCTGCTGGACCGGCCGTCCGTCGACCCACCGCCCGACCACGACCGCGACGCCGCGGCCCCGGTCCAGCGGACGACGCACCCGGTAGGCCAGCCAGATCGCACCGTCGGACCACACCGCGCTGGGGGCGCCCGTCCAGTTGCCCGCACCCGGGCCCGGCGCCGGCACGACGACCCGAGCCTGCGCCGGGCGCGGCACGAGGTCGCCGGGCGACCGGCTCACCGCGCCCCCCGGCGGCCTCGACCCACCTCGCGGCGGCGTCGGTTCGGCGGCCGGCGGGAGCGTCGGCTCGCCCGGCCCACTGTCCCAGGGGCCGGTCACGGCAGCGCGGTCTCCTCCTGCGCCTCGTCCTGGTCGGGGCCGCGTTGCTCGGGTGGGATCCGGCAGAGCGCCTGACTGATCAGGCCGGCGACGGCCAGCACGACCGAGGTGCCCGCCAGGGCCACGAGCAGCCACACCCGGGAGCGCTGCGAGTCGACGTCCAGGTCGGGCAGCAGCACGACGGCCTGGGCGGCGTACCAGCCGGCCATCAGCGACCCGGTGAGCGCGCCGGCCTGGGCGAGCACGAGCGTGCGCGCGGCGCGCAGCGGCGGCACCGGCCGGCTCAGCCGGCCCAGCCGGGTGCGCCGCACCGCCCAGCCCGCCCCGACGACGAAGGCGGCCAGCAGCGCGAGGACCAGCCCGGCGAGCCAGGTCGGCGCGGGTGGCACGAAGCCGGTGAGCCGCAGCAGCGCCAGACAGACCAGCAAGGTGCCGACGCCGACCGCGAGCACCCGGGAGACCCGCAGCCCCTCGGTCGTCATACCGGCCACTGCGGCCCGGGCCGCAATCCCGACTCGTCGAGGCGCGCGAGCACGTCGGCGACCGGCTCGACCGGCGCGGCGACGACATGCCCGAGCCGCACCAGCGCCCCGGGATCGACCGACACCCAGGGCCGCAGCACGAAGGCCCGCTCGTGCGCCCGAGCGTGCGGCAGCACGAGCGCGGGGTCGACCGAGAGCCGCTCCCGGGGGGTGCCAGGCACCCCGAACTGGATCAGGTCGAGGTCCAACGTCCTTGGCCCCCAACGCACGTCGCGGACCCGGCCGTGCCCGTACTCGATGGCGTGCAACTCGCGCAGCAACTGGGCCGGCTCCCCCGGGTAGCCGGCCAGGACGACCCCGTTGAGATACGGCGGCTGGTCGGGCGGGCCGCCGACCGGGTCGGACTCGACCAGGGGCGCGACGGCCGTCACGGTCAGCCCCGGCACGTCGGGCAGCGCCGCGACGGCTGCGGTCAGGGTGGCCAGCGGATCGCCGAGGTTGGCGCCCAGGGCGATGACCACCGGCGTGCCCCGCTGCCGGCGCACGACCACCTGGACGTCGCCGAACGGCACCCCCACCGGCGCCTGCGGCTTGTGGACGGTGACCTCGACCGACTCGACCCGCGGGTCGGCCAGGACGTCGGCGGCGATCCGGTCGGCGAGGGTCTCGATGAGATCGCACGGCCGGCCCTCGATGCGCGCCAGCACCCCGGCGGCGACCTGGCCGTAGTCGACGGTGTCGGCCAGCGTGTCGGTCCGGGCGGCCCGGCGCACGTCGAGGCCCAGGACGACGTCGACGACGAAGACCTGGCCGTCGCGTCGCTCGTGTTCCAGCACCCCGTGCCGACCCGTGCCGCTGACCCCGAGCAGCCGGATCTCGTCCAGCGGCGGCCGGGTCATGCCTCGTCCTGCACGGTGGCCGGCAGGGACCGCGCCGAGGTCGCGGCGGTGGCCGCCTGCCAGGCCGCCAGCACGTCGAGCGCGTCACGGGTGCCCCGGACGTCGTGAACCCGGACGCACCACACCCCGGCCTGCGCGGCGAGCACGCTGGTCGCGGCGGTCGCGACGTCGCGCTCGAGCGGGGGCCGCGGCTCGGCCCCCTCGGGTCGGCCGACCCGCCCGAGGAAGGCCTTGCGGGAGGTGCCGACCACCAGCGGGTGCCCGAGTTCGTGCAGCTCGGACAGGTGCGCGAGCAGCACCCAGTTGTGCTCGGGGGTCTTGGCGAAGCCGAGCCCGGGGTCGAGGACCAGCCGGTCCGCGGCGACGCCGGCGGCCAGGATCGCGTCCCGCCGCTCGGCGAGCTCGCGGCAGACGTCGGCCACCACGTCCTGGTATGCCGCCCGGCTCTGCATGTCGTGGCTGTGGCCCCGCCAGTGCATGGCGACGAACGGCACGGCACGCTCCGCGACGAGCGGCACCATCTCGGGGTCGGCCAGGCCACCGGAGACGTCGTTGACCAGCTGCGCACCGGCGTCCAGCGCTGCGGCGGCCACCTCAGCGCGCATCGTGTCGACCGAGACCGGCACCCCCAGCCCGGCGACCGCCCGGACGACCGGCACGACCCGGTGCAGCTCGTCGGCGACCGACGGTCGCGCGGCGCCGGGGCGGGTCGACTCGCCGCCGATGTCGAGCAGGTCGGCGCCGTGCGCGACGAGCTCGCGAGCCTGCCCCAGAGCGGCCTGCGGGTCCAGCCAGAGCCCGCCGTCGCTGAACGAGTCGGGGGTGACGTTGACCACCCCCATGACGAGCGTTCGGTCCCCCTCACCCGCGCCGTCGCCCGCACCACCGCCCGCGCCGGCGCTGCCGGCGAACGGGCCGGCCACCGGGCCCGGCGGGGTCACCGTTTGCCGCCGAGCATCAGCGACATCGCCTCGGCCCGGGTCGCCGAGGCCCGCAGCTGCCCGCGGACCGCCGACGTGATGGTCTGGGCGCCGGGCTTGCGGACCCCGCGCATCGACATGCACAGGTGCTCGGCCTCGATCACGACGATGCAACCCATGACGCCGAGGTGCTCGACCAGGGCGTCGGCGATCTGACCGGTCATCCGCTCCTGGACCTGCGGGCGGCGGGC
>CAZYHR010000031.1:24777-29909 GCA_964647395.1 uncultured Intrasporangiaceae bacterium | reverse complement strand
GGGCCGCCCGGGCGGCCTCGGCGGCGTCCGGGGCCGGCACGCCATCCGGGTCGGCGACCGGCAGCGGGTCCAGCCCGGCGCTGTCACGGGGGTCAGCGGGGTCAGGGGGCATCGGCGACCTCCGGGACCGCCGGGGCGTCCGGCGCGGCCACGGCACCCCCGACATCATCGGCGACGACCGCATCGGCGACCTGCATGACCTCGCCGAGGGTGACGGCATACGTGCGGCCGCTGCTGCGCAGCCCGTCCGGCACGTCGGCCCCGACGGCGGCGGTGACCAGCACCTGCTCGCCGTCGGCGACCAGGGCGGCGAGCCGCTCGCGGCGCTGGGTGTCGAGTTCGGCGAAGACGTCGTCGAGCACCAGCACCGGGTCCTCGCCCAGGTCGCGGCGCAACAACTGGTATGCCGCCAGCCGCAGCCCCAGCGCGAACGACCACGCCTCGCCGTGGCTGGCATAGCCCTTGGCGGGCAGCGGTCCGAGGCTCAGCACGAGGTCGTCGCGGTGCGGGCCGACCAGCGACACCCCGCGCTCGACCTCGGCGGCCCGCTGCTGCTGCGCGGCGGCCAGCAGTTCGTCGCGCAACTCGGCGACCTCGGGCACCTCGCCGGCCAGCACCGCCTGCGCGGCCGGGTCGCGCAGCCCGGCCCGATAGGCGGCGCCGACCTCGGTGCGGCCGGCGCTGACCGAGGTGTAGGCCTCGGTGAGGAACGGCCGCAGGTCGCGCAGCAGCCGCAGCCGGGCATAGAGCAACTGGGCCCCGACCTCGGCCAAGTGGTGGTTCCAGACGTCGAGGGTGTGCAGCGCGGCCTCCCGGGCGCCCCCGGGGTCCTCGCCCTCGGCCAGGCCGGCCGACCGCCGCCGTGGCGCACCTTTGCGCAGCACCGGGGCCGCCGATCTGAGCAGCGCGTTGCGCTGCTTGAGGATCCGGTCGTAGTCCTGGCGCACCCCGGCCCAGCGCGGCTGACGCTGCACGAGCAGATCGTCGAGGAAGGCCCGCCGGCCGGCCGGGTCGCCCTTGACCAGGGCCAGGTCCTCGGGGGCGAACAGCACGGTGCGCAGGGTGCCGAGCACGTCGCGGGTGCGCGGCAGCGGCGAGCGGTTGAGCCGGGCCCGGTTGGCGCGGCCCGGGGTCAGCTCCAACTCGACCAGGCTCTCCCGACCGTGCCGCACCACGGCCGCGCGGATCACCGCCTGCCCGGCTCCGAAGCGGACCAGCGGCTGGTCGGTCGCGACCCGATGGCTGCCCAGCGTGGCGACGTAGCCGAGCGCCTCGACGAGGTTGGTCTTGCCCTGGCCGTTGAGGCCCATGATCGTCGTGACGCCCGGCCCGAGCGGCAACTCCGCGGCGGCATACGAGCGGAAGTCGACCAGCGACAGGTGACGCACGTGCACCGCGTCACCCGCCTCTCCCGGTCAGCCGCGCTTGCGCACCGCCGTCTTGGTCACGGCGGTCTTCTTGGCGCTGACCTTACGCGGCTTGGCCGCGTGCTTGGCGGCCCGTTCGGCGCGCTCGGTGACCACGTAGTCGGGGGACGACGGCGCGGTCCCCTTGCGCGGCGAGGTCTTGACGCCGGAGCGCTTGGCCGGGGTCAGCTGCTGGCCGGGGGAGACGCCCGCGCCCGGGCCCTCATTGACGGTCTCGCGCAGCCGCTTGCCCTCGGCGATGTCCATGACCGCGTGGCCACCGAACTGCCCGCGCAGCGCCGCCACCGCCTGCATCGCCGGGCTGACCTCCTGGCGCGAGGCGAACCGGGCGAACAGCGAGGCCGAGATGACCGGCATCGGCACCGCGTTGTCGATCGCCTCCTCGACGGTCCAGCGACCCTCGCCGGAGTCGTTGGTGTAGTCGGACACGTTGTCCAGGGTGGGGTTCTCGTCGAGCGCGTCGACGAGCAGGTCGAGCAGCCAGGACCGCACCACGGTGCCCCGGCTCCAGGCCTTGAAGCAGCCCGGCACGTCCTTGACGATGTCCTTCTTCATGAGCAGCTCGTAGCCCTCGGCGTAGGCGTGCATGAGGGCGTACTCGATGCCGTTGTGCACCATCTTCGCGTAGTGCCCCGCGCCGACGTCGCCGGCGTGCACGAAGCCCAGCTCGCGCTCACCCTCGGGACGCAGCGCGTCGAAGATCGGCATGACCGCCTCGACGTGCTTCTTGGCCCCGCCGGCCATCAGGCCGTACCCGTTCTCCAGGCCCCAGATGCCGCCCGAGACACCGCAGTCGACGTAGCCGATGCCCTTGTCCGCCAACATCTTCGCGTTGGCGATGTCGTCGGTGAAGCGGCTGTTGCCGCCGTCCACGACGACGTCGCCCTGCTCGAGCAGGTCGCCCAGTTTGGCCACCGTGTCCCGGGTCGGCTTGCCGTGCGGCACCATGACCCAGACCACTCGAGGGGCCTCCAGGCGCTTGACCAGGGTCGCCAGGCTGCCCACGTCGCGGACCTCGGCGTTCATGTCGTAGCCGATGACCTCGTGGCCGGCGCGCCGGATCCGCTCGCGCATGTTGCCGCCCATCCTGCCGAGACCGACCAGACCGAGTTGCATGGGGACGTCCTTTCGGGAGTGATGCGCACGACCTCGCGCGGTTTCATGTGCAGGCTAGTCCGCCGGGCCAGCGCGGTGCCGTGCCGTGCCGCATGTTGCCGTTGCCGCCCCGCGCCGGGCCGCCCCACCGGGCCACGCCACCGCGGGGCCCACCGGCCGGCTAGCTGGCGAAGCGCACCGGCATGAGCACGTAGCGGTAGGACGAGTCGGCCTCGCCGTCGGCGTCGGCCTGGCCGGACAGCACCGCCGGGCGCAGCGGCTGGGTGAACGAGAACCGCGTGTATGCCGCGCCCAGGACGCCCAGCCCGTCGAGCAGGAAGTGCGGGTTGAAGGCGACCTCGATCGGCGGGCCGGTCAGGGTGGCGGCGACCGCCTCGGAGGCCTGGGCGTCGTCGCCGGTGCCGGCCTCGATGGCGAGCTCGCCGTCGGTGAACCGCAGCCGCACCGGGGTGTTGCGCTCGGCCACCAGCGAGACCCGCTTGACCGCCTCGATGAGCTCGCCGGTGCCGACGACGGCCTCGGTGTCGACCGAGGTCGGGAAGATCGAGGTGACCTTGGGGTACTCCCCGTCCAGCAGCCGGGTGGTGGCCCGCCGCTGCCCGGCCTCGAAGCCGATCAGCCCGTCGCCGCCGGCGTTGTCGCCCAGCGCCAGCTCGACCGAGCCGGCCGCGCCGAGCGACTTGGCGGTGTCGCTCAGGGTGCGCGCCGGCACCAGCGCCGTGTATGCCGCGTCGCTGCTGGCCGGGTGCCAGGTCAGCTCGCGCATCGCCAGGCGGTAGCGGTCGGTGGCCAGCAGGGTGACCCGCTCGCCGTCGACGGTCATCTTGACGCCGGTGAGGATCGGCAGGGTGTCGCCCCGGTCGGCGGCGATGGCGACCTGCTGCACGGCCTGGGTGAAGACGTCCCCGGCGATCGTCCCGGAGGCCTGCGGGGCGGCCGGCAGCGTCGGGTAGTCGTCCGCCTGCATCATCAGCAGGCTGAACCGGCTGGTGCCGCAGGTGACCTGGACCTTGGTGCCGTCGGTGGCCACGTCGACCGGTTTGCCGGTGGGCAGGTTGCGCGAGATGTCCGACAGCAGCCGACCGGCGACCAGCACGGTGCCGGCCGCGTCGACGTCGGCCGCGACCGTCACCTTGGCGGACACCTCGTAGTCGAAGGCCGACAGGGTGACCGTGCCGGCCGCGTCGGCCTCGACGAGCACCCCGGACAGCACCGGCACCGGCGGCCGGGCGGGCAGCCCCCGGGCCACCCACGTCACGGCATCGGCCAGGACCTCACGCTCCACCCGGAACTTCACGGTTGCTTCTTCCTTCTGCCTCGACCCGCCCGCATCGGGCGCCTGCGCAAGTGTGCACCTGCGCGGGACGCCGTGCAGGGAATCCGACCCTAATGCGTCCGGGTCGGGTTGACCACGACCCGGGGCTGCGGAAATGGTCCGGCTCGGTCCGGTCGCCGCCCGCGCCCCCCGTTGTCGGTGCGGTCGGCTACCTGGATCTGGTTCGTCGTCGCCATCGGTGCTGTGGATGCTGGGGACAACCGGGATCGCGGCAGGTCAGCGCGGACGCGAGGGTGTGCACATCCGGTGGGCGCGGCGGGGACCGGCGCCCGGCGGCTGGGGATGTCCGTCAGCCGGTCACACCGGGTCCACCTCCGGGTCGCCGGTTGTCCCCCGATCCGGGCCGGTTGTCCACAGCTATCCACAAGGGCCTGGGGACAAGCCGACCGCCCGGCGATCCGGACCGGGGTCGGGACGACTGTGGACAACCTGGGGAAAATGTGGACAACCTGCGGCAAAGGTGCCCCGGCGGGACCGCCGGCCCGGCTGGCGGGGCGCGCCCGCGGCATACCGGTCCACGGCATACCGGTCCACGGCATACCGGCCCGCGGGATATCGGTCAGTGCGCGGTGGCGGCGCGGGCCCGGATCCGGGCGGTGAGTTCGGTGACCTGGTTGTAGATGGCCCGCTTCTCGCGCATCGACTCGCGGATCTTGCGCTCGGCGTGCAGGACGGTGGTGTGGTCGCGTCCACCGAACGCCTGGCCGATCTTGGGCAGCGACATCTCGGTCAGCTCGCGGCACAGGTACATGGCGATCTGCCGGGCGGTGACCAACTGCCGGGAGCGCGACGAGCCGCACAGGTCCTCGATGCTCACCGAGCAGTACTCGGAGGTCTCGCGCTGGATCAGTTGGACGGTGATCTGGATCGGCGCCTCGGTGGGGACCAGGTCCTTGAGCACGTGCTCGGCCAGCGCCACGTCGGCCGGTTCGCCCTGCAGGTTGGCCCATGCGGTGACCCGGATCAGGGCGCCCTCGAGTTCGCGGATGTTGCTGGTGATGCGGGTGGCGATGTATTCCAGGACGTCGTCGGGGCAGCTGAGCTGCTCCTGGGCGCTCTTCTTGCGCAGGATGGCGATGCGGGTCTCCAGGTCGGGTGCCTGCACGTCGGTGAGCAGCCCCCATTCGAACCGGCTGCGCAGCCGCTCCTCGAAACCGGTCAGCTGCTTGGGCGGCAGGTCGGAGGTGATGACGACCTGCTTGGAGTCGTTGTGCAGCGTGTTGAAGGTGTGGAAGAACTCCTCCTGCGTCTGC
>CAZYHR010000031.1:0-24767 GCA_964647395.1 uncultured Intrasporangiaceae bacterium | reverse complement strand
GGCTGCACCCTGCGGGCCAGGAACTGGATGTCGTCGATGAGCAGCACGTCAACGTCGCGGTAGAGGCTCTGGAAGCCGGCCGCCCGGTCGTCGCGGATGCTGTTGATGAACTCGTTGGTGAACTGTTCGCTGTTGACGTAGCGGACCCGGAACTCGGGATACATCTGGTGCACGTAGTGCCCGATCGCGTGCAGCAGGTGGGTCTTGCCCAGCCCCGAGTCGCCGTAGATGAACAGCGGGTTGTAGGACTTGGCCGGCGTCTCGGCGACCGCGCTGGCCGCCGCGTGCGCGAACCGGTTGCTCGAGCCGGCGACGAAGGTGTCGAAGGTGTACTTCGGGTTGAGCCGGGTGCCGTTGCCGTCGGTATGCCGCGCGGCCGGCTCCGCGCCCGGCGCTGCCGGATCGGGCTGGTGGGCTTCGGTGCCGAAGCGCTCGCCGAGCAGGGTGCCGGCCTGCGGGAAGTGGCCGTCGAGGTCGGCCTGAGGCAGCGGGGCGATGTCCTCGAGCGAGGGGTCGACGGTCACCGCGAGGGCCAGGTCCCGGCCGGTCTCGGTGCCCATCGTCCGGGTCAGCAGGTCGCGCAACTCGCCCTCGACGACGGTGCGGGTGAACTCGTTGGGCACCGCGACCAGGGCGGTCTGCTCGATGATGCCGAGCAGCCGGGTGGTGCCCAGCAGGGCGCGGGCCTTGCCGGAGATGGCCTCGGGATCGAGGGTCTGCTGCACCCTGGTCCAGACTGCGGCCAACTCCTCTTCGGCCATGTGGCACGCCCCCCGGATCACTGTCGACGTCCTCGTGCCGGCGGTATCGGCGCCGGAGCGGTCCACCATAGGACTTGTCCACACCGTTGTCCACAGGATGTGCGTAACCGCGGTGGACCCTGGTCGACGATGACTCAGGGCCGGTGGGGAGACCTCGGCGGGACCCGCTCGGGAGAGAGTACACCGATTGCCGGCGTGTCGCTGCCCGGTGAGCCAACGGCTGGCCCGGATAATCCGGACCCGTCGATGCGTCGCCCGGTCGACGGGTCGAGCCCGGCGGTTTGATTCCCTGGGTGCGGGCCCTTACCCTGAGAGGCGACTTCCGTCCGATCGATGCTGCCTGCCCACCGACCTGCTCCGGACTCACCGGCCCGGGTCGTCGTGGCCCCGACCGGACCGGACCGCCAGGCCCCACCCGCAGCCGCCGGCTGCTGACCGACGGAGAGAACCGCCGTGAGCAAGCGCACCTTCCAGCCCAACAACCGTCGCCGCGCCAAGGTGCACGGTTTTCGCCTGCGGATGCGCACCCGCGCGGGCCGCGCGATCATCGCCGCGCGCCGGCGCAAGGGCCGCTCCGAACTGTCCGCCTGAGGCTCGTGTGCTGCCGGCCGCACACCGGCTGCGCACGTCCGAGCAGTTCCGAGCGGTGCTGCGCGCGGCCGGCCGACGGGCCGGTGCCGCCCGCGGCGCCCGAGCCGGAGGTGAGTTGCTCGTGCTGCACCTGGCCCAGACCGACCCGGAGGGAACCCGCGTCCCCCGGGTCGGTTTCGTCGTGTCCGCGGCCGTCGGCGGTGCCGTGGTGCGCAACCGCACGGTCCGGCGGCTGCGCCACCTGGTGCGCGACCGGATCGCGCTGCTGCCGGCCGGTCACGACCTGGTCGTGCGCGCCCAGCCGGCCGCGGCCGGCGCCAACTCGGCGGCGCTGGGCGGCGAGTTGGACCGGCTGCTCGCGCTCGTCGCCGGGAGGGTCCGGTGAGCACCCTGGCAGATATCTGGCGCCGCTACTTCGCCGACCTGTTCCGCGGGCCGTGGACCTGGCGGCGGCTCGGCGCCTGGCCGCTGGTGCTGCTGGTGCGGATCTATCAGGCCTTCGTCTCCCCGGTGACCCCACCGTCCTGCCGCTTCTACCCGTCCTGCTCGAGCTACGCGGTCACCGCGCTGCTGCGCTTCGGCCCGATCCAGGGCAGTTGGCTGGCCGCTCGCCGGCTGGCCCGCTGTCACCCGTGGAATGCCGGCGGCGTCGACCACGTGCCCGAGCGACCCGAGCCGACCGATGCGCGGCGTGCTTCCCGTGCGAATGCGCGGCGTGCTTCCCGTGCGGATGCGCGGCGTGCTTCCCGTGCGGATGCGCGGCGTGCTTCCCGTGCGGATGCGCGGCCCACCTCCCGTGGTGAGGACCACCTCACCCGCACCTGACCACCGGTGCCCGCCGCGCGGCATACTCGCCCGGATGCGCACCACAACCACCAGGTGAGACACCGATCTCACCAGACGAGCTAGGACGACCGTGGGAGATTTCTTCAACACGCTGCTGTCGCCGCTGACCACCGCGGAGGCGTGGGTCATGATCGCGTGGCACAAACTGTGGACGATGATCGGCATCGGCGGCGGCTGGGCGTGGGCACTGTCGATCGTCGGGCTCACCGTCGTCGTGCGGATCGTGCTCATCCCGCTGTTCGTCAAGCAGATCCACGCTTCTCGCAAGATGCAGCTCATCCAGCCCGAGGTGCAGAAGATCCAGCAGAAGTACAAGGGCAAGACCGACCCTGAGTCGCGCCAGGCGATGACCCAGGAGACGATGGCGCTCTACAAGAAGACCGGGACCAACCCGCTGGCTTCGTGCTTGCCGATCCTGCTGCAGTCGCCGTTCTTCTTCGCGCTGTTCACCGTGCTCAACAACCTCAAGTCGATCGCCGAGGGCCGGCACGCGCCGATCGGGCCGATCACCCCGCAGATCGCCCACGAGATCGAGAGCTCCAACATCTTCGGGGCGCCGTTCTCGTCGACCTTCCTCGGGTCGACCGACCTGGCGACCAAGATCGTCACGATCGTGCTCATCGTGCTGATGTCGGCGACGACCTTCACGACGCAGCGCCAGCTCATGCGCAAGAACATGCCGGAGTCGGCGCTGAGCAACCCGTTCATGAAGCAGCAGAACATCATCCTCTATCTCATGCCGGTGATCTTCGCGGTGTCCGGGGTCAACTTCCCGATCGGCGTGCTGCTCTACTGGCTGACCACCAACCTGTGGTCGATGGGGCAGCAGTTCTACGTCATCCGCAAACTGCCGGCCCCCGGCTCGGCCGCCGAGCGAGCCCTGCACGAGCGGCAGGCACGCCGGGGCAAGACCGTCACCAAACTGAGCCTGCCCGGCCTGGACGCGCCGGACGGCCCGGTACAGGACGCACCGCCGGTCAACCGGCAGCGGCAACAGCCGATGAGCAAGAAGCGCGCCAAACGCGCCGGCCCGGCCCGCCCCGCCGACGGCGAGCCGATCAACGACCAGTGAGGTATGCCGCGGCACGCGCCGGAGCGCGACCGCCGCGGCTGGCGACAAGGAGACACCATGAGCGATGCCCGTGTGAGCGATGCCCCGGTCAGCGATGGCCCGGTGACCGATGCCCCGGGGACCGACGGCAGCCCGGAGGGTGCGGTGATCGCGGCCGGCTCGGCGCCCGAATCGGTCGTTGTCGACGACACGATCGGTGATGTCGTGGTCCCGGCAGACGGGCTCGGTCCGGTCGACGGGGCGGCGATGACCAGCGATTTCATCGACGACGCTGACGAGGACAACGCCGACGACGACGGCGCTGACGACGACGGCGCGGTCGGGGGGTCGGCGGAGCCCACAGCCGAGTCTGGGTCGGCGTCCGGGTCGGCTGAGACTGGGCCGGCTGAGTCGCTCGACTCCGCGGACTCGGCCGGTGACCCGGCGGACCCCGAGCCGGCGGAGGATGCCGGCTCCCGCGCGGCCGGGTCGCGGCGGGTCGTGCTGCTCGAGCGCGAGGGCGAGGTGGCGGCCGACTTCCTCGAGCGGCTGCTCGACATCTGCGACCTGGACGGTGACATCGACGTCGACGTGGACGGCGACCGGGCGGCGGTGGCGATCGTCGACTCCGAGGAGGGCCGGGTGCCGCGCCGGCTGGTCGGCCCGGACGGCCGGGTGCTCGACGCCCTGCAGGAGTTGACCCGGCTGGCCGTGCAGACCGCGACCGGCGAGCGGAGCCGGCTCATGCTCGACATCGCGGGGTTCCGCGCCGACCGGCGGGCCACCCTGGTGCGGCTGGCCCAGGAGACCATCGAGCAGGTGCGCACGTCGGGTCAGTCCGTGGAACTGGCCCCGATGACCGCGTTCGAGCGCAAGGTCGTCCACGACGAGGTCACTGCGGCCGGACTGGTCTCCGAGTCCGAGGGCATCGAACCGCACCGCCGAATCGTCATCTCCCCGGCCTGACCGCACCCGGCGTGGGGTCGAACCGGTGTTTCCTGAAACCAGGATCGGAGCGTCTCGCGCGTCGGCAGGGCTCGCGGTGTTTCACGTGAAACCACTGTCGGCCCGGCTGACCCGGCTGGTGCACGAGAGCTGGCCGGCCGGGTCGGTGGCGGCGGTCGTCGCCGCGCTGACCGACCTCCCGGCCCGGCTGCCGTCGGCCGACGGCCAGGACCCGGAGCGGCTGCAGGCCGCGCTCGTGCTGCTCGCGGACGGCCGGTGGACCGCCTGGGACGAGGCCGTCGCGTTGGCTCGCACCGACTGGCGCGATCTGCTCGTCGCGGCCGGTCTGGCCGACGCGGACTGGCGCGCGGTCCTGGACGCCCGGCTCGGGCCGCCGTGACCGACCGGGTGCCGGCCACCCCGCCGGCCGCGCGGGTGATCTTCGGGGACCGGCTGGGGCTGGCCGAGCGCTACGTCGGCCTGCTCGCGACGACCGGCATCGACCACGGCCTCATCGGGCCCCGGGAGGGTCCGCGACTGTGGGACCGGCACGTGCTCAACTGCGCCGTCGCCGCGCCGCTGGTGGACCCAGCCGCCACGGTCGCCGACCTGGGGTCCGGGGCCGGGCTGCCCGGCCTGGTGCTGGCCATCGCCCGGCCCGACCTGCGGCTGCACCTGGTCGAGCCGCTGCACCGGCGAATCGTCTGGCTCGAGTCAACGGTGCGGACGCTCGGCCTGGATCACGTCGAGCTGCACGAGGGCCGGGCGCAGGCCTGGTCCGGGCGGCTGCGGGTGCGGCATACGACGGCCCGGGCGGTCGCCCGGCTGGCCAAACTCGGTCCCTGGTCGGCGCCGCTGCTCGAACCGGGCGGGTCACTCGTCGCGCTCAAGGGCGCCGGCGCGCAGACCGAGCTGGAGCAGGACTGGCCGCAACTGCGCCGCGCCGGAGCCGTTCGGGCCCGGGTCGAACTGCTCGGCGCAGATCTGCTCGAGGAGCCCACCCGGGCGGTCGTCGTGTCCTTCGGACCGGCCGAGCCCGGCCGCCCGCGCGGGCCGGGTCAGCCAGGCTGAGCACGGCCCAACCGTGGTCGTCATCGGCAGCCCGAACCGCGCAGTTTCCCTCAGGCGATCCCTGCGGCGGGACCCAGGTCGGCGGCGGTCGTGCCGGTCGTCGCGAGCCCGCTCAGCGGGTCCACCGAGCAGTCCCGCGGGGGCTGGCCGGCCGAGCTCGACCGGGCTGCGGGGTCCGCTGAGCTGGGCCGCTCGGCTGTGGTTGGATCGAACCATGAGCCAGATCGTGACGACCCGCGGCTTGGGCTGGCCCACGATCACGGCGCCGACCGCAGCCGCCCGACTGGGCTGGCCGGACCCGGCCGACGTTGGACGCCCGACGGACGTTTCACGTGAAACGGACGACGCCCCGCCCGACGCCGAGGCCGGGCCGGTCGTCTCGGTCGAGAGCGGGCCGGCGCCCGTCGTTTCACGTGAAACAAGGGACGCCCCGGACACTGCTGGCGACGCCGGGGCGGTCGATGACGCCGGGCCGGGGCCGGTCCGGCCCGCCGAGGCACCGGTCGAGGCTGCCGAGCGACGCCGACCGGTGGTGCCGGCCGCCGAGCCGCTGCCCCGCCCGCGGCATACCCGGGTGATGACCGTAGCCAACCAGAAGGGCGGGGTCGGCAAGACGACGACCGCGGTCAACATCGCGGCGGCCCTGGCCCAGGCCGGGCTGCAGGTGCTCGTCGTCGACCTGGACCCGCAGGGCAACGCGAGCACCGCGCTCGGGGTGGAGCACCGCGCCGGCACCCCGTCGATCTACGAGGTCATCGTCGACGGGGTCCCGCTCGCCGACGTCGTGCAGCAGTCCAGCACGGTCCCCGGCCTGTACTGCGCACCGTCGACGATCGACCTGGCCGGCGCCGAGATCGAACTCGTCGCCCTGGTCGCCCGGGAGGGCCGGCTGGCCCGCGCCCTGGCCCAGCACCTGCGCCGCGCCGACGAGGAGGGGAGCGCGGCGGCCTATGACTACGTGCTCATCGACTGCCCGCCCAGCCTGGGCCTGCTCACCGTCAACGCGCTGGTCGCCGCGCGCGAGCTGTTCATCCCGATCCAGTGCGAGTACTACGCCCTGGAAGGGCTGTCGCAGCTGCTCAAGAACGTCGAGCTCGTGCGCACCCATCTCAACCCGGACCTCGCGGTGACGACGATCCTGCTGACCATGTTCGACGCCCGGACCCGGCTGTCCGCCCAGGTCGCCGACGACGTGCGGGCGCACTTCCCGCAGCAGACCCTGACGACGACGATCCCGCGCTCGGTGCGGGTGTCCGAGGCACCGAGCTTCGGGGAGACGGTGATGACTTACGATCCGCTGAGCAGCGGGGCGCTGGCCTACCTCGAGGCCGCCACCCAGATCGCCCACCGCGGCGCCGCCCAGCCCGCCCCGGCCGTCGAAGGAGCCGAGTGAACGACAAGCGACAGGCCCTCGGCCGCGGGCTGGGCGCCCTGATCCCCACCGGGCCGCACCCGGCCGGTGAGCCCGGGGCGCCGCGGGACCCGCAGCCCCGCCCGGTCGACGTCTTCTTCGGCGACGCCAAAGCCGCCGGCGCGGGCGACCAGCGGCGGCCGGACGAACGCGGGCAGGACGAGCAGGGGCGGGACGAGCAGGGGCGGGGCGAGCCGGGGCCGGGCCGCCCCGAGCTCGCGCCGGTGCCGGGGGCGAGTTTCGCGCAGCTGCCGGTGGCGGCGATCCGCCCCAACCCCCGCCAGCCGCGCACCATCTTCGACGAGCAGGACATGCAGGAACTGGTCCACTCGATCGGCCAGATCGGGGTGCTGCAGCCGGTCGTCGTGCGGCCGCTGCCCCCATCCGACCCGGCCAGCTCCGTCGACCCGGCCGACCCATCCGACCCGGCTGCGGCCGTCGGCGCGGGGGAGGGACCCGAGCGACCGCCGCGCTACGAGCTGGTCATGGGCGAACGCCGTTGGCGGGCAACCCAGCTGGCCGGCCTGGCCACCATCCCGGCGATCATCCGGGAGACCGCCGACGACGCGCTGCTGCGGGACGCGCTGCTGGAGAACCTGCACCGCAGCCAGCTCAACCCGCTCGAGGAGGCGGCCGCCTATCGGCAGTTGCTCGACGATTTCGGCGGCACCCAGGAGGAGCTGGCGACCCGGCTGGGTCGGTCGCGACCCCAGGTGACGAACACCCTGCGGCTGCTGCGCCTGCCGCCGCAGGTCCAACGGCGGGTCGCGGCGGGGGTGCTGTCGGCCGGCCATGCGCGCGCCCTGCTCGGCCTGGCGGACGGCGCGGCGATGGAGCGGCTGGCCCAGCGGATCGTCGCCGAGGGCCTGTCGGTGCGCTCGGTCGAGGAGATCGTCGCATTGGGCGGCGACGCCGCCCCGGCCACCCGCCGGGCCCCTCGGCCCGGGGCGCGCCGCCCCCAGCTGGACGACCTGGCCGCCCGGCTCGCCGACCGGCTGGACACCCGGGTGCTCATCAGCCTGGGCCAGCGCAAGGGCAAGGTCGTCGTCGAGTTCGCCTCGGTCGAGGACCTGCACCGGATCATCGCCGTCCTCGGTCTCGACCCAGACAACTGAAGGAAAACCCTTGTCGCACAACGGGATCGAGCAGCGGCGACGGACCGGCCGGGTGATCGTGCCGCTGACCGTCGACCGGCTCGCCGACCTACCCGACCCGTGCGTGTCGTGCACCTTCTGGGAGCTGGGACCGGCCCAGGTCGGCCCGGACCGGTCGAGCGCCCGCGCCGACAAGCAGGGCTGGCTCACGGCGGCGCTGCTGGAGTGGGGCAGCCCCGGCCGGATCGCCTATGTCAACGGCGAGCCGGCCGGCTATCTCAGCTATGCCCCCGCGCAGCTCGTGCCGCGGACCCTGGCCTTCCCGACCTCGCCGGTGTCCGACGACGCCCTGGTGCTGCTCACCGCGCGGGTGCGCCCCGAGCACCGGGACCAGGGGTTGGGCCGGATGCTCGTCCAGGCGGCCGCCAAGGACGGCCTGCGCCGCGGCTACCGGGCGCTGGAGGCGTTCGCCGCCACGCCGCTCACCCCGCGGCGGGTCGCCTCGGGGGGCGCCTGTCTGCTGCCCCAGGCCTTCCTCGCGGAGGTGGGCTGCCAGACGGTGCGGGAGCACGCGGCATACCCGCGGATGCGCTTGGACCTGCGCACCGCGCTGACCTGGCGAGCGGACATCGAGGCTGCGGTCGGGCGGCTCTTCGCGCCGATCCGGGGGCTGCACCGCCCGCCGTCGCCGGCTGGCACGACCACCAGGAGTGCCGCCCCTGAGGGCTACCGCTGATCGGCAGCGGACTGCGGACGGCCACGACCACGTGCGCGCCGTGACCTGCAGCAGATTCCGCGAAGGCCGGCGAACGTCACGACCCTCGCGAAACGTGCCGACCTCAGCCGACGTAGTCGTCGAGCTCGCGCAGCAGCAGCCGCTTGGGCTTGGCGCCGAGGATGGTCTTGACGATCTGCCCGTCGACGAACACCGCGAGGGTGGGCAGGGCGGTGATGCCGTAACGGGTGGTGACGGCCGGGTTGGCGTCGGTGTCGAGCTTGACGATGCGCAGCCGGTCGCCGTGCTCGCCGGCGATCTCCTCGAGGATCGGGGCCACCTGCCGGCACGGATTGCACCAGGTCGCCCAGAAGTCGACGAGCACCGGCTTGTCGCTGCTGAGCACCTCGGTGTCGAAGGTGGCGTCGGTGATCTCGGCGATGGCGCCCATGCTGGTCCCTTTCGTCAGACGTGCGGCCGGTGTGGGAGACGGTATGCCGCGGCACCGACAGCGCCGCGACCGCGCCTCACCCAAGGGCTTCGGTGGGGTGGGTCAGGTCTCGTCGGAGGGCGGCGAGACGGTGGTCACGGCCTCGGGGTCGGTGAGCGTGGCCAGGTAGTGCTCGGCGTCGAGCGCGGCCGCGCACCCCGAGCCGGCCGCGGTGATCGCCTGGCGGTAGGTGTGGTCCACCAGGTCGCCGCAGGCGAAGACCCCGGGGACGTTGGTGCGGGTCGAGCGCCCCTGGGCCAGCACGTAGCCGGCCTCGTCGAGCTCGACGACGCCCCGGACGAGCGCGTTGCGCGGGTCGTGGCCGATGGCGATGAACAGCCCGGTCACGGCCAGCTGCCGCTCGGCGCCGGACAGCGTGTCCCGCAGCGTCACCCCGGTCAGCTTGGGGTCGCCCTGGATGCCGACCACCTCGCTGTTCCAGGCGAACTGGATCTTGGGGTTGTTCTTGGCGCGGTCGGCCATGATCTTGCTGGCCCGCAACTCGTCGCGGCGGTGCACGATGGTCACCGACCGGGCGAACTTGGTCAGGAAGGTCGCCTCCTCGACCGCCGAGTCGCCGCCGCCGACGACCGCGATGTCCTGGTCGCGGAAGAAGAAGCCGTCGCAGGTCGCGCACCAGCTGACCCCGTGACCGGACAGGCGCTTCTCGTCGGGCAGGCCCAGCTCGCGATAGGCCGAGCCCATGGCCAGGATGACGGCCTTGGCGCGGTAGGTCGTGCCCTCGCCGTCGGTGACCGTCTTGATCGGGCCGGAGAGGTCGACCGAGACGACGTCGTCGGTGACGAACTCGGTGCCGAAGCGCTCGGCCTGGGCCCGCATCGCCTCCATGAGGTCAGGGCCCATGATGCCGTCGCGGAAGCCGGGGAAGTTCTCGACGTCGGTGGTGTTCATCAGGGCGCCGCCGGCGGTGACCGCGCCCTCGAACAGCAGCGGCTGCAGGTTGGCGCGGGCGGCGTAGACGGCCGCGGTGTAGCCGGCCGGCCCGGAGCCGATGATGACGACGTTGCGGACGGCGGCGGGGTCGGTCACGGCGCTTCCTTGGCAGATGGTGTGGTCAGGGGGATCCGTCAGCCAACCTACCGCGTCGGCCGGTCCGGCCGGCGGCGGTGGGCCGGAGTCGGGGCAACCCTTCGCCGGATGAACCCCGGCCGGTCGCCCGGCATTCCCGCTGCCCCTCGGCCCGGCCGTCAGGGCAGCGCCACCGGGCCGGTCAGGGCAGCGCCACCGGGCCGGTGACGATGGCCGGGTCGCCCTTGGTGCACGAGCGCTGCACGACGTAGACCTGCTTGGTGGCCCCCTTGACGGTGACGATGACCGCCACCGGCTGACCGTCGAAGGTGGCGATGTCGGCGACCACCCGCTCGGCGGCGCCCTCGCCGAGCATCTCGACGCAGGTGCGCAGCCCGGTGCGGGTGCCGATCGGGCCGACGGTCGGGGTCTCGGGGGCGTTGGCCCCGATCGTCGGACCGGGCCGATCCAGCAGATCCTGGGCCTGTTCGACCAGGTCGCCGCTGGTGTAGGCCCGGGTGGACAGCTGGATGTGCACCTGCTGCCCGGACCGGGTCTCCGGGGCGCCGGCACTCTGGCTGACCACCGCGTTGCCGGTGACCGCCACCGCCGCGTCCTCCCGCCGATCCTGGATGATCGTCCCGCCGATGGCGATGGCGGCGACGCTGGCCGCCGCCGCGCCGATGGCCAGCCACCGGGGCATGTGCCGCTCGGGGGCGGACAGCGGCACGACCGTGCCGGTGGTCCGGTCTGCGTCGTCCGCCTCGGCCCAGTCGTCGGCAGTCGGGTCGTCAGCATCCGGGTCGTCAGGGTCGGTGCGCACCGCGGCCAAGCCCAGCGCGTCGGCCAATCCCTGAGCGTCGTCCTCCTCGTCGGGCTCGTCGGCCTCGTCGGCCAGGTCGTCGGCCAGGTCGTCGGCCCGGTCCGGCACGGCGTGCTCGGCCGTCAGCGCCGCCAGGATGCGGTCGGTCACCTCGGGGGGCATCGGCCCCGGGTCGGGCAGCGACGAGAGCAGCGCACCGATGCCGGTGGGGTCGGTGTCGAAGGCCTCGTCGTCGACGTCGTCGCCGGATCCGGCGGACGACTCGAAGTCGCTCACGGTCACTCCTTCCGGTGACGCGGTGCTGACCGGGACGCTCCCCCGAACGGGTCCTGGTCGGTGGACGGGCGGGATGCCGGTGGGTAGGGCATCACTCAGGCCTTGGACGCGAGGTGTGCGCGATCGGTTCCCCGGCTGGCGCAGCGGCCGACGCGGGCCGCCGAGCCGGTGCCGCGGCAACCGGACCGGGTCGCCGAGCCGGGTCAGCGTGGCTCACGCGTGACACCCAGCAACTCGGCCATCGCCGCGCGTCCGCGGGCGCAGCGGGACTTGACGGTGCCCTCGGCGACCCCGAGCACCGCCGCCGCCTCGGCGACCGGCAGACCGTGCATGTCGACCAGCACGAGCGCGAGCCGCTGCCCCTCGGGGAGCTGCTCGAGCGCCTGCCGGATGTCCAGGCGGACCTCGGTCGCCGCGTGGTCGTCGCGGCGGTCGGCGAGGTCGTACTCGGGCAGGGTGGTCGTCGGCTTGGTGCGGCGCAGCCGGTCGAGGCAGGCGTTGACGACGATGCGGTGCAGCCAGGTGGTCACCGCCGACTCGCCGCGGAACGAGTCGGCCCGCCGGTATGCCGCGAGGAACGCCTCCTGCAGACAGTCGGCGGCCAGCTCCCGGTCACCGCAGGTGCGGATGGCGACCGCCCACATCCGGTCCTTGTGCCGGCGGAAGATCTCGGCGAAGGCGTCGGGGTCACCCGCGCAGTGCGCCGCGAGCAACTCGGCGTCGGTGCGGTCGTCGAGACTGGCCAGAGCCGGCGTCACTTGACCACCTGCAACTCGCTGACCATGGCCCGGAACCGCCCGTTGGCCTCGGGGTCGGGCGCCAGCCGGGTGACCAGGACGATGACCAGGGTGCCCTCGGCGGTCTTGCCGTCGGCGACCTCGAAGGTCAGCGCCCCGCTGCGGCCGGAGCTCTCGCCGACCAGGGTGGCGCCGTCGGTGCGGGCCGAGGTGGCGACATAGACCTTGACGTCTTGCGCGGCCGGCAGCGTGACGACCACCCGGCGCACCGGGGTCTGCTGGCCCAGGTCGGCGACCAGCCCGTAGCCCTGGGTGCCGGTGCCGCCGAGGTCGGCGCTGGCATACCACTTGTTGGAGCGCCAGTAGGTGTCGGCCTTGCCGTCCCAGGCGCGCGCTGCGGTGTTGGAGGCCACCTGACCCCGGCCGGGCTCGTAGCTGGCGCCGCCGACGATGGCGACCCGGGCCGCGCTGGCGGCCGGGCCGCTGGCGGTGCCGCCCGGCGCCGAGGTCGTCGGCCGGGCCGTGGCGCTGCCGGCCGCGGGGGCGCCGGACAGCAGGGAGTCCAGGTTGAGGTCGCCGAGCCGGGGCAGGCCGAGGTAGCCGAAGACCCCGAGCAGCAGCACGAGCACCCCGACCAACAGCAGCGCGATGCGCGAGTCGGGCCGCTCCGGCGTGGAGCTGTCGCCGGGCAGCAGCGGGCCACCGCGGTCGACGTGGCTCTGCGGCCGGGGCTCCTGGGCGGGCGTCGCGAGCACCCGGGACAGCCCGACGTGCTCGGCCGACGCGGCCGGGTCGTCCGGGCCGGCCAGTACCGCCGTGGCCGCGGCGGGTCGGGTCCCCGGAGTGGTCTTCGGGCGGCTGGGCGGTCCCGCGGAGGGGCCGGTGGCCGCCGAGGCGGCTGTTGAGGTGGCCGCCGAGGCGGCTGTGCCGGCAGTTGCGGTGGCTGTGGTGGCGCCGCTGGGCACCGGCGCCGCGGCCGGGGCGGCCCCCGGCTGCTCCGGCACCTGCTCCTGCTCCTGCTCCGGCACCTGCTCCTGCTCCTGGGCCGGCTCCGGTCGGGCGCGGACCGGCCCGATCGGCGCGGTGGGCGGCGGGGCGTCGTCGACGGCCACCGGTGGGGCGACCGATCCGGCGCCCAGCCCCGGGCGGTGATGAGCCAGGTCGACCACTGGGGTCGGCGACCACGTGCCCAGCGAGACGGCGAGGTCGGCCGGTGAGCCCGGGCCGCCGGCCCCCCGGGCGGTGGACAGCCCCCGCGCCACCAACTCGTCGAGCTCGCCGGCTCCGGCGACCAGTTGCGAGGGGGGTGCCACGCCGTCGCCGTAGCGCGGCGCGGCCGGCAGCCCGGTGGGCAGGGCCGGCGCGTCGCCGGCGGCGAGCGGCCAGCGGCCGGTCACCGCGGCATACAGGACGGCGACGAGGCGGCGGGCATCGGTGCGCCCCGGCTCGGCCACCGTGTCGTCGACGCCGTGCAGGGCGGCATCGACGGCCAGTCCGCGCACCCGGACCGTGCCGTCGGGCTGCACGAGGATCGCGTCGGGCACCAGCGCGAGGTGGTGCAGCCCGCGCGCGCCGGCCGCGGCGAGCGCCGTTGCCGCCTCGCCGACGATCCGGCGGGCCTCGGCGGCCGGGATCGGGGCGTGCCGCAGCGCGGTGCCGAGCGAGGTGGATTCGGGCACCGTCTCCTCGACGACGGCCGCCCCGAGGGGATCGCTGACGACATCGAGCACCCGGACCAGCCGGGCCTCCTCGACCCCCGCGGCGCGGCGCGCGGCGTCGAGGATGGCAGCGGTGACCGGCCCGGTGGGCGGCAGGACGAGCAACCCGACCGACCGGTCGAGCACCAGATCGGTGCCGAGCCAGCGCACCGCCCCGGCGGGCAGGGCGGGCCCGTCGAGCGGGCGCCCCAGCCGATAGCGGCCCCCGATCGTGGAGCCCGGACCGATGAGCATCGGGCGCACTCCTTCTCGGATCGGGGCCGCAGGGCCGAGGCGACGTCACGCGGGTGGACCCGACTCGGCGCAGGCCCCGGTCCCGCGGGCCCATCCTAGGCGGGCCGGAGCGCCGCGGCGAGCAAGGGAGCGGGCCGCGCTGGGCGGGTCAGAGCGGCCGAGCGGCCGGGTCGGGGCGGCGGGCAGCGGACGGTCGACGGTCAGTACCGGGCCGGGGCGCGCCGGCCGCGCACCTGCTCGACGAGCAGCGCCAGGGCCGCACCGGTGGCCGCCAGCGAGCAGATGACCAGCAGGGACGCCACCCAGACGACCACCGACGACACGCCGGCGACGACGTTGAGCAGCCCCAGCAGCCACATGGTCACCGCCATGACCGCTAGGTGCGTCCAGCGCTCGCGGCCGGCGACGATGCCGGCACCGGTGTAGCCCACCACCTGGATGCCGAGGTTCAGCACGGCGATGAGCAGCAGCACCGTCGTGCTGCTCAGCAGCACGGTGCGACCCAGCCAGCCGATGACCACGCCGGCCAGGAACGTCGCGAAGAACAACAACCCGGCGTCGCGCACGGCGCTGCCGATCCGATAGCCGCTCAGCCCGGTGCGCCGCGCGCCGGGGTGCCCGGGCGCCCCGTGTCCCGGACGGCCCGGCTGCGCTGGATAGGCCGGCTGCGCTGGATAGGCCGGCTGGGGCGGTTGACCGGTCTGGCTCGGATGGCCCCCCTGGCTCGGATAGCCCCCCTGGCTCGGATAGCCCGGCTGGACCTGGTGAGCCGGGTAGGCCGCGTGCGCGGGGTAGCCCGCCTGGCTCGGATAGGACGGCTGGGCCTGCTGGGTCGGGTAGGCCGCGTGCGCGGGGTAGCCCGCCGGACCGCCCTGGGTCGGGTAGGCCGGCTGGCTCGCCGGGCCCGGATAGCCGGCCCGCGGGTCGCCGCCCGGCTGACCCGCCGGCCACCCCGGCACCGGGGCGGGGTCAGCCCGCCGGACCGGCCGGTTGAGATAGGCGGTCCACGCGCCGAGCAACGCGGTGACCAGCCCGATGACGGCGATGACGAACTCCATCGATCCCTCCGAGTGGCCGGGGCTCCCGGCACAGCGGGGCCGTCCGGCACTGTACTGCCCGGCTGCTCAGCCCGCAGGGCGCGGCGGCTCGGGCGGCGTCTCGACCGGGTCGAGTACCTCGGCGGCCGCCTCGACCTCGGCGCTGCGGGGCTGGCGCAGCGCGCGCACGGCACCGACGACCAGCACCAGCCCGAACAGCACCCCGCCGGCGACATAGAGCCACACCCCGGGCGGGTTGGCGCGCACGGTGATCTGGGCCGGGCTGCCGATCTGCGAGCCGTCGGCGGCCCGCAGGGTCGCGTTCACGGGCACCAGGCCGTGGGCGACCGCGGCCAGGCGCACCGACACGGTGGCGCGGCTGCGGGCCGCGACGGTCAGCGCCGGGGCCTGCTCGACGACCTGCAGGCGCGGGTTGGTCGGGGCGAGCACCACCCGCACCCCGGTGACCGGCTCGGGCAGGTCGTTGACGACGGTGACCTGCAGCAGCCCCTCGTCGGCGAGGAAGTTCGTCGTCTGCGGGGCGATCGACAGGCTCGCCGTGAGCTGCGTGGTCTGCTCGCGCAGCAGTTGCCGGGTCGCCTCGAAACCGGCCCCGGCCTCGCGCCAGCGGCTGGACAGCACCTGGTCGGCCAGGTCCCGAGGGGTGTCGAGCAGCGCGGTCGAAGCCGGCAGGCAGGACCCCAGCGACTGCAGCACGAGCAGCTCGCCCCGCAGCGCGGCGATGGTCAGCGCGGTCACCGGGGTCTGCCCGGCGTCGGGGGCCGCGAGCGGCGGGGTGGGCAGCGTCGTCCGCTCCAGGTCGCTGGCCAGCAGACCGTCCAGGCTCACCGTCCGCAGCCACGGCACCTGCCCGGCCACCGACAGGTAGGCCGCCAGCGCACCCGGGTCGGGATCCGCACCGCGCGGGATGGTGACCAGCACCCCCCGGGCCACCGAGGGCCGTTCGCCGACCAGGGCCGCGGTCTGGGCGACCAACTCCTGCGCGCTCACCACGGCCAGGTCGGCGGCGGCGACCTCGGTGGTCAGCGAGCTCAGCGCGTCGTCCCAGCGCAGCACGGGCAGCCCGTCGGCGGTCCGGGCCAGGGCGGAGGGGGTGAGCACGGTCGGTCCGGTCACCGCGACGCCGGAGGTCAGGACGGCCCGCAACTGGTCGCCGTAGGCCGCCCGCAGCATCGTCTCGCGGCCCGGCGGCAGCGCCCCGTCGACCGGCCAGGCCACCCCGGTGCCGGCCGGCACCGAGAGGCTGACCCCGAGGCGGGTGGCCCGGGCCACCTGGTCGGTGACGATCGGGGAGCCGGTCTGCGCGCCGATCGCGGCGAGGTCGGGGTCGGCGTAGGGCAGCGCGAGCAGTTGGTGGCTGCGGCTGGCGTCGGCCAGCGCCTGACCGAACGGCACCCGCTGGGCGGTCGCGGGGTCGGCGCCGCCCCGGGCCGGCGAGCGGGTCGGCCCGAGGGTCGCCGGGTCGATCGCCAGGGTCAACGGGACCGGCAGCGGGCCGAGGGCCCGCGCGAGCGCGGTGAGCCGGCCGGCGCTGCCGGTCTGGCCGGCCCAGGCCGTGGTCCGGGCCGGGTCGTCCGAGCTGAACAGCGCCGGGTCGGGGCCCAGGGTGAGCGGCACGACCGTGGCCATGGTCAGCGGCTGGTAATCGTTCGCGCCGGCCCACCCGACGAAGGTGCGCAGCACCTCGGTCGGCGCGCCCGGCGAGCTCAGCTCGACCACGAGCGGCACGGCGGCCACCGACCGGGTCTGCCGCACCGCGTCGGCCGGGAACTCGACCCGGAAGTCCGCCGTGCCGCCGACGGCCACTGGCGGCACGGTGGTGCGCCCGATCTCGGTGCCCGCGACCGCGCCGGTGCCCTCGGCCCACGCCGCCACCTCCGACCGCGTCGCGGTGGCCACCCGGGCCCGCACGACGCGCACCGTCGCGGACTGGTATGCCGCGCCTGCAGCCAGCCGGCCGCTGACCACCACGGTGGTCCCCGGCCGCGCCACCGGCGGGCTCACCCCGGTGAGCCGCAGGCGGCCCGTGTCGGTGGTGCCGGGCCGCTGGACGCGGGGCTGGCCGGGCGGCTGCGCGGCGTCGGCCGCCGGCGGCATACCGGGTGGCAGCGGGGCACCGAGCACCAGCAGCAGGGCCGCGACGAGCCGTGCCAGCAGCCGTCGCCCCGCGCGCGGGGCTCGGCTCACGCCGTGCCCGCCAGGCGCTCCCAGGCGACCTGGGCGATGCGCCGTTCGTTGGGGAAGGTCAGGTGGTGGTGCACCTTGTCCAGCGGGAACCAGGCGACGTCGATGGCCTCCTGGTCGGGGTCGTTGTCGATGCTCAGCTCGCCGCCGGTCGCCTCGAGCAGGTAGTGGTGCACGAACTTGTGCACCCGCCGGTCGGGGGTCGCGAACCAGTAGTCGATGGTGCCCAGCTCGGTGAGCACCCGGCCGATGATGCCGGTCTCCTCGGCGACCTCGCGGGCGGCGGTCTCGGGCAGGGTCTCGCCGGGCTCGATGTGCCCCTTGGGCAGGCACCACTCGACGCGGCCGGCCCGGTTGCGGCGGGCGATGACGGCGACCCGGGCGGCCCCCTCGTGGACGTCGACGATGATGCCACCGGCCGAGCGTTCCTCGACCCAGGGCAGACGCCGGCCCTGGTGCGGGGCCGGCATCGTCGTCATGGGCTCACTCTAACCGGGTGCCCTGCACCGGACCGGGCCGCGCGGGGCGGTCGGCCGGGGTGGGCAACTAGGCTGTCCGGTCGTGCCCCCCACCCGCGACACCACCCCGCTGCTGCGCGCCGCCGTCGCCGCGCTGGCTCCCCAGCTCGACCTGCTGCGCGAGCTGGGCGAGCGCTTCGTCGGCGCGGGTCACGAACTCGCGCTGGTCGGCGGGCCGGTGCGCGACGCCTTCCTCGGCCGGACCAGCCCGGACCTGGATTTCACGACCGACGCCGACCCTGACGCGATCCTGCAGGTCATCCGCGGCTGGGCCGACGCGCACTGGGAGATCGGCCGGGCCTTCGGCACGGTCGGCCTGCGCAAGGGTGAGGCGGTCATCGAGATCACGACCTATCGCGCCGACGTCTACGACCGGCAGACCCGCAAGCCGGCCGTGTCGTTCGGGTCGTCCCTGGCCGAGGACCTGGTGCGGCGCGACTTCACCGTCAACGCCATGGCGCTGCGGCTGCCCGGGCTGGAGTTCGTCGACGAGCACGACGGGCTGGCCGACCTCGCGGGGCGGCGGCTGCGCACGCCCGCCACCCCGCAGGAGTCGTTCGCCGACGACCCGCTGCGGATGATGCGGGCGGCCCGGTTCGCCGCGCAGCTCGGCTTCACCGTCGCGCCGGAGGTGGCGGTCGCGATGCGCGAGCGCGCGGACACCATCGCCATGGTCTCGGCCGAACGGGTCCGCGACGAGCTGACCAAGCTGCTGCTCGCGCCGGCGCCGCGGGCCGGGCTGACCCTGCTGGTCGACACCGGCCTGGCCGACGTCTTCCTGCCCGAGCTGCCCGCGCTGCGGCTGGAGGTCGACGAGCACCATCGGCACAAGGACGTCTACGAGCACTCGCTCATCGTGCTGGAGCAGGCCATCGCGCTCGAGGGCCGGGTGCCGGTCGGGGTGCCGGGCGACCGGGCGGCCGGTGACCTGCCCGACCCGGCGGCCGGCGAGGGGTCCCGGGGGGCCGGCGCCGCGGCCTACGGTGCTGTCGTGCCGGGCCCGGACCTGGTGCTGCGGCTGGCGGCCCTGCTGCACGACATCGGCAAGCCGGACACCCGGCGCTTCGAGCCGGGCGGCGGGGTGTCCTTCCACCACCACGAGCTGGTCGGGGCGCGGCTGGTGGCCAAGCGGCTCAAGGCGCTGCGGTTCGACAAGGCGACGGTCACCGACGTGGCCCGGCTGGTGGAGCTGCACCTGCGCTTCCACGGTTACGGCGACGGTCAGTGGACCGACTCCGCGGTGCGCCGTTACGTCACCGACGCCGGCCCGCTGCTCGGGCGGCTGCACCTGCTGACCCGGTCGGACTGCACGACCCGCAACGCCCGCAAGGCCGCCCGGCTGGCCCGGACCTACGACGAGCTCGAGGCCCGGATCGCCCGGCTGGCCGCGCAGGAGGAGCTCGCCGCGGTGCGCCCCGAACTCGACGGCCACGAGATCGGTGCCGCGCTCGGCATCCCGCCGGGCCCGGAGCTCGGCCGGGCCTATGCCTTCCTGCTGGCGCTGCGCCTGGACGAGGGCCCGATCGGCAAGCCGGCCGCCACCGAGCGGCTGCTGCAGTGGTGGGCGCAGCGCTAGCGAGCGGGTCGGGTGCGGCTGGGGCCACCGGCGGACCGCTCGGGTGGCTCGGCCGGGCCGGGTCAGGCCGGGCGGGCTGGGCGGGTCCACGCTGGCCGAGCTGCGCGAGCACACCTTCATCTGCCTGCCGCCGGGTTCGGGGCTGCGTCGCCTGCTCGACGCCGCCTGCCTGCAGCACGGCTTCACCCCCCGGGTCGACATCGAGCCGTCCGACCCGCACCACATCCCCGCCTATGTCGCCGCCGGCCTGGGCGTCGGCCTGGTCGCCGCGTCCATCGCTGCGGCGCACCGCGACCCGCGCCTGGCGGTCCGGGCTCTGGACCACCCGCCGCACCCGCCCATCGGCCTGGTGACGACCCGGCACCCCTCGCCGGCCAGCCTCGCCTTCGCCCGCGTGCTGGGCCCGCACCCGCTGGGCCCGCACCCGCTGGGCCCGCATCCGCCGGTGCGCTGAGCCGCCCCCCACCTCCCGGTGAAAACGGTTGCCTGGAACGTTCGCCGACCGATTTGGGGGGGTTGGTCGGGTTAGTTAGCGGGAGGGTGGGTGTCCGCGGCCACCGCGGGCGGACTCCCGGTGGGGGCGGCGGCGGGTCCGGGGCTGCGGCGGCGGAAACCCGGGCGGGCACCAGCGGGCGCGCGGCGGCGATTCACCTGATCGTCCGATGGCCCTTCCGGGCGACTCGTCCTAGGTTGTTCGCCATGGCCAGACCGTGGGCAAGTACCGGGCGGCCGCAGACCGGGGAGCGGCACGCGCCCGATCGTGTCGACCCCGCGAGCCCCGCCGACCGCAGCGACCTCGCCGTCCCCTCGGGTCAGGACGAGCCGGCCAACGCCGTCGGACCGCGCGCGGCGAGCCCGCCGCCGCCGATGCCCCAGGCGGCTCACCTGCCGTCCGCGGGCGACGTTGAGCACGCCGACGTCTACCGCGAGGTCGGCGAACTACGCAGCCGAGCCAGTCTCGACCACCAGATGCCGCTACCGGTCCAGCAGGCGCCGGCCTTCGCCGTCCGAGGGGAGGGCGCGGTGCCCGAAGGGACCGAACCGGATGCACCGCCTGGCCGACCAGCGCCGGCGGGCGGCGACGACCCGGCCGTGCCCGACCCGATCGCGCCCGGACGGACCGGCGACGACCAGCCCGGCGACCCCGGTCGAGCTCAGTTCGGCGCCGAGCCGGCGACCAGCGCCCACGCGGACGCCGTACCGGACGCCACCGGCCCGCAGCGCACCGGACCGGCGAGTGCCGGGCAGTCGGAGGCACCGGCTCGGTCCGGGGCCGAACTGACGCACCGGCGGGCTGCGGCCCCGCCCCGCGGCTTAGCCGCCCGGTTGATCGGCGGGCTCGCGGCTGCGGGCCAGGCCGCCGCCCGGGCCGCGGACCGGATCGTGGTCCGGGCCCGCCCCGGCGACGAGGTCGCGGACGATCAACTCGCCACCGACCAACTCGAGGCCGACCAACTCGAGGCCGACTTCGAGGCCGACCCGGCCACTGCGACACCGCCCGGCCCGACACCGACCGGCCCGACACCGACCGGCCCGACCACCAGCGCCACCGCCGGTCAGAGCGCCGGCCCGTATGCCACCCGCTCGGCTCGGCGGGCGGCGCGGGAGGCCGCGGCGCGGGCCCGCCGCGACCCCGCCGTCGGTCCGGTGCCGCTGACCTGGCTCGTCGGGGCGGTCGGCTTCGTCGTCCTGCAGATCGGCGCCTGGGGCCTGATGGCCGGCCGGCTGGCCCCGGTGCTGGCCCTCGTGCTGGTCGGTGCGGGAGCAGGCACCCTGGAGGTGGCCTGGCGACGGCTCACCGGAGCGGGCTTCAGCCCGGTCGCGGCCGGTCCGCTGGCCAAGGTGCCGTGGCTGTCGCTGCTGCTCGTCGTCGCCGTGCTGCTGGGCTGGACCCTGTCCCATCTGGTCAACGGGTGACTCGGTCCACGGAACCGAGCCGCACGGCATACCCTCTGTCCCGAGGACACCACAGGGAGGCGCGACGATGACGACGGCCGGTTTGGGGGTGCGGGCAGGTCTGGCCACCGAAGTTGGCCGGGTCCGCGAGCACAACGAGGACGCGGCGTTCGCCGACGGGGCGATGTATGTCGTCGCCGACGGCATGGGCGGGCACGCGGCCGGCGAGGTCGCCAGCGGCATCACGGTCGAGGCGCTGGCCGAACTGGCCGAGCGGGACGACCTCAAGGTCGCGGACATCGTCGCCCAGGTCGAGGAGGCCAACGACCGCATCCTGCGCCGGGTCGCCCAGTTCCCCGAGCACTACGGCATGGCGACGACCGTCACCGGCGTCGCGTTGGTCACCGTGGGCGGCAGCCGGCACTGGGCGGTGTTCAACCTCGGCGACTCGCGGGTCTATCGCTTCCTCGACGGGCGTCTGTCCCAGCTCACCGTCGACCATTCCGAGGTCCAGGAACTCGTCGACGCGGGCTACCTCACCCTCGACGAGGCCAGGGTGCATCCGTTGCGGCACACCGTGACCCGCTCGCTGGGCCGCGACCTGCTGCCGCCGGTGGACACCTGGGTCTTCCCACCGCGCCCGGGGGAGCGCTTCGTCGTCTGCTCCGACGGGCTGACCAACGAGGTCGGCGACTCCGAGATCGCCGCGATCCTGGCCGAGCAGCGCGACGCCCAGGCGACCGCCGACACGCTCGCCGCCCGGGCGGTCGAGCTCGGCGGCCGCGACAACGTCACCGTGGTCGTCGTCGAACTCGACGCCTACCCGCCGGCCGAGGTCGACGAGGACACCACACCCAGGGGGAATCCGTGACCACCCGCATCCACGCGCCGCTCGTCCCAGCGGACTGGCAGCACGTCACCGACCCGGCCGGCCAGATCCAGGTCCTGGCCCAACTGACGCCCGACGACCCTCGGCTGCCGCACCTGCGGGCTGCCGTGGCCAGCGGTCGCTTCGAGGACGCGCTGACGATCCTCGGCCGCAACGGCGCGCCGCCGCCCACCGCCGCCGCGCAGGCCCGCGGCTCCGAGGTGCGCATCGTCGTCGCGCTGGACGCCTACGCCGAGGCTTTCGTCCAGGGCCGGCGCCGCGAGATCCTGCCGCACCCCACCCTCGGCTGGGCCGAGGTGACGATCGTCGACGCGCTCGGTGTCGCGCTGTTCGCGGGTGCCCCGCAGGGCGGCCCCGGTCCCGCGCCCGCCGGGCAGCAACCGACCCACACCCCCGGTATGCCGCCCGCCCCACCTCCCGGCCCCAGCGCGCCGCCCAACGCGCTGGTGCCGCCCAACGCGCCGGTGCCGTCCACCGCGCCGGTGCCGTCCACCGCGCTGGTGCCGCCCGGAGCGCCGGAGCCGGCCCGCCCGGAGGCCGGGCCGGCCTTCGCGGTGCCGGGCTTCGCGGTGCCGAGCTTCGCGGTGCCGGCCGCCGCCCCGGCCCCGCTGCCCGAGGCCGGCAACGGGGGACCGGTCATCGACCACCTGCCGTGGGAGGCCGGGTCGCCCGAAGCGGGCCCGCTCGACGACGGTCCGCCGGCCCAGGGTGCGCCGGACCAGGGTGCGCCGGAGCACGGCGATCCGGACCGGGGCTCGACGGAGCCGCCGGCGGCCGCCGCCGGCTGGGTCCCCGCCCCGCCGGTGGGGCTCACCGAGCCGGCCGACCCCGACCCGGTGCCGGCCGTGGTCGACCCGGTGCCGGAGGTGGTCGACCCCGTGTCGGCGGCGCTCGACCCGGAGCGAACCGACCCGGAGCGAACCGACCCAGCCGACTCGGCCGACCCGGCTGATGAGGCCGATCAGGCGGCCCCGGCCGACCCGGACGAGCAGGAGGCCCCGACCAACCCGCCAGACCTGACCGATTCGCCCGACGCGACCGACCCGCCGGCCGACCCGCCGGCCGTGACCGACCCGCCGGCCGTGACCGACCCGCCGGCCGACCCGCCGGCCGTGACCGATTCGCCCGACCCGACCGACCCGCCGGCCGTGACGACCCCGCCCGATGCGGCTGATCCGGCCGATGCCGAGCCCGGGGCCACGGTGCCGATGGTGGTCCCGGGAGCCGAGCGGGCGGCATACCCGATCCGGGGGCACGCGCAGGTCGACGCCGACCTGCGCGACGACCCCGACGCCCTGGACCGCACGGTGGACCGAGCCAGCCTGCTCGGCGCCGACGCGCCGTCCGCCGTCAGCGCGGTGTCGGTCCTGGCCGTGCTGTGCCCGGCCGGGCACATCAGCCCGCCGCACAGCGGCACCTGCCGCACCTGCGGGCGCGACGTCCCGGCGCAGGAGCCGTTCTCGACGCCGCGGCCGGCGCTGGGCGTGCTGCGACTGTCGACCGGCGACACCGTCGACCTGGACCGCGGCGTGCTGCTCGGCCGCGCGCCGTCGGTGGACAGCGTGCCGCTGGCCCAGCGCCCGCACATCGTCAAGGTGCCCAGCCCGCAGCGGGACGTCTCCCGCAACCACCTCGAGGTCATCCTCGAGGGCTGGCACGTCATGGTCCGTGACCTCGCGACGACCAACGGCACGACGGTGACCCTGCCGGGCCGCAGCCCGCAGCGGCTGCTGGCCCACGACCAGCAGGTCATCGAGCCCGGCACGGTCATCTCGCTCGCCGACGAAGTGACCGTCACCTTCGAGCTGGGGTGAGGGCGTGAACGCCCCGCAGCTACCGGGGCTGGTCTACGTCCAGCCGCTGGGGCAGGGCGGTTACGCCGACGTCTACCTCTACGAGCAGCAGAGCCCGCGGATGCCGGTGGCGGTCAAGGTGCTCAAAGGGGCCGGGCTCACCGACGCGCTGGTCGCCGACTTCCTGGCCGAGGCCGACACCATGGCCCAGCTCGGCGACCACCCCTACATCGTCCAGGTCTTCCGGGCCGACACCGCCGCCGACGGCCGGCCCTATCTGGTCATGAAGTACTACCCGCCGCCCAACCTGGCCCAGCGCAGCCGGGCCGAGCGCTTCGCGGTGCCCGATGTGCTGCGCATGGGCATCCAGCTGGCCAGCGCCATCGAGACCGCCCACCAGGCCAACGTCGTGCACCGCGACATCAAGCCGGCCAACGTGCTCATCTCCGCCTACGGCGCCCCGGGGCTGACCGACTTCGGCATCGCCGGGCGCGGGCTGCGCTCCGAGCAGGACGCCGCCGCCCACGGGGTCAGCGCTCGCGAGGAGATGGGGGTCTCGGTGCCCTGGTCGGCGCCGGAGGTCGTCTTCGCCGAGAGCAACGGCGACGAACGCTCCGACGTGTATTCGCTCGCCGCGACGCTGTGGCAGTTGCTCACCGGGCGTTCCCCCTTCGAGGTGCCGGGCCAGGACAACACCGCCTATGCGCTGATGCCGCGCATCCGCACCCAACCGGTGCCCACGACCGGCCGCCCCGACGTGCCGCCCTCGCTGGAGCGGCTGCTGGCCCAGGCCATGGCCAAGGACCCGGAGCACCGGCCGCAGAGCGCCGTCGAGTTGGCCCGCGGGCTGCAGGCGGTCGAGCAGGACATGCGCCTGCCGCGCACCCAGATCCTCGTGCTCGACGACGTCGCCCGCTCGGCCGCCCGGCCGGTCGCCACCTCACGCGACACCGGCAGCGAGGATGCCACCCGGATCAAGGGCCCGCAGCGGGTGCTGGCCCAGGGTCCGGTCACCCCTCCGGCGCCCCGCCCCACCCCGTATGCCGCCCGCGCCGCCCCCG
>CAZYHR010000030.1:16484-30291 GCA_964647395.1 uncultured Intrasporangiaceae bacterium | reverse complement strand
TGCTCCTGGTCGGCGGCGGGCTCAGCCACCCCCACCTCAAGTAAGAAGAGCCCGTTTTCACCGGGGATCGGGGGCCGGAAACGTTCCAGGCAACCGCTTTCACCGGGGATCGGGGGCCGGCTGCAGCGCGCGGCTGGCCAGCTCTTGGACCTGCAGCTGGGCCGGTGAGGAGCGGTCGGACCAGAACTGGCCGAGCAGCCGTTCGACAGTCCGCTCGTCGAGGCGGGGGTGGTGGGCGGCGGTGCCACCGGCAGCCTGGGACGCTTCGGCCGACTGCTCGGCGGCCGAGCGGACGACCGACTCGAAACAGGCGACCAGCCGAGCCGCCACCTCGACCACCCGCGGGTCGTCCGGGTCGGCGACCTCCGCGAGCGCCTCGTAGTCGCCGGCCAGCTCGGCGACGGCTGCGCCGTCCAGCCCGCCCATGAGGTCATAGACCTCGACCAGTCCGTCGGCGGCGTGCGGGTTGAGCGCCAGCGCGAGCAGGATCGCGTCGCGCTCCTGCTGCAGTGTGCGCTCCGGATAGCCGGCGGCGCGGGCCTGGTCGAGCACCGCCGCGAGCCGGGGCGGCAGGGCCAGATCGCCCGGCATGGCCAGGACCTCGGCGAGCACCGCCCGGCGCCGGGCCAGCTCCAGCTGCTCGGCGGCCAGCTCGGCGTCGAGCCGGCGCAGGGCGTCCCGCCACCCGGTCTCCGGCCCGTCGAGCAGCTCGCCGATCCGGCGCAGCGGCAGGCCGAGCTCGCGCAGCCGGCGGATCCGCACCAGGGCCAGGACGTGATCCGGGCCGTAGGAGCGATAGCCGTTCGCCTCGCGCGGCGGCTCGGGCAGCAGCCCCCGGGCGTGATAGAGCCGCACCGCCTTGACCGTCACGCCGGCCAGCTCGGCGATCTCGGAGATCGTGATCATCGTTCCTCGCTGACCTGCGTCGGTGGGTCTGCGACCGCCAGGGCTCCATCATCGACGCCGGCCAGCGCCGCGCGGAAGCCCCGGTGCAGCAGCGCCCACACCGAGACCGTGACCCACAGCAACCCCAGCGCCGCAGCGGCCCACCGCAACGAGATTCGCTCGACGACGACGGCCACCGGCAGCAGCACGACCGGCAGCGCCAGCATCATCAGGGTGTTCTGCGCGGCCATCACCCGGCCGCGTAGCCCCTCGTGGACCCGGGTGACGACCAGCGCCATCGCCACCGCGTTGACCGGCCCGGACCCCACCCCGGCCAGCGCCGCGCCGAGCAGCAGCAGCGGGAAGGGCGGCAGCGCGGCGACCAGGCACAGCCCGACGAGCACGACGACCAGCCCCAGCCCGAACCAGCGGTGCGGGGGCAGGCGCGGCGCGAGCGCGGCATACCCGCCAGCCCCGAGCAGCAGGCCGACCGCCAGGGCCGACAGGACGGTGCCGAGCAGCCCGGGCTCGTCGCGCGCGGCGAAGTGGACCGGCAGCACCAGGCCCTGCAGCGTGCCGAGCACCGCCACCGCGCCGATGCTCAGCACCAGCAGGGTGCGGATCACCAGATCGCCCCGCACCACGGCGAAGCCGGCCAGCGCACCGCGCAGGCCGGCGCTGCTCGCGGTGCGCTCGAACTGCCCCGTATGCCGCGGCAGCAGCAGCGTGACCAGCGCGGCGCCCGCCGAGGTCGCCGCGGTCACCCAGAGCACCGTCGCGCCGGGCAGCAGCCACAGCAGCAGGCCGGCGACGGCGGGCCCGACGACCATGACGAGGGCACCCAGGCCCTCGCGCAGCGCGACCACCCGGTCGACGGCCAGGCCGACGCGGGCCGCGACGGTCGGGGCCATCGCGTCGCGGGCCGTCAGGCCCGGCAGGTCGCCGAACGCGCCGACCGCCCCGAGCACGACGAACCAGCCCAGGTCCAGGCCCCAGACCCGGTCGACGACGGGCAGCGCCGCGACGCTCGCGGCGGAGAGCAGGTCGGCGCCGACGCTGACCCGGCGCCGGTCGAGGCGGTCGACGATCGCGCCGCCGAGCAGCCCGGCCGCGACCGACGGCAGCGTCGCGGCGGCCGCGACCACACCGGCCGCCAGCGCCGAGCCGGTGCGCTGCAGGACCAGCAGCGGCAGCGCGACCGCGATGATCGAGTTGCCCAGCAGCGAGAGGGTCTCGGACGCGAGATAGGGCGCGAGGACCCGCCGGTCGGTGGGTGGCCCGGCGACTGCGGGGGCGGGCTCGGGCCGGTGCTCGGAGGGCATGTTCCCAGCGTGCAACCCTGCCCCAGGGGCCGGGTCAAGGCAGGGTCAGCGCAGCGCCGCGGCGAGCGGGCGGGCCAGGTCGCCGACCGGCCCGACCCGCACCTGGGACAGGCCGAGCCAGCCGGCCATCGACTCCAGCTCCGCGGCCAGCTCGACGACGGTCTCGGCCGGCGCGGACGGCTCGGCGAAGGCGCCCTGCACGAGCAGCACCCGCCCGGCCCGGTCGGCCTTGAGGTCGGCCCGCGCGACCGGCCGATCACCGAGCAGGAAGGGCAGCACGTAGTAGCCGTGCTCGCGCAGCGCCTGCGGGGTGTAGATGCCGATCCGATAGCGGAAGTCGAACAGCGCCTCGGTCCGGGCCCGCTCCCACACCACCGGATCGAAGGGGGCCAGCAGGGCCCGCGCGGCAACCCGCCGCGGCAGCCGCGCGTCCCGGTGCCGGTAGGCCGCCCTCCGCCACCCGCGGACCCGGGTCGGCACCAGCTCGCCGTCCTCGACGAGCTCACCGATCGCGGTGCGCAGCAACACTCTTCCCGCGGGCTCGGTGGACAACCGGTAGTAGTCGAGCAGGCACGACTCGGTGCCCACCCCGAGCGACCGGGCGGCCAGCGCGGTGAGCCGCCGGATCGCCTCGGCCTCGGTCGGCACCGGCTGGGCGAGCACCGCGGCGGGCAGCACCCGCTCGGGCAGGTCATAGACCCGCTCGAACGCGGCGTTGCGCCGGGCCACCGCCAATCTGCCTGAGAAGAAGAGGTATTCGAGGGACTTCTTGGACGCCGACCAGTTCCAGCCCCAGTGCTCGCGGGTGCGCGGGGCACCATCGTCGAGTTCGCGGGCGGTGGCCGGCCCGCCCTGCTCGATCTCGCGCAGCAACTGCCCCGGCAACTCCGGCGAGTCAGGCAGGCCGAACCACGCGTGGCCGCGCGCGGCATACCGCTGCATCCGGTGGCTCAGCAGCGGCCAGGTGCCCGGCGGGATGTAGGCCGCGCAGTGCGCCCAGTATTCGACCAGCCGGCGGGGCGCCCGGCCGGTGGCGCGCTCGAGCACACCGATGTCGTAGGGCCCCATCCGGGCATAGAGCGGCAGCAGGTGCGCCCGGGCCACGACGTTGACCGAGTCGATCTGCAGCAGCCCGGTCCGCCCGACGGTGCGCTCCAGGGTGCGCAGCGTCGGGGTGGCGTGCCGCCGGTCGGTGAAGCCCTGGGCCGCCAGGGCGATCCGCCTCGCCTGGGCGACCGACAGCTCCTCCACGACCGGGAGCCTAGACCGGCCGGTGCCGTGTCGGTGCCGCGCCGGTGCCGTGTCGGTGGCGCGCCGGTGCCGTGTCGGTGCCGTGCCGGGGCCGCGCTCGGCCCGGCCGGTCAGGCCAGCCCGGCCTTGGTCAACCACTCCTTGGCGACGACCTTGGCGTCCTTCTTGTCCACGTCGACCTGCTTGACCAGGTCGGTCAGCGTCGCGGTGTCGAGCTTGGCCGACACGGCATCGAGGGCGCCGCGGACCTGGTCGGTGACCCGGTCCTTGCGCACCAACGGCACGACGTTGTCCGAGCCGAACAGCAGCTTGGGGTCCTCGAGGGTGACGAAACCGTTGGTGGCGATCGACGGGTCGGTCGAGAAGATGTTCGCCGCCTGGGCCTGGCCGCCGAGCAGCGCGTCGACGACGGCCTTGCCCTTGAGTGGGCGGAAGTCCTTGGGCACCAGGTTGTATTCGGACTTGAGCCCGAGCAGCCCCTGCTGGCGGCCCTGGAACTCCGGCGGCGCGGCGATGGTCAACTCGCCCTGGTGGGCGACCAGGTCGCCGATCTGGGTGAGCGACCACTTGGCCGCGGTCTCCTTGGTGACGACGATCGAGTTCTTGTCCTCGGCCTTGCTCTTGGCCAGCACGGTGAGGGTGGCCGGCAGCGCGCCCTGCAGCGCGGCATACACCTCGTCGGAGGCCTTGGCCGTCGCGTCCGCCTTGAGGTAGGTCAGCAGCGAGCCGGTGTACTCGGGCACGATCTGCACCGAGTTGTCGTCCAGCGCCTTGAGATAGATCTCCCGCGAGCCGATGGCCGGCCGGGTGGAGGCCTGGATCCCCTTGGCGGACAACGCCTGGGCGTAGATCTCGGCGAGCACCTGCGACTCGGAGAAGTCGGCGGCCCCAACGACGATCGGCCCCGTGGCCGGTGCGCCAGTCGTGCCCGCCCGCGCGGAGGTGGCCGGCCGGGTGGGGTCGGAGCCGGCCCCGCACGCGGCCAGGCCGACGCTCAGGGCGGCGGCGACGACGGTGAGGGCGGTGCGACGGGTGACGGTCATCATGGCTCGCTTCCGTGTGATGGGCCGGGTGCGCCCACCCGGTCTGTGCCTGCGACAACACGAGCGTTCCCCCGGGGCTTCCCGGTCAACCCCGGCGACACGGTGCGTCGCTCGAGCTGGCCGAGCAGCAGGTCGACGGCCAGCGCGAGCACGGCGACGAGCACCGCACCCCCGGCCATCTGCGCGTAGTCGCGCAGCGCCAGGCCGTCGATGAGATAGCGGCCCAGCCCGCCCAGGCTCACCGAGGCGGCGATGGTGGCCGTGGCGATGACCTGCAGGGTGGCCGCCCGCACCCCGGACAGCAGCAGCGGCAGGGCGATCGGCAGCTCGACCTCACGCAGCACCTGACCGGGTCGCATCCCCATGCCGTATGCCGCGTCGCGGGCCGCCGGGTCGACCGCCTGCACCCCGGCGTAGGCGCCGGCCAGCAGCGGGGGCACGGCGAGCAGGACGAGCACGACGACCGACGGGATGACGAAGGCGAGGTTCGAGGAGATCCGCGGCCCGACGATCATCGAGACGGCGAACAGCAGCCCGAGGCTGGGCACCGCGCGGGCGGCGTTGGCCAGGGTGACCACCCAGCGGGCCCGGCCGGTGTGCCCGATCCCCACCCCGGCGGGGATCGCGACGACGGCGGCCAGGGCCAGCGAGATCAGACTGTAGGTGAGGTGCTCGACGCTGCGGGTGGGGATGCCGCGGGGGCCGCTCCACTGCTCGGGTGCGGTGAGCCAGGCCCAGATCGAGGCGATCATCCGGGCCGGCCTGCGGGCGCGGCGGCCCGGCTCCACGGCGTCAGCAGCCGCTCGCCGAGCCGGATCGCCAGGTCGAAGCCGAGCGCGAGCAACAGGCAGCCGACGATGCCGACGCCGATCTCCAGCGGGAAGCTGCGCTGATAGCCGTCGGTGAGGTAGTAGCCGAGCTGGGGATAGCCGATGAGCGCGGCCACCGAGACGATCGACACGTTGCTCACCGCGGCGACCCGCAGCCCGGCCGAGAGCACCGGAACGGCCAGCGGCAGGTCCACGGCGAACAGCCGGCCCAGGCCGGCGTAGCCCATCGCCGTCGCGGCCAGCCGCACGTGCTCGGGCACGCTGCCCAGCGCGTCGACGACCGAACGCACCAGCAACGCAACGGTATAGATCGTCATCGCGACGTAGACGTTGAGCGAGTCGAGGATGCCCGTGCCGAGCACCAGCGGCATGAGGATGAACAGCGCCAGGCTGGGGATGGTGTAGAGCAGGCCGCTGCCGGACACGAGCACCCCCCGCAGCCGCGGCCGGCGGTGCGCCAGCCAGCCCAGCGGCAGCGAGACGAGCAGGCCGGCCAGCAGCGGCAGGCCGGCCAGCAGCGCGTGCAGCCAGGCGTACCAGGCGATCTCACCGGCGTGGTCGGCGACCCAGCTCACGGGTCCTCCGGCCGGCGCAGGGCGGCGACCACCCGGTTGGCGGTCACCGTGCCGACCAGCGCGCCGGCGTCGTCGACGAGCACGCCGCGGCCGGACGGCGCGGACAGCGCGGCATCGAGCACGGCCCGGAACGAGCCCGACTCGCGCGCCACGGTGCCGCCGCGGTGCAGGTCGGCCGAGCCGATCGGGCCGGTCAGCCGAGCCGGCTCGACCCATCCCTGGGGCCGGCGCTGGTCGTCGACGACGAGCACCCACCGGTCGGCGGCGGCCGAACGCGCCTGCTCGGGCGTCGCGCCGAGCCGGACGGTGGGCTCGTCGCGGACCGCGAGGTCGGGCGCCTCGCGGAAGCCCAGCGCGCGGTAGCCCCGGTCGCGGCCGACGAAGTCGGCGACGAAGTCGTCGACTGGGTCGGCCAGCAGCGCGTCGGGGGTGTCGACCTGGGCCAGCCGGCCGCCGACCCGCAGCACGGCGACCAGGTCGCCGAGCCGGATCGCCTCGTCGATGTCGTGGGTGACGAACAGGATCGTCTTGCCCAGCTCGCGCTGCAACCGCAGGAACTCGTCCTGCAACTGCTCGCGGACCACCGGGTCGACCGCCGAGAACGGCTCGTCCATGAGCATGACCGGTGGGTCGGCCGCCAGCGCCCGGGCCACCCCGACCCGCTGCTGCTGCCCGCCGGACAGCTGCGCCGGATAGCGGGCACCGAGCGAGCCGTCCAGGCCGACCAGCTCGAGCAGCTCGGCGGCGCGGCGGCGGGACCGCTGGCGGTCCCAGCCGAGCAGCCGCGGGACGGTGGCGACGTTGTCGAGCACGGTGCGGTGCGGGAACAGCCCGGCGTGCTGGATGACGTAACCGATGCCCCGGCGCAGTTTGGCCAGGTCCACGCCGGCCGTGTCGCGCCCGTCCAGGGTGATCGTGCCGGCGGTCGGCTCGACCATCCGGTTGACCATGCGCAGGGTCGTCGTCTTGCCGCAGCCGGACGGGCCGACCAGGACGGTGATCCGGCCGGTCGGGCACTCCAGGGTGAGGTCGTCGACGGCGACGGTGCCCGCGGTGGCGCCGGCGGCGGCATACCGCTTGGTCACGCCGTCGAAGCGGATCACCCGGTGAGGCTAACCCACCCGCCGGGCACGGGCGTGGCGGCCGGTCAGGTCACCGTTCGATAACGAGGTGTCACCGACGGGGGATGTATCACGTCCTATCGGCAACCTCTCCCCAGAGGTGCACAGGCTGCGCAAGGAGGCAGACATGGCACCGCACATCTCCGACACCGTCGAGCCGGTCGACGCGAGCACCGTGCCGGGCGACCACCTCGGCCTGCTGCCCTGGGCCGGTGACGTCACCCGCCTCGACCTGCCGCCCGGCAGCCTGATCAGCTCCCCGCGCACCGGCAGCCACTTCCTGCCGGTCGAGGCCATGGCCCACTACGAGCTGCTCGGCGGGCCGCTCGGAGCGCTCGGCGCCCCGACCAGCGGCCCGCTCACCGTCGGAGCGCTGGAGCGTCCGCTCGGCTACGTCGTGCGCTTCGAGCACGGCTCGGTGCACGTGCCCGCCGACGGCGGGTCGGTCAGCGCCGTCGTCGCCTAGCGCCGCGCGGCGCCCGCCCCGGGCACCCGGTGCCCGCCCCACGAACCGCCCCCCGGTGTGCCGACTCCGTCTCGACACACCGGGGGTGCGCCTCAATCCACCCGCCCCCGATCACCCCGACGTCCGGCCGGACACGGCGACCGGCTCGACCGGCTCGACCGGGTCGACCGGCTCCGGCTGGACCGGCTGCCCGCGGACCGGCTGCCCGCGGACCGGCTCGGCGCGGTGGCCGTGCCGCTGCCACCACCGCGCGAGCGGTGCCGGCGCCCACCAGTTCCAGCGGCCGAGCAGCCGCATCGTCGCCGGCACCAGCAGGGCCCGCACGACGGTGGCATCCAGCAGCACCGCGACGAGCATGCCGACCCCGAGCAGCTTCATGAAGACGATGCCGGAGCTGGAGAAGGCGCCGATGACGACCGCGAGCAGCAGGGCCGCGCTGGTGATGATCCGGCCGGTGCGCTGCAGCCCGTGGGCCACCGCGGCGGTATTGTCGCCGGTGCGGTCCCACTCCTCCCGGACCCGGGAGAGCAGGAACACCTCGTAGTCCATGGACAGGCCGAAGACGACGGCCAGCATGAGGACCGGCATGGTCAGGTCGAGATAGCCGTTGGCCGTGAAGCCGAGCAGCCAGTCCAGGTGCCCGTGCGCGAAGATCCAGGCGACCACGCCGTAGGAGGCGCCGAGTGAGATGACGGTGACCGCGATCGCCTTGACCGGCAGCACGATCGAGCCGAACGCGACGAACAGCAGCACGAGCATGACCAGTGCGGTGAACAGCGCCATCCGGGGCAGGCCGTGCCCGAGCGAGGCGGTCAGGTCGAGGGTCTCGGCCGAGGCGCCCCCGACCGCTGCCGTGGTCCCGGCCGGCACCGGCACGTCCCGGATCGCCCGGGCCAGGTCCTGGGAGGCCGGCGACTGGGCGCGTCCGCTCCACCTGGCCTGCAGCACCGTGGCGTCCGCGCGCTGGGCCAGGACCGCGACGTCGGTGACCCCGGGCAGCCCGGCCACCTGCTGCCGGTATGCCGCGTGCTCGGCCTGGGTGCCGCCCTCGAGCAGGATGCGGGCCGTGGCCCGGTCGCCGCCGAAGTGCTCGGCCACCTGGTCGGCGGCGATCCGGCTGCGGGCGTCGGCGGGCAGGGCCCGCTCGTCGACGCCGCCCCAGGAGACGCTGTGGAAGGGCAGCGACAGCACGACCAGCAGCAGGGTGCTGCCGATCGCCACGGTCCACGGCCGGCGCATGACGGCGCGGGCCAGCGCGGCCCAGCGGCCGGTGTCCGGGTCCACCGCGGCCGGCCCGGGCCGGCGGCGCCGGGGCAGCCGGCCCGCGTCGATGCGCCGGCCCAGCAGGACCAGGACGGCGGGCAGGATGGTCAGCGCCGCGGTCATCGCGACGAGGACGGCGGCCATCCCGCCCAGGCCCATGGAGCGCAGGAAGACCTGGGGGAAGACCAGCAGCGAGGCCATCGACACCGCGACGATGAGGCCGCTGAACAGCACCGTCCGGCCGGCGGTGGTCAGGGTGGCGACGACGGCCGACCCCGGGGTCGCGCCGGGCCTGGCGAGTTCCTCGCGGAAGCGGCTCACGACGAACAGCGAGTAGTCGACCGCCAGTCCCATGCCCAGGACGGTGACGACGTTGACGACGAAGACCGAGACGTCGGTCAGCGCCGCGACGCCGCGCAGGATCGCCAGCGATCCGACGACCGCCGCGCCGCCGACCAGCACCGGCATGAGCGCGGCGACCAGCCCCCGGAAGACGAGCAGCGAGAGCACGAAGACCACCGGCAGGGCGACCGCCTCGGCCCGGGCCAGGTCGCGGGCCACGGTGCGGTTGACGTCCTGGTTGAGCACGAGTGGCCCGCCGAGGTCGGCGCGCACCGCGTCCGCCGGCTGGGTCTGCAGCGCGTCGGTGACCGGCGTGACGTGGGTCAACTTGGCGGTGTCGTCGGCGCCGGCCAGGGTGACCAGCACGAGGGTGGCGCGACGGTCCGGGGAGACCAGGCCCGGCGGTGCGGCCTGCGGTGGGGCCGCGGCATACGAGTCGATGCTGGTGACCGCCGCGGCGGGCACTCGGGCGACCGCCGCGGCGACGGCGGCCCGGAAGGCGGGGTCGTCGACGGTGAGCCGGTCGCTGGAGTAGATGGCCACGACGTCGGCTCGGGGTAACTCGAACAGCTCTGCGGTGCGGGCGATCTGGCGCGCGGACCCGCTGCCGGGGTCGGCGTAGCCGCCGTTGACGAGCTGGGCGAAGACGCCGGCGCCGAGCGCGGCGGCCAGCCCGAGGAGCAGGGCGAGCGCGGCGGTGGCGCGGCCGGCGCGGCGGGCCAGCAGGGCGGCCCAACGGGTGAGCATGACGGTTCCCTCTCGGTGCGGACACGGATCCCTCCGCGCCCCGGCGGATCTGACAGTGAAGGCCCTTCACGGCATACGGTGAAGTATCTTCACTCGAGTTGTCAAGGTTTTCGTGAAGGTTCTTCAGCAAAGTTCATCCGCGCTACGATTGGCCGCGGGAGGAGTCAGTCGTGAGCGAGCCGGAGCAGTCGAGGGTGGCGGCGTTGTCGCGGCGGGAGCGGCAGCGGCAGGCGACCTTCGAGGAGATCCTGCAGACCTATCGCCGCCTGCTGCGCGCCGGTGGCGAGCCACCGACCCTGCGCGCCATCGCGAGCGAGATGGGCCTGACCGCACCGGCGCTCTATCGCTACGTCGACGGCCACGACGCCCTGGTCGGCAACGCCGCCGGGGCGATCCTGCTCGAACTGGTCGGCGCCATCGAGCGGGCCGCGGTCGGCCAGGACCCGGACGATCCGGCGGCCCAACTCATCGCATCCGTCGCGGCCTTCCGGGCCTGGTCGCTGGACAACCCGCGCGAGTTCGCCATGCTGTTCGCCAGCGCCGAGTCCGGCAAGCGGCTCATCCCCGCGGACGGCACGTTCCCCCAGGGCCGCCACTTCGGCCGGGCGTTCGCGACGCTGTTCTGCCGGGTGTGGCAGCGCTACGGCTTCCCGGTGCCCGCCGAGCAGGACCTCGACCCGGTCCTCGTGCAGGGGTTGCACGAGGAGCAGGAGGCCCTCGGCGAGTGCCCGATCGTCCAGTGCCCGCTCGGGCTGACCTGGGTGTTCGTCCAGGCCTGGGCGCGGCTCTACGGCACCCTGACGATCGAGGTCTTCGGGCACGTGCCGGACGGGGTCGTCCGGTCGCGCGCGCTGTTCTTCACCATGCTGGACGAGCTCGGCCCGATGCTCGGGCTCACCGCCGAGCTCCCGCGGCTGCGCGAGCTCGCCCGCGCGGTCTCCGCGGACTGAGAGGCTCAGGGCCGAGCGTCGCCGCGGGTGACGAACTCGAGCATCGGCGCGTCGTCGGGCAGCGCCCGGCCGCTGCGGAACTGGGCCTCGTAGGCCGACCGGGCCGCCGCACGCTCAGCACCGGCCAGGTGCCGGCCGTGCACGGCATACTCCCGGCCGCGCCAGCGCAGGCGCGTGTCCAACCCGTTCCGGAAGGCCCGCCACCAGCTCTTGCGGGTGTGCAGCCCGACCGCGGCGATCCACCGGTCCGGCCCCTGCGGGAGCAGCCAGATCGGCATGGTCACCGCCTTGCCCGACCGCGGGGCGGTGTAACGCAGCACACCGGTGTGCCGCCACAACGGCTGCAACGGCGTGCGCAGCAGGGCCAGGTGGACGGCGCGCTGGAGCGCGTAGAAGCGGCGCATTGCGGCCCCCGATCACAGTTCGGTGCGATGGAAACTCTGCCAGGAGCGGCTGGCGGTCGGCCCGCGCTGGCCCTGGTAGTGCGAGCCGTAGCTCTTGGACCCGTAGGGCGCCGCGGCCGGCGAGGAGAGCCGGAAGAAGCACAGCTGGCCGATCTTCATGCCGGGGTAGAGCATGATCGGCAGCGTCGCCACGTTGGACAGCTCGAGGGTGACGTGCCCGCTGAAGCCGGGGTCGACGAAGCCGGCGGTGGCATGGGTGAGCAGGCCGAGCCGGCCCAGCGACGACTTGCCCTCGACCCGCGCCGCGAGGTCGTCGGGCAGGCTCACCGTCTCCAGGGTGGAGCCGAGCACGAACTCCCCCGGGTGCAGCACGAGCGCGTCCTGACCGGCGACGCCGTCGGCCCCGTCGCCACCCGCGCCGATCTCGACCAGGCGGGTCAGCTCGGGCTGCTCCTGGGCCGGGTCGATGTAGGGGTAGCGGTGGTTGTCGAAGAGCCGGAAGTACTTGTCCAGCCGCACGTCGATGCTCGACGGCTGGACCATCGCCGGGTCCCACGGGTCGAGCACGACCCGACCGGCCTCGATCTCGGCGCGGATGTCGCGGTCGGAGAGCAGCACGGGCTCACGCTATCGCGGCGGGTTGTCCGGGGCTCCGGCGCGTGGGCTAGACTCCCCTTCGCCTCGGCGCGGCACCCGGAGGGGTATGCCGCACGGGGTCGCGCGAGCGTAGCTCAATGGTAGAGCGCTAGCTTCCCAAGCTAGATACGCGGGTTCGATTCCCGTCGCTCGCTCCGCACCGATCGGGGCCGTTGGTCAACCGGAGCGCGCCGTGTGCACCACCGGCCGACGCGGCATACCGGGGTCGGGCAGATCCTCCGTTCGGCCGTGCCCTCGCCGGCCAACCCGCCTAGAATTGTGGTTTCACCGTCGTTCCCCCACCGACGGCACCGGACACCCACCCAGGAGCAGGCCATGCGGCGACGACTCGGCACCACGGCGGCAGCCGTGACTGTCGCGCTCGCCCTCGGCGTGCCGGCCGCCGTCGCCCTCGACGGGCCCCCCGCAGCGCCCTCGGATGCGCGGGTCAACCCGGCGCGGACCGGGCCCTACCCGACCAACAAGCAGATCGCCACCGGGCTCGCGGTCAACCCGACCGACCCGACCTTCGCGGTGGCCGGCGGCGCGGATTCGCGCGGCGGGACCGCCGGTGCCGCGGTCTACAGTTCGGCCGACGGTGGGCGGATGTGGACCGACCGGGGATTGCTCGACACCCAGCCGACCTGGCGGGCCGGAGGGGCCGCCTCGACCAGCGGCGCCCGGCTGGCCTATGGGCCCCGGCCCGACGGGGAGGGCGGGTTCACGCTGCGCCACGGCGCCCGCCTGTATGCCGCCACCACCGCCACCCTGCCCGGCGCGCCCGGCGTCTCGCGCCTGGTCGTCGCGTGGTCGCAGGACGACGGGTCGACGTGGTCGGCGCCGCTGCCGGTCGCGGCCGACCTGGCCGTCGACCCGGCCGCGGCCGTGGCGATCGCCGTCGACCGCAACCCGGCGAGCCCGCGCTTCGGGCTGCTGCACGTCGTGGCCACCCGCGCCGACGGCGACCGGGCGATCGTCGCGGCGGTCTCTGCGGACGGCGGCGCGAGCTTCACCGGCCCGCAGCTGATCACGGCCGGGCCGGCCGACCGGGCCGGGGCGGCCGTCTCGGTGGGTCCGGACGGCTCGGTCCATCTCGGTTTCCGCCAGGGCGAGGCGCCGACGCTGACGTCCAGCCGCGACGGTGGTCGCAGCTGGAGTCAGCCGGCTCCGATCGCCGCGCCCGCTGGCCGCCCCGCCGCCGGGGCCCCGGCGCTGGGCACCGACCCCCGGCTGGGCAGCCGGGTCCTGTATGCCGCGTGGACCGCCGGCCCGCCCGGCAGCACCCGGGTGCTGGTGACCCGCAGCACCGACCAGGGCGTGTCCTGGTCGACGCCGCTCGAGGTGAGCAGCGCCGGCGAGGGGGACGCCAGCCAACCAGCCCTCGACGTCAGCGGCAGTGGCCGCGTCGATCTCGGCTATCTGGGCCGCACGTGGACCCTGCCGGCGCCCACCGTCCAGCACGGGATCGACCCGGCGCGCGCGCCCGACCCCGCCGACCTGGACGGGACGGACCCCGATGGGGGCGTGCCCGCCCCCGCGCCAGAGCCGACCACCTCCGGACCGGAGCAGACGACCGGCGCTGACCCTGCCCCCACTGCGCCGCCCACCCCGACCGCCGCCCCCGAGCGCTGGGCGCCGTCGACGGTCGACGCCTATCAGCGGTCCTCGGTCGACGGGCTGCTGTGGGGTCAGGCGGTGCGGGTCTCGTCGCGCTCCGGCGACCCGGCGGCCACCGCCCGACCCGATCTGGGCGGCCCGGACCTCGGCGACGGCACCCAGTTGGTGTCCGGCCTGGACCGGGCGTGGTTCGGCTACACCGATGCCCGCGACGCCGTCGCCTGCCCGGCGATCGAGCAGGCGCGCCGGCTCCCGGCGCCGGCCGACCTGCCCGCCGGCCTGGGCCAGTGCCCGCCCGGCTTCGGCGACACCGACATCGTCGTGTCGTTGTTCCCCGCTCGCTGACCCGCGTCCC
>CAZYHR010000030.1:0-16384 GCA_964647395.1 uncultured Intrasporangiaceae bacterium | reverse complement strand
GGGAAACGTTCCAGGCAACCGTTTTCACCGGCAGACCCTCCCCGGGATCCTCCGGCAAACGTTCCAGGCAACCGTTTTCACCGGCGGCCCCTCCCGGGGACCCTCCGGGAAACGTTCCAGGCAACCGTTTTCACCGGCAGACCCTCCCCGGGATCCTCCGGGAAACGTTCCAGGCAACCGTTTTCACTGGCAGACCCTGCCCGGGCCCTCCCCGGGGATCCTCCGGGAAACGTTCCAGGCAACCGTTTTCACCGGGCGGAGGACGCCACTGCGGGGAGGCGCACGACCGACATGCCGGCCCCGGCGGCGGGGCCCGACATGGCCATCAGCGCGGCGGGCGCGTCGTCGAGCCCGACGACCCGGCTGACCAAGCGGCTCGGGTCGAGCCGGCCGGCCGCGACGAGGGCGAGCAGGTCCGGATAGTCGCGCGCCGGCATCCCGTGGGCCCCGAGCACCTCGAGCTCGGCGGCCACCAGCCGGGCCATCGGCACCGCGGCCATCGCCTCGGCACCGAGCAGCAGGCCGACCTGCACGTGTCGCCCCCGCGGCCGCAGCGACCGCACCGAGGCGGCCAGCACCTCGGCCGAGCCGAAGGCGTCCACGCTGACCTGGGCGCCCCCGTCGGTGCAGGCGACGATGACCTCGGCCAGTTCGTCCACCGGTCGCAGCGCCTGCTCCGCGCCGAACTCGAGCGCCGCGGCCCGCGCCGGTTCGGCGACATCGACCGCAATGACCCGGGCCCCCAGCGCGACGCCGATCTGCACGGCCGACAGGCCCACTCCGCCGCAGCCGTGCACGACCAGCCACTGCCCCGCGGCCACCCGCCCCACGGACACCACCGCTCGATAGGCCGTGGCGAAGCGGCAGCCGAGCGAGGCTGCCGAGACCAGGTCCACACCGTCGGGCACGGCGACCAGGTTGGTGTCGGCGCAGTGCACCGCGACGACCTCGGCAAAGGAACCCCAGCCGGTGAAGCCGGGCTGGGTCTGCCGCGGACACACGTGGGTGTCGCCGGCGCGGCATACCGGGCAGTCCCCGCACCCACACGCGAAGGGGACGGTCACCCGGTCGCCCTCGCGCCAGCGGCGCACCCCGAGCCCGACCTGCGCGACCACCCCGGCGAACTCGTGCCCCGGCACCATGGGCAACGGCACCGGGTCGTGCCCCTGCCAGGCGTGCCAGTCCGAGCGGCAGACCCCGGTGGCGGCCACCCGGACCAGCACGCCCCCGTCGGAGCAGGTCGGCTCCGGCAACTCCCCGACCACCGGCTCCTGCCCGTATGCCGCGTAGCTCACCGCGCGCATGTCGCCCACCTCTCCGGGAGCCCACCTCGGGTCGTGCAGGCCCGCCCCGACCACGCTACTGGCCCAGCCTCGGGTGCGGCCCCGCGGCCTACCGGGAAAAGGTCTGCGCGACAGGGGCGTCCGGGCCTAGGCTCGCCGATCATGAGCATCTTCCCGACGACCCTGCCCGGCACCCGCGCCGAGGTGCGGATGTGGGCGCACGAGCACGACATCGAGCCGGCGGCCCTGCAGCAGCTGCGCAACATCGCGTCGCTGCCGTGGGTCGAGGGGGTCCGGGTCATGCCCGACGTCCATCTCGGCAAGGGGGCGACGGTCGGGTCGGTCATCGCCATGCGCCAGGCCGTCGCGCCGGCCGCGGTCGGGGTCGACATCGGCTGCGGCATGGCCGCGGTGCAGACCGACCTGCGCCTCGAGGACCTGCCCGACGACCTGCACTCGCTGCGGTTGCAGATCGAGGCGGCCGTGCCGGTCGGCTTCGCCGTGCACCAGCAGCCGGTCGACCCGACTCGGCTCGACGTCGGCCGGGCCGACGAGTGGGGCCGGTTCTGGGACCGGTTCGACGAGCTCGACCCGGCGGTGCAGGACCAGGCCAGGCGAGCCCACCAGCAGATCGGCACGCTCGGCGGCGGCAACCACTTCATCGAGGTGTGCGCCGACGACGACGGGGTCATCTGGGTCATGCTGCACTCGGGGTCGCGCGGCATCGGCAACCTCATCGCGCAGGCGCACATGTCGCGGGCGCGCGAGTTGCCGCACAACGCCGACCTGCCCGACCCCGACCTCGCGGTGTTCCTGGCCGGCACCGCGCAGATGGCGGCGTATCGGCACGACCTCTACTGGGCGCAGGACTACGCGCTGCGCAACCGCGCGACGATGATGGCCCTGGTCCAGCGGGTGATCGACGAGCACCTGGCGGCTCGCGGCCGCGAGGTCGCCTGGGGCCAGACCGTGCAGTGCCACCACAACTACGTCGCCGAGGAGAGCTACGGCGGCGTCGACGTGCTGGTCACCCGCAAGGGCGCGATCCGGGCCGGCTCCGGTGACCTCGGGCTGATCCCCGGGTCGATGGGCACCGGGTCGTTCGTCGTGCGGGGCCTGGGCAACGAGGCGTCCTACTGCTCGGCGTCGCACGGCGCCGGCCGGACGATGAGCCGCAACGCCGCCAAGCGCCGGTTCACCGAGGCCGACCTCGTCGCCCAGACCGCCGGGGTCGAATGCCGCAAGGACGCCGGGGTGATCGACGAGATCCCCGGCGCCTACAAGGACCTCGACTCGGTCATCGCCGCCCAGTCCGACCTCGTCGAGGTGGTCACCCGGCTGACCACCCTGCTGTGCGTCAAGGGCTGAACCGCCACGACGATCGGTGCCACCACGACGATCGGTGCCACCACGACGATCGGTGCTAGCACGACCATGGGTGCCACCACGACAATGCCACGCATGGCCGACTTCGTCCTTCCGCAGCCCGGGGTGTTCGCTCTGGGGACGCCGATCCAGACCTTCCTCGAGTTCGATCTGGTCGATCCGCGGGGGCAGCCCGGTCAGCTGCTGCGCACCGTCGAGGTCCTGGTCGGGGGCGTCACCACCGGCCAGGGCTGCAACGTCGTCGTCGGCGTCCGCCCGAGCCTGTGGCGCGCGGTGCGCCCGGACGCCTGCCCGGACGGCATACACGACTTCGAGGCTCCGGTCGTCGGTGACGACGGGTTCACGATGCCGGCGACCCAGCACGATCTGGTCATCTGGATCGGGGGCGGCCGGCAGGACGCGGTCTTCGACGAGGGCCGCCGGGTGGTCGACCAACTCGCCGGCAGCGCCACGCTCGCCCACGAGAACAAGGGCTGGAACTACCACGGCCACGTCGACCTGACCGGCTTCGTCGACGGTACCGAGAACCCGACGCTCGTCGAGGCCGCCCAGGTCTGCCTGGTCGCCGCGCACCCCGGTGCCGGGTCGTCGATCCTGCTGCTGCAGGAGTGGCGACACGACCTGGCCGCCTGGACCGCCGCCGGAGTCGCGGTGCAGGAGCGGGCGATCGGGCGCACCAAGAGCGACAACGTCGAACTCGCCCCCAAACCTGCGGCGGCACACAACGCGCGCACCGATCAGGACGCGGTCGGCAAGATCCTGCGCAAGAACATCCCGATCGGCGGGGTGTCCGACCCCGGCACGCTGTTCATCGGCCTGGCGGCCAGCCAGCAGACCCTGCACACGATGCTGCAGCGGATGGCCGGTCAGCACGGCGAGCCACGCGACGACCTGACCCGCTACACCGCCGCCCACACCGGGGCCTATTACGTGCTGCCGGCGGCCGGGGGATTCGCCGTCCAGTAGCCGTCGGTGCGGCTGGGCCGGTCAGCCGCCGCGCGCGCCATCGACGACGATCTCCGGCTGGTGCTCGACCGGGAAGCTCACCGACCGCGCGATGAAGCAGTAGTCCGGCACCCTGGCGTGCGCCGCGCGAGCCGCCTCGGGGTCGCTGCCGGCGCTGATCGTCACGCGGGGCCGCAGCACCACCCGCTCGAACTGGCCGGCGCCGGAGGCCTCGGTGACCATGACCCCGTGCGCCCGGTCGGTGTATGCGGTGACGACCACCCCCGCCTGCGCGGCCAGGTGCAGGTACCACAGCAGATGACACTGGGCCAGCGCCGCGACGAGCAGCTGCTCGGGATTCCAGCGGGCCGGGTCGCCGCGGAAGGCCTGGTCCGACGACCCGGGGATCGGCGGCGGGCCGGCCGCACTCACCTCATGCTCCCGACCGTAGGCCGTGTAGCTGCTGGTCCCCGTGCCCCGGTCGCCGGCCCAGGTCACCGTGACGTCGTAGTCGTGCCGATGCTCAGCCATGCGCGCCAGTCTGGCCCGGCCGCGCGGCATACGGGTTCCGGCGAACGTTCCAGGCAACCGTTTTCACCGGGGCGGGGGTTCCGGCGAACGTTCCAGGCAACCGTTTTCACCGGGGCTGGGAGGCGACCGGTGCCGCCCACCCCCTTGCGTTTGTTACTCGTCAGTAGGAAACTGGTAAGCATCCGCTCACCACGGAGGGTGACACGCACCCTCCTGACCGCAAGGACGACGTCATGGGGCACTACAAGGCCAACGTCCGAGACCTGGAGTTCAACCTCTTCGAGGTCTTCGGACGCCAGGAACTGCTGGGCCGGGGGCGGTTCGCCGACCTGGACGTCGAGGCCGCCAAGGACATCCTCAAGGAGGTCGGGCGGCTGGCCGAGCAGGAACTCGCCGAGAGCCTGGTCGACTCCGACCGCAACCCGCCCGTCTACGACCCGGCGACCTGCTCGGTGACGATCCCCGAGTCCTTCAAGCGGTCCTACCGGGCCTTCCTGGACTCGCAGTGGTGGCGGATGGACATCCCCGACGACCTCGGCGGGCTGCCGGTGCCGCCGTCGCTGCGCTGGGCCGTCGCCGAGATGGTCTGCGGCGCCAACCCGGCCATCCACATGTATGCCGCGACCTTCAGCTTCGCCAAGCTGCTCTACTTCCTCGGCACCGCGGACCAGAAGAAGCTCGCCAAGCACACCATCGACGGCGCCTGGCACGTGACCATGGTGCTCACCGAGCCGGACGCGGGCTCCGACGTCGGCGCCGGCCGCACCAAGGCGGTCCAGCAGCCCGACGGCACCTGGCACATCAGCGGGGTCAAGCGCTTCATCACCTCGGCCGAGTCCGACCTCGTCGACAACGTCGTGCACCTCGTGCTGGCCCGTCCGGAGGGCGCCGCCCCCGGCACCAAGGGGCTGTCGCTGTTCGTCGTGCCCAAGTTCCACGTCGACCTCGAGACCGGCGAACTCGGCGAGCGCAACGGCGTCTACGTCACCAACGTCGAGCACAAGATGGGCCTCAAGGTCTCGACGACCTGCGAGGTGACCTTCGGCGAGCGGCACCCCGCGGTGGGCACCCTGCTCGGCGACGTCCACGACGGCATCGCCCAGATGTTCCACGTCATCGAGGGCGCCCGGATGTTCGTCGGCACCAAGGCCATCGCGACGCTGTCCGCGGGCTACCTCAACGCCCTCGACTACGCCAAGCAGCGAGTCCAGGGCCCCGACCTGACCCAGGCCGCCGACAAGGCCGCCCCCCGGGTGACGATCACCCACCACCCCGACGTGCGCCGCTCGCTCATGCTGCAGAAGGCGTATGCCGAGGGGCTGCGCGCGCTCGTCATCTACACCGCGACCTTCCTCGACGACTTCGACGCCCACAGCCTCGGTGACCCGTCGATGCACCCCGAGCCGGGCAGCACCGCAGACGTCGCGGCGCGGATGAGCGACCTGCTGCTGCCGATCGTCAAGGGGCTGGGCTCGGAGCGGGCCTGGGTGCTGCTGGGCACCGAGTCGCTGCAGACCCTGGGCGGCTCGGGCTTCCTGCAGGAGTACCCGATCGAGCAATACGTCCGGGACGCCAAGATCGACACCCTCTACGAGGGCACCACGGCGATCCAGGGCATGGACTTCTTCTTCCGCAAGATCGTCAAGGACCAGGGTCAGTCGATGACCCGGTTGTCCATGCAGATCGCCGAGTTCGCCAAGGATCTCGGCGCCGGCGCGGGGCGCCTGGACCGGGAGCGCGAGCTGCTCGGCAGCGCGCTCGAGGACGTCCAGGGCATCGTCGGCGCGATGGCCAGCGCCGCGTTCGCGGCCGACCCGCGCACCGGCGGGGAGGTCAAGAACATCTACCGGGTCGGGCTCAACACGACCCGGCTGCTGCTGGCCGCCGGCGACCTCATCGTCGGTTGGCTGCTGCTGCGCCAGGCCGAGGTCGCCCTCGCTGCGCTCGACGCCGGCGCGGGCCGGGACGAGGCGTTCTATCAGGGCAAGGTCGCGGCGGCGCAGTTCTACGCCCGTCAGGTGCTGCCCCGGCTGGCCGCCGAGCGGGCCATCGCCGAGCGCATCGACACCGAGCTCATGGAACTGCCGGAGGCCGCCTTCTAGTCGTCCTGCGCGCGACACCCACGGCTCGCGCGACCCGGACCGCGACACACACGGACGCCCCGAGCCCGGTGGGCTCGGGGCGTCCGGCTGGGCGCCGTTACACGCTGTTGAGCCGGAAGCCGTCCACCCGGAAGGGGATCGGGCAACTGGCGCGCAGGTGCTCCAGGACCGAGTCGAGTCCCGCCAGGGCAGCGTCTGCGTCGTCGGCTCGGACGAACACGACGGCGCGGATCAGCCCGCCCTCGTCGTCGACGTAGACGTGCCCCACCTGAGGGTGCCCCGGGGCGAGGGCGCGCAGGGCCGCCACGAGCAGCACCCGGTCCTCGGACCGGGTGCCGCCCGGGATGACGGCGAGCTCGACGGGAAACATCAGCGTTGGGAGCGCACCGGTCAGTGGTGGTGGGACGGCGGCCACCAGATGACGTTGGGGCGGGCACCGCCGGCGGACGACGGAGGCTCGGCGGCGGCGTTGGCGGCGCCGGCGGCGGCACCGGCGCCCAGCATGGCCGAGGCGAGGGCGAGGGCGGCGATGATGCGACGGATCATGAGGTGCTCCAGGGGAGAGAGGCGAGCGGGACCTCTCCACTGTGGCGTTCGCCACACAGCCGCGTCTATGGATCGGCGCGGCACGGAGGGGCCGTGGCACGATCCGGCCAACCCGCCCCACCGGCTGGTATGCCGCGTGGTCGCCTGCGGGTCGCCGGCCGGACGACAACGCGTCGACCCGCCGCCCCGCGGATCGGGCAGGCTGTCGCTCGGGTGGCCGCCTCGTGCGCCCTCGCCTAGACTCCGCCGCAGGGAATGACCTAAAGGAGCCGCGCGGATGCTGCAGCTGTTCGGCGTTGCCGGAGCCACCGAGCAGGTCTATCGCACCATGCTGGGCCATCCGCGTGCCGACCCCAGCGAGCTGGCGCAGTTGCTCGGCCTGCCCCTCGACGAGGTCACCGCCGAGCTCGACCGGCTCGCCCAGTTGCTGCTCGTCGAGCCCGCCCCCAACGGTCCCTCGCGCTATCACGCGGTGCCGCCCGACCAGGCCCTCGAGGTCCTCATCAGCCGCGAGGAGGAGCGCCTGCGCGAGATGCAGCTGATGATGCAGCGCAGCCGCGAGGGGCTCAAGGACTACGTCGAGACGTTCGTCGAGAGCCGGGTCACCCGCGACGCGATGGGGCTGGTCGAGCAGATCGACGACGGCATGGTGGTGCGCAGCCGGCTGTTCCAGCTGGTCCGCGACGCCCGCTCGTCGGTGCGGGTGCAGATGCCCGGCGACGCGCTGCCGGCCGAGGCGATCCCGTCCTCGGCCCGCCTGGACGACGAGGTGCTGGGCCGCGGGCTGACCGTCCGCTTCCTGGTCAGCGAGTCCTCGATCCGGGCGGCGCACTGGTTGGCGCACCTGCGCGAGCAGGCTGGCAAGGGCGCAGCGATCCGACTGCACCCCTCACCGCCGCTGCAGTCGGTCATCGTCGACGAGGGCACCGCCCTGCTGCCCCGGTCCGGCTCCGCGGGCGCCTTCGTGCTGCACGGGCCGGACATCGTCTCGCCGGTCATCGCGCTGTTCGACGAGGTCTGGCAGCACGCCGAGCCGCTGCCGGCCGACACCGAGGCCGAGGCGCAGTTCTCCGAGGCGCGGCTGCGGCAGGTGGTGGCCATGCTGGCCCAGGGGCACAAGGACGAGACGATCGCCCGCAAGCTGTCGACCTCGGTGCGCACCGTGCGCCGGTTGGTCGCGGCGGCGATCGACGAACTGCAGGCCGAGAGTCGCTTCCAGGCCGGCGTCGAGGCCGTGCGCCGCGGTTGGGTCAGTTGACCTGCACCGGCCCGCTGCGCCGGCTGACGACCCGGCCGCAGCCCCACAGCACGACGAGCCCGGCGAGCAGGACCAGCGCCGACACACCCGGCGTGACGTCGCCGATGAGGAAGAAGACCGGCCGGTTGCCCAGCACGTCGACCCCGACGATGGAGACCATGAGCACGCCGAAGACGGTGAGCACCGCACCGACGACGGCCAGCGGGTCGACCCACCGCGGCGCGCCCGGCGCGAGCCCCTGAGCCGATCGGGGCCCCCGGTCGAAGCGCAGGAAGGCCGCGACCAGCAGGGCGGTCGGCACCGCCAGCACGACGAACCACACCGGCCGGGTCCACCACCACTCGGCGGTGCCCGGCGTCGGCAGGACCACCCCGAGCGCGCGCACCGCGAGCAGGGTGAGCAGCAGCGCGGTGAGGTGCCAGAGGAAGGCCGTCATCGCGAAGGAGCCGGCCAGCACCACCCCGCGCCACACCTCGGGCCGGGCCAGCACCCGGGCCATGACGGGCCGGGCCAGCGCCGCCGCGCCGACCAGGGCCAGGCCCTGGCACAGCAGGGCGACCGTGGGGGGCGCCATGTTGGAGACCTCGTCGCCGGGCAGCCCCACCATCGAGACCGGATAGGGCCCGACAGTCACGGCCAGGAGCAGTCCGGCGCCGCCGGAAAGCAACAGCGTCCTGGCGAAGCCCGGCCGCAGCGACCCGTCCCGCCAGAGGAAGCCGAGTTGGTGCACGGCCAGCCACACCAGCGCGAAGTTGAGGTTGCCCACCAGCCCCACGCCGCCGGCGAACCGCGCCAGATCGACGGCCAGGGCGGCCAGGCACAGCCCGGCGACCACCCGGATCCCCCACCGCTGGTGCAGTCGCCACAGGGCCGGCGCGAAGGCGGCCACCCCGAGATAGATCCCCACGAACCACAGCAACTGCGGCACCATGACCAGCGCCGCGACGATCAGCCGGCTCTGGCTACCCGCCGTCCACCCGGCCAGATGCGCCACCGCCCCGAGGGCCAGCCAGACCAGCAGGAAGGCCAGGGTGGGGCGCATCAGCCGCACCGCGCGCGCGTGGACGAACGTGGCATACCGTCCGACGCCGGTGCCGGCCCGCCGGGTCAACGACTCCAGCGAATGGGCGTGGGCCACCCCGCCGACCAGGAAGAACAGCGGCATGACCTGCAGCACCCAGGTCACCGGCTGCAGCCACGGCACGAGCACCAGGGCGTTGGTGATCTCACCGGCCGGGGTCACCACGACCATCAGCCAGTGCCCGAGCACCACGACCAGCAGCGAGCCGACGCGCAGCGCGTCGGCCCAGCGATCCCGGTCAGCGGGCGTCGCGGCAGAGATCTCGGCGGCACTCGGGGACACGTCCGCCACTGTCCCACACCAGGGAACGGGCCGGATCTGCGATCCGGCCCGCCCTGCCGCGCCGACTTCCCCCCGTCAGGCGCGCAGCCCCCTCGACCGTCAGACCCGAGGGTCCTCGTGTCGCTCGACGTGTTCGATGTGGCCCTGCTCGAGGTTGCGGCGCTCGACAACCGCGGTGTGCGACGTGTTGGCCCGCTGCCGGTTCATGACCAGGGCCACGATGAGGGCGAGCGCGCCGCCGGCCATGAGGATGTAGCCGACGACGTCGAGGTTGGTGTTGACCAACTGGTTGTCGATGGTCGTGAACGACAGAATCGCGCCGATGACGAGCAGCAGGATGCCCAGGCCCGCACCCAAGGGAGTCTCCTTCGGTCAGGGGCGCGCCCCTCGCGCGCCTCGACAGGCCCCATACCCCGGCCGGCGGCGGCTGGAACCGTGCGATCCGGGCGCCGGCCGGGCGCCGACGCGGTGCCCACCGGCCGGTCAGCGACGCGGCATCCGCTCCTCGTCCTGGCGCGCCAGTTCGGCCAGCCGGGCGTTGTAGGCCGCCAGCGCGGCACCTCCGTCGCGGTCGGCCTGCCGGTCCAGCCGGCGCGCCTCGGCCTCGTCGCTGCGCACCCAGGCGAGCACGACGAGCATGGCCAGGGCCAGGGCCGGCACGTCTCCCACGGCCCAGGCGATCGCCCCGCCGTCGCGCTGGTCGATCAACGGGTCGGGGATCCACGGGATGTCGATGACCGAGAAGAAGCCCGGGGCCAGCAGGCTGGTGCTGGACTGGATCGCGACACCGAAGAAGGCGTGGAACGAGATCGTCGCGAACAGCACGACCAGCCGCAACAGCGGCGACCACTTGCGCGGCCCGGGATCGACGCCGATGAGCACCATGGCGAACAGGTAGCCGGCCAGCAGGAAGTGCACGATCATCAGGACGTGGCCGGTGTGCGTGGTCAGCGCCAACTCGAACAGCCCGGAGAAGTAGAAGAAGATCAGGCTGAAGCCGAAGTTGAGGCCGGCGACCACCGGGTTGGCCCAGAACGCGACATAGCGGGAGTGCACGATCGCCAGCAGGATCTCGCGCGGACCGAGGGTGCCGTCCTTGCGCGGGTGCTCGACCCGGAGCACGAGGGTGAGCGGCGCGGCGAGCACGAGCAGCACCGGCGCCAGCATGGCGATCGTCATGTGCCCGGTCATGTGCCAGTAGAACGACACCCGGCCGTAGACGCCCGGCGCGCCGCAGGTGGCCCAGATGAGACTGAGCCAGCCCAGCACCCACCACGCCGTGCGCCACCCCGACCACCGGTCGCCGCGCCGGTGCAGCCGGACGACGGCCCCGATGTACAGGGCGATGGCGACGACTCCGACCGTGCCCCACAGCCAGTCCCAGCGCCAGGTCGTCAGCCAGGCTGCGCCGTCGGGGGCGGGCGGGATCGGATAGTTGGTCAGCGACTCGACCAGGTTGGCGTCCGGCGGGCGGTCGTAGGCGGGGTTGTCCGAGCGGGCCAACGCGGTCGCCACCCCGATCGCCGCCCCCATGACCGCCAGTTCGACGGCGACCAGCCGGGCGAACGGCCCGCGCGCCGACGGGTCGGCCCGCAGCTGGGCGATGACCCGGCGGCGTTGCGCCAGCCCCAGCAGGCCGAGCACCGTCAGGGCCAGCGCCTTGGCCAGGATCAACGACCCGTAGGCGGTGCGCAGGTCACCCGGCCCGGACATCCGCACCGCCGCGGACACGACACCGGACAGCCCGACGGTGAGCAGCGCCCACCCGGCGATCGTCGAATACCGCTCGACCACGGTGGGCAGCCACTGCCCGAGCGGCCGGCGCAGCAGCACGAGCGCGCCGAGCCCCCCGACCCAGGCGACGGTGCCGACCAGGTGGAAGAGCAGGGCGTTGACGGCCGTCTCGTGGTCGGCGGCAGCGCTCGCGTGGCCGGCCAGGGAGAGCGGGAACAGCGAGACCAGGCCGATGGCCCCGGCCCAGCAGGCGCCGGCGCGGCTGCTGGTCGCGGCGGCGACGGTGACCGCCAGCCCGGCGACCAGCGCGCTGATGACCCCGTCGCGCAGCGGCTCGACCGACCACAGGAAGCTGGTGAGCTGGCGCAGGAAGCTCGGGTCGGTCGGCGGGGTCCCGGACACGTCGCTGAAGCCGAGCACCGCGCCGAGCACCCCGCAGACCACCCAGACCGCGCCGGTCCGGACCGCCCAGCGGGACGCGTCCCGCAGCGCCTGCCGGGCCCGGTCGGGCACCGCGACGACCGCGAGCAGCAACAGCCCGATGGTCAGGGCCGCAGCGAAGTCGTGGACCACCCGGACCAGCGGCAGCCCCCAGCGCACCAGCGGTCCGGGGTCCTGCAGACCGGCCGGGGCCGCCGCCGCCGCCCCGCCGACGACGACCGCCGCGACGCAGGCGAGCAGCGCGACGCCCACGGCGAGCAGAACGGCAGGTGCGGGGCGCACGCCGGTGGCGGGACGCGGCATACCTCCACCTTAGGCGGGCCGGCCGACACCCCAGGGTGCGGGCGGACGCCGCGGCGACCAATTGGTTGCGTGACGCAACCATCTCGTGTCATAGTTGCTTGCTGCAAGCAAAGGAGTCGTATGCCGGTCGCCGACCACACCGCCGAGGAACTCGGCTCAGCGTTGATCCGCCTGGTCAAGTTGGTCACCGGGATGCGCCAGTACGCCCCGGCGCCCCACCCGCAGGTCGATCACACCCACTACCCGGTGCTGTTCGTCGTGGCCCGCTCGCCCCAGCGGGTCTCCGACCTGGCGACGATGATCATGTCGGACGTCTCGACGGTGAGCCGGCAGGTGAGCCACCTGGAGCGGCACGGCATGGTCGTCAAGGTCGCCGACCCCACGGACGGTCGCGCCCAGGTCGTCACCCTCACCGACGAGGGACGGGCGGCGATCCGACGGATCACCGCGGCCCGCGGGGCGTGGATGGCCCAGTTGCTGGCCGACTGGGACACCGAGCAGGCCCACGACTTCCTGCAGCACCTCACCCGATTCGCCACGTCGATCGAGCGGGCCAAGGCCCAGCTCGACGGCCAGCCCCGACCAGGAGCGACCGCATGACCACCCCGATCCCTGCCGCCACCCCCGGGCAGGCCCTGACCCACCGGCAGATCCTCACCATCCTCACCGGGCTGATGATGGGCATGTTCCTGGCCGCGCTGGACCAGAACATCGTCGGCACCGCCATCAAGACCATCGCCGACGAACTGCACGGCCTGTCGGCGCAGGCCTGGGTGACCACCGCCTATCTGATCACCTCGACGATCGCCACGCCGATCTACGGCAAGCTGTCCGACATCTACGGCCGCAAGCGGTTCTTCGTCGCGGCCATCACGATCTTCCTCATCGGCTCGGCGCTGTGCTCCTTCGCCGGGTCGATGTATGAGCTCGCGGCCTTCCGCGCCGTGCAGGGCATCGGTGCCGGCGGGCTGTTCTCGCTGGCGCTGGCGATCATCGGTGACATCGTGCCGCCGCGCGAGCGGGCCAAGTATCAGGGCTACTTCCTCGCCGTGTTCGGCACCTCGTCGGTGCTCGGGCCGATCATCGGCGGCTTCTTCGCCGGGGCCGACCAGATCCTCGGCATCACCGGCTGGCGGTGGGTGTTCCTCGTCAACGTCCCGGTCGGCCTGCTGGCCCTGGCCATCGTGTCGCGCACGCTGCACGTGGCCCACTACCCGCGCCAGGCCGACATCGACTGGTGGGGCGCCGCTGCCCTGGTGGTCGGCGTGGTGCCGCTGCTGCTCGTCGCCGAGCAGGGCCGCGAGTGGGGCTGGCTGTCGGCGACCTCGATCGCCTGCTACGGCATCGGGGTGATCGGGCTGGCCGGCTTCGTCGCCGTCGAGGCCCGCATGGGTGATTCGGCGCTCATCCCGTTGCGGATCTTCCGGGACCGGACCATCGCGATCTCCCTGGGCGGCGGCCTGGTCGTGGGCACCGGCATGTTCGGCGGCATGCTCGTCATCCCGCTCTACCTGCAGATCGTGCACGGCGCGACCCCGACCGGTTCGGGTTTCATGATGCTGCCGATGGTGCTGGGCATGATGATCGCGTCGGTCGCCTCGGGTCAGCTGATGACCCGCACGGGCCGGGTGCGGATCTTCCCCATGGTCGGCGTCGCCCTCATGGTCGTCGGCCTGCTCGCCCTGTCCCGGATCGGCGCGGACACCGACCTGCCGGTCGTCATGGCGCTGATGTTCGTCTTCGGCTTCGGGCTGGGCAACACGATGCAGCCGTTGACCCTGGCCGTCCAGGCGGTCGTCGACCCGCGCGACATGGGCATGGCGACCAGCGCGGCGACGTTCTTCCGGCAGATGGGCGGCACCCTCGGGGTCGCGGTGTTCCTCTCCGTGCTGTTCAACACGGCCGGCGACAACATCCGGTCGGCCTTCACCAGCGCCGTGCGGGACCCGGCCTTCCAGGCGGCGGTGCGCGACCCGGCGGTGCTCGCCGACCCGACCAACGCCCAGTTCGTCCAGGCCCTGGCCCACCAGGACGCCACCGCCCTGAGCGGCGTGCTCGCCGACTCCTCGCTCATCGGCCGGCTGGACCCGGTGCTCGGGCACCCGTTCAAGGTCGGCTTCGCGACGTCGATGGACCTGGTCTTCCTCATCGGCGCGGTGGTGTGCGCGCTCGGGCTCATCGTGCTGCTGTTCCTGCCCGAGGTGCACCTGAGTTCCCGGTCGGCCCAGGAGCGGGCCGCCGCCGCCCAGTCCGCCAAGGGCCAGACCGCCGAGGGCCAGGCCGCCGAGGGCCAGGCCGCCGAGGGCCAGGCCGCCGAGGGCCAGGCCGGCCATGCGGCCGAGGTGCCCGCGCCGGCCGTGGCCCGGCTCCGGGCGCACTCCCCGGTCGAGGACCTGCTCGACGCGGTGACCACCGAGGCCGGCGGCCACTCGCTCGACGAACTCCCCGATGCCGCCGAGGCCCGCCCCGCGACACCCTGAGGGCGCTCGGCACCAGGATCGGGGGCGATCACCCACGCGCTGACGTGGGTCAACGACCCCGATCCCGATCCCCGGCCGCCGGCGCGGCCGGGGCTGACCGGCCACGCCCGGACGTGGCGGGTCGCCGCCCGTCAGGGTCCGGCGGGGTCTGCGGTGTCGACGGCGAGCCGATAGCCGACGGTATGCCGCTGGCCCGGCTCGAGCCGCACGGCCGCCTCCCGGACCGCGGCCGCCTCGATGCAGACGAATTCGGGCCACTCGTCGTCGCCGAGGTCCGCCATGCCGGCGGCCTTGGCGGCCCCCGGGTTCCACACGACGGTGCAGGCGGCCCCCGAGGTCGTCACGTGCAGGCGCCGGTCCAGCACCGGGTCGACGACCGTCACCGGGCCGGGGTAGCGATAGACGCGGTCGGTCTCGCCGGCGAAGGTGACCGGGCCGCGCTGGGTCGGCTCGGCGCCGCCCGCGACCCGGTCCACATAGCCGGCCCCGTCCAGGCCGTCGACCCGCACCTGCCGCACGTCACCGACCCGCAGATAGGTGTGCAGCGCCGCCTCGAAGTCGAACGACGCGGAGCCGTCGTTGGCGACGACCAGATCCACCGCGAGCTGACTGCCGAAGTCCACGACGAGCTGCACCGTGACCCCCGACGGAACCGCGTCGGCCACGCTCGGGTCGGCCGCCCGGTCCAGGCGCAGTCGCACGGTCCCTCCAGCCGCCCCGGGGGGGTCGTCGGCGACAGCCCACTCGACCAGCCGCACGGGGCCGTGCATGGGTTGCCGGTCCCCCGCGGGCCCGGTCCCGAACCACGGGAAGCACACCGGGATCCCGCCCCGGATCGGCACCCCCGGCTCGAAGTGGGACCGGTTGCTGACGAAGAGGGTCTCGCCGTGCCCGGCCGGCTGCCAGGACGTCACCGTCGCGCCGTGGGCGTAGACCGCGCCGGAGGCCCGGCCCCCGGCGACCCGGCGCGGCGCGACCGGTCCGGCGGCCCGGTCGGTCATCCCCACACCAGCCCACGCGCCGGGTCGTGCAGGATCGCCGCGACGTCGGCGAGATAGCGCGACCCCAGCTCGCCGTCGACCAGGCGGTGGTCGAAGGACAGCCCGAGGGTCGTCACCTGCCGCACGGCGATCTGGTCCGAGCCGTCCGGCGCGGTGACCACCCAGGGCTGTTTGCGGATCGCTCCGAAGGCCATGATCGCTGCCTCCCCGGGGTTGAGGATCGGGGTGCCGGTGTCCACCCCGAAGACGCCGACGTTGGTGATGGTGATCGTGCCGCCGGTCTGGTCGGCGGGCTGCGTGCGGCCGGCTCGAGCGGTCTCGGTCAGCGCGCCGATCGCTGCGGCGAGCTCACGCATCGTCATGAGGTCGGCGTCCTTGATGTTCGGCACGATGAGCCCACGCGGGGTGGCCGCCGCGATGCCGAGGTTGACGTAGCCCTTGACGACGATCTGCTGGGCGGCCTCGTCCCACGTCGCGTTGATCTCGGGATGCCGGCGGATCGCCAAGCACATCGCCTTGGCCAGCACGAGCAGCGGGGTCACCTTGACCTCGCGGAACTCCCGGTCGGCCCGCAGCCGCTCGACCAACTCGGTCGTGGCGGTGACATCGACGGTGACCCACTCGGTGACGTGGGGGGCGGTGAAGGCCGACTGCACCATGGCGGCTGCGGTCACCTTACGCACGCCCTTGATCGGCACCCGGGTCTCGCCGCGATCCTGGCCCGCCCACCCCGGCCGGTAGGCCGCGCCCGCACCTTCGCGGTCGGCGGCGCCTGTCGGAGCACCGGACTCGGCGTCAGCGGCCGAGCCGGCTGCGGCCTCCACGTCCTGGCGCAGCACCCGCCCGGCCGGGCCGGTGCCGACGACCGCGTCGAGGTCGAGCCCGAGGTCCTTGGCCAGCTTGCGGACCGGGGGCTTGGCCAGGGCCCGCGGTGCCGCGGCGGCTGCCGGGGCCGGGGCCGGCGCGGGCGGGACCGGCGCCGTGGCGGCTGCCGGGGCCGGTGCCCCGGCC
>CAZYHR010000029.1:0-30472 GCA_964647395.1 uncultured Intrasporangiaceae bacterium | reverse complement strand
CACCCCGTCGAGGCCCGCCGCGGTCGCCGGCCACCCGCCGGGCCTGGCGGGACTGCACCCGGTGCCGGGCACCCACTCGATCCCGAGGTCCTCGGCCCCGGCGGTGGCGGCCTCGGTCGCCGCGGCGCTGCGCGGCATCCTCGCCGGGTGACCGGCGCCGCGCGGTGGGGTGAGCACGCTCGCCGCGGCGCTGCGCGGCAGACTCACTCGCCCCGGCCGGCGGGAATGAACCCCGCGGCCGGGCGCGTTGCATCAGCCGTCACGTCGCCCAGCCCGCCCGAGGAGCACCGATGTTCGTCCTGTCGGTCAGCGCCACCGGCTCGGCGGTCGGCCACCGGTTAGGGTGGGACGCGATGAGCAGCCAGACCCCACCCACCGTCGACAACGACGGTCCCGACCCGGGCGCGCCGGAGCAGGCTGTGGACCTCGCGACGGAGACCGGCGAGCAGCGCCGTGAGCGTTTCGAGCGGGAGGCGCTGCCGTTGCTGGACCAGCTCTACTCGGCGGCGCTGCGCACGGCCCGCAACCCGGCCGACGCCGAGGACCTGGTCCAGGAGACCTACGCCAAGGCCTGGGCCGCCTTCCACCAGTACCGGCCGGGCACCAACCTCAAGGCGTGGATGTACCGCATCCTCACCAACACCTACATCAACAGCTATCGCAAACGGCAGCGCGAGCCGCAGCAGTCGGACTCCGCCGAGATCGAGGACTACCAGCTGCACCGCGCCGACTCGCACAGTTCGGCCGGGGGGCGCTCGGCCGAGGACGTGGCCCTGGACCACCTGCCGGACAGCGATGTCAAGCGGGCGCTGCTGGCGATCCCCGAGGAGTTCCGGCTCGCGGTCTACTTCGCCGATGTCGAGGGCTACTCCTACAAGGAGATCGCCGAGATCATGGAGACCCCGATCGGCACGGTGATGAGCCGGCTGCACCGGGGCCGGCGCCAGCTGCGCGAACTGTTGCGCGAGTATGCCGCCGAACGCGGCTTCGGCCGCCCCGCGCCGGACGGGTCGAGCGAGGAGGGTCAGCAGTGAGCCACGACGGTCAGCCCGCCGACCCGCCCACCCCGGTCGAGTGCTCCGAGGCGCTGCTGCGCGTCTTCGAGTATCTCGACGGTGAGATGAGCGACGACGACACCGCCAAGATCCGCGGCCACCTGGACACCTGCGCCGACTGCCTGCAGCAGTACGACCTGGACCAGATGGTCAAACTGCTCGTCAAGCGCTCCTGCACGACCGTGCAGGCTCCGGTCACGCTGCGCACGACGATCGTCAGACAGCTCACCGTGCTGCGCTTCGACGAGGGCTGACCCCCGAGCCCAAGGGAGCCGCGGGTTCACCAGCGAGGGCGCCGGTGAAAGCGGTTGCCTGGAACGTTTGCGGGGGAGTGTGCGCCGGTGAAAGCGGTTGCCTGGAACGTTTGCGGGCGCTGGCCAGGCTCGATGTGACGAAACGTGACGTATTGCTCACCCGCTGTCACAGCGACGTCGCCCAGTGCTGGGGCGTGCGCGGCCGGTGCGGGCGTCGCCGGGGGTGTCCGACCGGTGGCGTGGGTCGGATTGCGCCGTCAGCGGCGAGCCGGCGCCGCCCGCGTCGGCGGGACCTACGCGTTGGGCTTGCGGCCGTGGTTGGCCGAGTTGTTCTTGCGTGCGCGACGCTTGCGGGACCGCTTGCTCATCGGGACTCCTCCGTGGGGACCTGGGCGCGCCGCCGCGAATCAGGGACTCGCGGGGCGGCCGTTCATTGTCGCACACTGGTGCCTGCGGGCCTCCGGTCCCGCCGTGCTGGACTCCGTCCCCCCAGCAGAAGGGTCGATGCCCGTGTATCACGTCCTGCGCTTCCTCGAGTCGATGCTCGCGACCCCCGGGTGTCAGGTGTGGTCCGGACCGTTTGACGACGGCTCACCTGTGCGGGCAGGCCAGCAGCCGCGGTGACGGGGCGGCCCCGGCCGCCACACACCGCAACCACGACCGGTGTCGCCGAACTCGATCGGCGACCCGGCTCCACTCTCCCAAGCCGGACGACGGCGCAACCAACCTGCGGGGCGTCGTCCGGTGGCAACCCCGACGGTCCCATCCGGGGCCGTCTCCCAGATCGGGCCTGCGGGGCCCGACGACCACACGAAGGACACCATCATGAAGACCGTCACCAAGCTGTTCGAGGCCATGCTGTCCCGGCAGACCACGACCACCTGGCGCGGCCCGGACGCCCCGACCTCGTTCCACGGCTGGGACCCCAGGGCCGGCGACCTCACCGGCTTCCACGGCTGGGACCCGCGCGCCGGATTCCACGGCTGGGACCCCAAGGCCGGCGACGTCACCGGCTTCCACGGCTGGGACCCCAGCTGACCGGTCACCGGCGCTGACCCGCGCGCAGCGCCGACCTTGCGCCGGCCCGCCCTGCCGGGGCGCACCCCCGACTAGCCTTCGGACATGACCGAGCACGTCGGGTCCGCCCCGGTGGTCCGGCCCCGCTGGCTGGTCCCGGCGGTCATCCTCGGGACCTGCGCGGCGGCGGTCGGCACCACCGCGATCGCCTGGACCGGCTACGGGCCGCCGCGCGACGCGGTCGCGATGATCGTGCTGTCGGTCCTGTCGATCGCCAGCTGGCTGGTGCGGGTCACCCTCGTGGCCCGGGTCAGCGTCGCGGCCGGCAGCATCATCTCGCTCGCCTCGATCGTGCTCGTCGGCCCGGTCGGCAGCGCCCTGGTCAACGCCCTGGCGATGGGTCTGGAGCTCGGCACCCGCCCGTGGCGGGTGCGCGTCTTCAACGCGGCCATGGCCGCCACCTGCGGCGCCGTCGGCGGCCTGGTCTACCTGTTCGTCGGCGGCACCACCGACACCCAGGCGCTGCGCGGGCCCGCGCAGATCATCGGGCAGGTCGGCCTGCCGCTCATCGTCGCCGACATCGTGCAGACCGTGACCAACGTCGCCATGGTGGCCGCCATCGTGTGGGCCGACAAGGGGACGCCCTACCGGCGCTTCGTCCGGTCGACCCTGTTCACCTCGGGCTCGGCGCAGGTCGGCTACGGCATCGTCGGTTTCCTCTTCGTCATCCTCTGGGGCCCGGCCGAGGTGGGACCGTTCAGCGCCGCGCTCATCCTGCTGCCGCTGTCCGTGGCCCGGTGGGCGTTCGTGCAGTACGGCGAGGAGCAGCGCGCCCACGAGCGCACCATCGCGGCCCTCGTCGCGGCCGCCGAGACCCGCGACCCCCATGCCCTCGGCCACAGCGAGCGGGTCGCCGACCTGGCCGACGCCATCGGCGACCACCTGGGCATCGGCGGGTCCGAGGCGACCGCGCTGCGCTACGCGGCGATGCTGCACGACATCGGCATGGTCGGGCCCCCCGTCGAGGGCCAGACCCTCGGCGACCGGGCCCTGCTGCACAGCGTCCTGGGCCACCCCGACCGCGGCGCCACCCTGGTGGCCGACATCGCCTTCCTCGCCGCGGCCGTCCCGGCGATCCGGCACCACCACGAGCGGTTCGACGGCCGGGGCTACCCCGGCGGCCTGGCCGGCCCGGCCATCCCGTTGGCGTCCCGGATCATCGCCGTGGCGGACGCCTTCGACGCCCTGACCCGGGCGGCCTACGGCCGGTGCCCACTGACCACCGGTGAGGCGGTCGCGGCGCTGCGCGAGCGGGGCGGCACCCACCTGGACCCCGGGGTGTGCGACGCGCTGGCCCAGGTGCTGCAGCGGCCGGTCTGGCGCGAGCGGTTGGCGGCCCGCGCCGCCGAGCCGGTCGAGGCGGGCCCGGACGGGCCGGCGACCTTCGACCACGACGACCCGCGCAACGGCGACGAGGTCGTCGGCGCCTGGCGGGGCAGCCGATGAGCGCCGCCCGCACCCGCATCGCCATGCCCGTCGGCTCGGGCCGCTTCGTCATGCTCACCGCCGTCGGCTCGGTGCTGTTCGGCGTCGCCGCCACCGCCCTGGACCCCTGGCCGGCCGTGCAGGTCTGGCCGATCCTGCTGGCCTTCGGGGTGGCTATCGCCGTCGGGGAGTACTTCCGGTTCCGGGTGGAGAGCGGCCGGCACCTCGCGCCCCTCTCGCTCGCCTCCGCCCTGGCGCTGGCCCTGGTCTCCGACTGCGGCCGCACCGATCTGTCCGCCGTGCTGTCGGCCCCGGTGACCCTGGTCACCGCGACGGCCATGGTCGTCGGCGTGCTGCCGCACGTGCTGACCGGCCGGGTCGTGCAGGGCGGCGAGTTCGCCGCCCGCTATCTCGGGGCGGGCATGACGTCGTGGGTCTATCGGGTCATCCCGTTCGACGACGGCCGCACCCTGGCGTCCTGGGCGGCGCACTGGCAGGGCCCGCGGTGGCCGATCGCCCTGGTCATGGCGGCCGTGTCGATCCTCGGGCTGCTCACCTATGTGCTGGCCACCGCGCTGGTCACCGCGGCCCGGGAACACCGCGGGCTGGGCCCGGCCATGCGCGACCATGTGCGGGCCGGTGCCGGGCTGACCCTGGCGCTGTCGGCCACCGGCACCCTCGTCGCGCTGGCGGCCGTGCCGCTCGGGGTCGTCGCGCTGCCGCTGTTCCTGCTGCCGATCGTGCTGACCCAGTTCGCGTTGCGGCAGCACGCGGCGATCCTGCGCACCTTCGGCCAGACCGTGCGGGTGCTGTCCCGGATCACCGAGACCGGCGGCTTCACCCGATCGGGGCATGCCGACCGGGTGGCCGAGCTGGCCGTCGAGATGGGTCGCGACCTCGGCCTGACCGACCGGGCCACCCGCAACCTCGAGTATGCCGCGCTGCTGCACGACATCGGCCAGGTCGCCCTGCGCGACCCGATCCCGGCCGGTGCCACGGTCATGGCCGCCCCGGCCGACCAGCAGCGGATCGCCGACGACGGCGCGGCCATCGTCCGCAAGACCGGCGCGCCGGCCGAGGTCGCCGAGGCCGTGGCCTGGCAGGCGACGCCCTATCGAGTGGTCTTCGAGCAGGGCCTGGCGCTGCCGGTGGCCAGCCGGATCATCAAGGTGGCCAACGCCTACGACGACCTCACCGGCGGCTCGATCACACCGCGCCGGCGGGAGGCCGCACTCGAGCGCATCGTGCTCGGCCTGGGCTACGAGTACGACCCCCGGGCTGTCGACGCGCTGCGCCGGGTGCTGGCCCGGCGCGAACTGCTGCGCTAGCCCCGGCAGCGCGACTGCCGCCGTCCCGGCCGGGGGAGGGCGGCAGCCGCAGGTTCACCAGAGGGGTGGTTCAGGCCTTCTTGGTCTCGGCGAAGATCGCCGCGATCTCGTCGATCTTGGCCAGCAGTTCCTCGGCCTTGGCCGTGTCGAGGGTGCCCTTGGTGCCGGCCGCGCCGGCCAGCTTGGTGGCCTGGTTGAACAGGGTGTGCAGGTCGGGGTACTTCTCGAAGTGCTCGGGCTTGAAGTAGTCGGTCCACAGCACCCACAGGTGCTCCTTGACCAGGTTGGAGCGCTGCTCCTTGATGATCGTGGCGCGGATGCGGAACTCCGGATCGGTGTTGTCCGCGGCCTTCTTGCAGATCGCGAGCACCGACTCGGCCTCGATGCGTGCCTGCGCGGGGTCGTAGACGCCGCAGGGCAGGTCGCAGTGGGCGCTCACGTCGATGGTGCGGGCCAGGAACCGCATGTCGTCATCCCTTCGTGTCGTGGTCCGGCCGAGACGACCGGGTCACCCCAAACCTACCCCTGCCGTTTGCGGGCAACCCAGCGCGGCAGCCGGCAGATGACCCGCGCCAGCACCTGCTCCTGCGGTATGCCGCCCACCTGCCAGGAGTCGACCCCCTCCCGGGGGTTGTCCCGCTCCACCCACCAGGCCCCCGGCCGGTCCGGGTCGGGGCCGGTGACCCGCTTGACGGCGACCGGGCGGGGCCCGTCCGGCCCGTCCGGCAGGCGCACCAGAGCCAGCCCGGGGCGGGGCCGGGCACCCCAGAGCACGAGCACGCGGTCGCCGGGCCGCAGGGTCGGCTCCATCGACCGGCCGCGCACCCGCGCCAGGCCCAGCGCGCGGGTCATCGGCGGCGGGCGGTCAGCCGAGGCTGCGCCGATAGGCCAGGCACTGGTCGTAGCTGGGCAGCAGGCCCTGCTCGGCCGCCTCGGCGAGCGTCGGTGCCGCCCGGTCCTTGTCGGAGATGATCGGCGCCAAGCGGTCCGGCAGGCGCAGCCCGACCTGCGGGTCGAGCGGGCTGATGCCGCGCTCGCCGGTGGGGTTGAACACCTCGCTGCACAGATAGACGGCGGTGCCGTCCTCGACGCAGATCAGGCAGTGCCCCAGGCCCTCGGACAGATAGACCGAGCGGCGCTCGACGGTGTCCAGTTCGACGCTGTCCCACTGCCCGAAGGTCGGCGACCCGACCCGGACGTCGACGATGATGTCGACGAACCGGCCGTGCAGCGCGCTGACGTACTTGGCCTGCGAGGGCGGCACCTCGGCGTAGTGGATGCCCCGGACCGCCCCGGCGATGCTGACCGAGATGTTGGTCTGCTTGACCTGCATGACGTGCCCGATCGCCTCGGCCAACCGGTCGGCCCGGAAGCCCTCGGCGAACATCCCTCTCGGGTCGGGGAACTGGCGTGGCGTGACCACCCAGGCACCCTCGATGCGCAGCGGTGTGATCTCCATGTCAGCGGCCCCTCTTCTCCTCGAGCAGAGCGTGCAGATAGGTGCCGTAGCCGCTCTTGGCCAGGCTGTCGCCCAGGGCGGCGAGCTGGTCGTCGCCGATCCAGTCGTTGCGCCAGGCGATCTCCTCGACGCAGCCGATCTTGTGTCCCTGGCGCGCCTCGATGACCGCGACGAACTGGCTGGAGTCGAGCAGGCCCGCGAAGGTGCCGGTGTCGAACCACGCCGTCCCCCGGGGCAGCACGGTGACGGTGAGCTCGCCGCGCCGCAGGTAGATGTCGTTGACGGCGGTGATCTCCAGCTCGCCCCGGGCACTGGGTTTGAGGTCGCGCGCGATCTGGACCACCGAGTTGTCGTAGAAGTAGAGGCCCGGCACCGCGTAGTTGCTCTTGGGCCGGGCCGGCTTCTCCTCGATCGAGATGGCCCGGCCACCCTCGTCGAACTCGACGACGCCGTAGGCCTCGGGGTTGCTCACGTGATAGGCGAAGACGTGCCCGCCGGTGATCGACGTGGCCCCGCGCAGCGCGGACCCCAGGCCGGTGCCGTAGAAGATGTTGTCGCCCAGCACGAGGGCCACCGAGTCGTCGCCGACGAAGTCGGCCCCGATGACGAAGGCCTGGGCCAGCCCCTCGGGTCGGGGCTGCACGGCATACGAGATCTCGATGCCCCAGTCCAGGCCGTCGCCGAGCAGCCGCTGGAACTGGCTGGAGTCCTCGGGGGTGGTGATGATGAGCACCTCGCGGATGCCGGCCAGCAGCAGCGTGGAGAGCGGGTAGTAGATCATCGGCTTGTCATAGACCGGCATGAGCTGCTTGCTGATGCCCTTGGTGATCGGGTGCAGCCGGGTGCCGGACCCACCGGCGAGGATGATGCCCTTCATGGCTGCAGGCTATCGGCCCGGCGCGACCGCCCGGCACCGCACCGCGCCGCCCCGGCGCGCGTCGCCCGGTCGTCGGCAGCGGCTCGGCTAGGCTCGCCGACGTGCAGATCCTCATCACCGGCGCCCAGGGCATGCTCGGCCAGGACGTCGCGAAGGCCCTCGCCGCGGCCGGTCACCGGGTGACCGAGACCGACCTGCCGGAGGTCGACATCACCGATCCCGACTCGTGTGCCCGGGCGGTGGCCGGGCACGACTGGGTGGTCAACGCGGCCGCCTTCACCGCGGTCGACGACGCGGAGGCCAAGGAGGGACTCGCCTTCACGGTCAACGCGGTCGGCCCGGCGGTGCTGGCCCGCGCGGCCCGATCGGCCGGGGCCCGGCTGGTGCACATCTCGACCGACTACGTCTTCGCCGGCGACGGGGACAGCCCGTATGCCGAGGACGCGCCGATCGCTCCCCGCTCGGCCTACGGGCGCACCAAGGCGGCGGGGGAGTGGGCGGCGCGGGCCGAGTGCCCCACCGCGATCATCGTGCGCACCGCCTGGCTCTACGGCGCCGGCGGACCCAACTTCGTCAAGACGATGGCCCGGCTGGCCGGCGAGCGGAAGACCCTGGCGGTCGTCGACGATCAGCGCGGCCAACCGACGACGACGACCGACCTGGCCCGGTTCGTCACCGATCTGGTCGGCGCGGACGCGGCGGCCGGGGTCTACCACGGCACCAGCGAGGGCGAGACGACCTGGTTCGGCTTCACCCGGGCGATCTTCGAGGAACTCGGCCTGGATCCCGAGCGGGTGCAGCCGACGACCACCGACGCCTTCCCGCGGCCGGCGCCGCGGCCGGCCTACAGCGTCCTGGGGCACGAGCGCACCGACGCGGTGGGGGTGGCGCGGCTGCCGCACTGGCGCGACGCGCTCGCCGCGACGATCCGCGACGTGGTGGGCTGAGGGTCAGAACGTCGCGGTGTCGATGACGAAGCGGTAGCGCACGTCGGAGGCGACGACCCGGTCGTAGGCCGCGGTGATGTCCTGCCCGGTGATGATCTCGATGCGCGGGCGGATGCCGTGCTCGGCGCAGAAGTCGAGCATCTCCTGGGTCTCGGCGATGCCGCCGATCATGCTGCCCGCCACCGATTTCCGCGCCCCGAGCGCGCCGAGCGACAGCGCGACCGGGTGCTCGGGCAGACCGACGTTGACCAGCGAGCCCGCCACGGTGAGGCAGTCGACCAGCGGCGTGATGTCCTGGGTCGCCGAGACTGTCGACACGATGAGGTCGAGGCTGCCGCGCAGCGAGTCGTAGGTGCCCTCCTCGCTGGTCGCGTAGTAGGCGGTGGCGCCGAAGGCGCGGCCGTCGGCCTCCTTGCTGCGGGTCTGCGACAGCACCGACACCTCCGCTCCCATCGCGGCCGCGATCTGCACGCCGATGTGTCCCAGCCCGCCCATGCCGACGATGGCGACCCGGCGACCGGGGCCCGCGCCCCAGCGCTTGAGCGGCGAGTAGAGCGTGATGCCGGCGCACAGCAGCGGCGCGGCCTCGTCGAGCGGGATCGGGTCGGGGATCCGCAGCACGTAGTCCTGCTCGACCGTGATGGCGCGGGAGTAGCCGCCGGCGGTGGGCAGTCCGTCCCGACCGATGCCGTTGTAGGTCCAGACCGTGCTCTGCTCGCCCTGGCAGAACTGCTCGTCACCTCGGCCGCACATCGCGCACTCGCCGCAGGAGTCGACGAAGCAGCCGACGCCGACCCGGTCACCGACGGCGAACTTCGTGACGTCGGAGCCGATCTCGGTGACGATGCCGGCGATCTCGTGGCCCGGGACGAGCGGATAGCCGACCTCGCCCCACTCGCCACGGGCGGTGTGGATGTCGGAGTGGCAGATGCCGGCGAAGTGGATCTCGATGAGGACCTCGGTCGAGCCCGGCTCGCGGCGGGTGATCGTCGTCTTCTCGAAGGGCGCGGTCGCGGATGCGACGGCATAGGCGGGGACCTCAGGCATCGGTGACCTCCTGGCGGGACGTGGAGAGGGTGAGGCTCCCGGCGATGACATGCCGGGTGGCGCCGCGCAGCCGGACGCCGTCGAGCTTGCCGTGCGCGACCAACTCGTCGTCGCTGTAGACCCCGATGTTGATCGAGAAGTCTCCGGGCAGGTCGGGCAGCGCGTCGACGAGCCACTCGAAGCACACCAGGCCCGGCTCGATCTGCTCCGGCTCGAGCCGGTGCCACAGCGGGAGCACCTCGATGGCCTGGTCGTTGCCGGGGGCGTTGAAGTGCAGCGACAGGTTGGCGCCGTGCTCCAGCGGGGTCAGCCACTCGAGGTCGAGCAACACCAGTGCCGGTGCGCCGCAGAAGTATTCGGTGATGGGCTGCCGGGTCGAGGGGTCGACCGCCGTCATCGAGTGGACCCGGGCCCGCTCGCCGGAGATGGTCTGGGCCTGGTCGACCCCGAGCATGGCGTTGAGCCGGGCCACCGCCTCGCCGGGGCTGCCGTCGAAGACCACCTCGCCGTGGCGCAGCAGCACCGACCGGGTGCACAGCTGCTCGATGAGCCCGGCCGAGTGCGAGACCAACAGGAGCGTCTTGCCCTGCCGCTGGAACTCCTCGATCCGCATGAGGCACTTGGTCTGGAACGCCGCGTCACCCACCGCCAGCACCTCGTCGACGATGAGGATGTCCGGGTCGACGTGCACCGCGACGGCGAAGCCGAGCCGGACGTACATGCCCGACGAGTAGTGCTTGACCGGGAACTCGATGAACTCGCCGAGCTCGCTGAACTCGACGATGTCGTCGAAGAGGGCGTCGGTCTCCGAGCGCGGGATGCCCAGCAGCGCGGAGTTGAGGTAGATGTTCTCGCGGCCGGTCAACTCGCCGTCGAAGCCGGCGCCCAACTCGAGCAGCGACGCGACCCGCCCGTGCACGGCGACCTCGCCCTCGTTGGGGCGCAGGATGCCGGACAGCACCTTGAGCAGCGTCGACTTGCCCGAGCCGTTGGGGCCCATCAGCCCCACCGTCTCGCCCCGCCGCACCTGCACGTCGACCCCGCGCAGCGCCCAGAACACGTCGCCCTTGGCGCCCTCGCGCCGGACCAGGCGCTCCTTGAGGCTGGTCGCCCGACGCTGATAGCTCTGGAACCGCTTGGACACCCCGTGCGCCTCGACGAGCACCTCGGCGTCGTCGGCCGGGCCCCGGCGGGGGGTGGGCCGGGGAGCGGGCAGCGTCGCCATCACAGCTCCTCGGCGAAGTCGGCCGACAGCCGCCGGAACTGCCACACGCCCAGGGCCAGCACCCCGGCCGCGACGACGAAGCCGATGCCGAGCGCCTGCAGATAGAACCAGACCGAGTCGCTGGGCAGCAGCAGATCGGTGGTCCCCGGGTAGTGCACGACACCGTAGAGCGCCCGCTGGAACGCGACGACCACCCCGGACATCGGGTTGACGTAGTAGAGCCAGGACAGCAGCCCGTCGCCGACCACCTGATGCACCATCGAGGCCGGATAGATGATCGGGCAGGCCCACATCCACGCGAACAGCCCGACCTCGAGCATGTGCTGGGTGTCGCGCAGCCGCACCGTCGAGGCCGCGGTGAACAGGCCCAGCCCGACGGTCATCATCGTCGCGACGAGCACCGCCGGCACCAGCAGCAGCAGGTGCGGCCGGATGGGCGGCATACCGAGCACGAAGAGCGCCGCGACCAGCACGACGTACTGCAGCACGACCTGCACCCCGGCGAAGCCGATCGACGACAGCGGCAGCGCGGTGTGCGGGAAGGGGACCTTCTTGACCAACCCCGCGTTGCCGATGATCGAGGTGGCCGCGCCGCTGACGCCCATGGTGAAGAAGTTCCAGACCAGTAGCCCGCTCATGAGGAACAGCCCGAACTTCGGCACCGGCGACCGGAAGACGACGGCGAAGACCAGCGTGTAGACGACCAGGGTGAGCAGCGGGTTGGCCAGCGACCACAGGAAACCCAGCGAGGACCCCTGATACTTGACCTTGAGATCCTTGCGGACCAACTGGGTGATGAGGTCGAGGCGCAGCCGGGTCTGGGCGGTGTCGCCACGGAAGCGTCCGTCCATCCCGTCCTTCCCCGGCAGGTCTGTCAGCAGGGCCACGATACTCGCGGTGCCACGACTGGCCGGGGAGCCTCGATAGCATGGACCGGCGCGTCCGCTCCCGAGGATCCGGCGCCGCACCGCCCGGCCCTGGGCGGGGTCAGACCAAGGAGGACCGTTGAGACGGGTCGCGTTCTACCTCTTCTACGACCCCCAGGGCCAGGTCGACGACTACATCCCGTACAAGCTGCGGGCGCTGCGCGAGCACGTCGAGCACATCTTCGTGGTCAGCAACTCCCAGCTCTCCCCGCAGGGCCGCGCCACGCTCGAGCAGGTCGCCGACACCGTCTTCGTCCGGGACAACGTCGGCTTCGACGTCTGGGCCTACAAGGAGGCCATGGAACGCTTCGGCTGGGACCGGCTGGCCGACTACGACGAGCTCATCCTGCTCAACTACACGTTCTTCGGGCCGATCTTCCCGTGGGCCGAGACGTTCGAGCGGATGGACCCGATGGACGTCGACTTCTGGGGCCTGACGGCCCACGAGGCGGTCGACCCCAACCCCTTCCCCGGCGCTACCGGCATCCTGCCCATGCACATCCAGTCGCACTGGATCGCGGTGCGCCGCCGGATGTTCACCTCGCTGGAGTTCCGCGCCTACTGGACCGACATGCCGATGATCCGGTCCTACGACCAGTCGATCCTGCAGCACGAGGGCCGGTTCACCCACCACTTCGGCCGGGCCGGCTTCCGCTACACCATCGCGTTCCCGCCGGAGAACTACCCGTCGGCCAACCCGGTCTTCGACAACGCCGACCTCATGCTCGACGACCGGCTGCCGATCCTCAAGCGCCGCACCTTCTTCCACGAGCCGACCTACCTGGACCGCAACGCCATCATCGGCCGGCGGATCATGGACCGCGTCGAGGCCTCCGGCTATCCGGTGGACCTCATCTGGAGCAACGTCGTGCGCTCGGCCGAGCCGCGCACCCTCTACACGAACTTCACCCTGCTCGAGGTCCTCGACGAGCGCGACGACGGGTGGCGACCCGACCCGCTGCCCCGGGTGGCGGTGGTCGCGCACATCTTCTACGAGGACATGGTCGATGAGATGATGGCCCGGATCGGCAACATCCCCGTGCCCTTCGACCTCTACGTCACCACGCCGACCCACACCAAGCGGCTGGCGATCGAGGCCGCGCTCGCGACCTACCAGGTGCGCAGCGAGGTGCGGGTGGTCGAGCAGAACCGCGGTCGGGACATGAGCGCCCTGCTCATCGGCTGCCGGGACGTGCTGACCGAGGGCCGCTACGACCTGATCTGCCGGGTCCACTCCAAGAAGTCGCCGCAGGACGACTACAACGCGGCGACCCTGTTCAAGGCGCACCTGTTCGACAACCTGCTGCACACCCGGGGCTATGTCGCCAACCTGCTGCGGCTGTTCGAGGCGCACCCGACCCTCGGCATGGTCTATCCGCCGGTGCCCAACATCGGCTACCCGACCCTCGGGCACTCGTGGTTCACCAACCGGCCGCGGGCCGCCCAGGTGGCCCGGCAGATCGGCATCCACACGGTCTTCGACCGCAACACCCCGCTGTCGCCCTACGGGTCGATGTTCTGGTTCCGGCCGGCGGCGCTGCTCAAGCTGACCACCCACCCGTGGCGGTGGGAGGACTACCCGGCCGAGCCGGCCGAGTACGGCGACGGCAGCCTCTCGCACGTGCAGGAGCGGCTCATGGGCTATGTCGCCCTGGACGCCGGCTACCACGTGCGGTGCGTGCTCAACCGGGAGTGGGCGGCGGTCAACTACGCCTTCCTGGAGTACAAGTTGCAGCAGCTGTCCGCCCTGCTGCCCTACTGGCCCCAGGAGCAGGTCGCCTATCTCGCGCAGTTGCAGCACGAGCCGACGCTCACCCTGCTCAAACGGGCGGTCGACCAGCGTATGCCGCGGCTCGGGCAGGCGTTACGCCCCGGCTACTCCGCCGCTCGCGGAGCGGCCCGGCTGGGCCGCCGGGTGCGGGCGGGTCGGCCCGCATGACCGCTCGTCCGGTGCCCGCCCCCGGCTCGCCGGGGCGCGCGCGCACCCTGGCGGAGGCGTTCGACGCCCGGCACAACGCGATCGGCTTCCTGCGCTGGCTGCTCGCCTTCGCGGTGATCTTCAGCCACGCCGGGCCGCTGGCCGACTTCTACGGCGGGCACGACCTGGGCACCCAGTGGTCCAGCGAGCAGTCCTTCGGTGGCGTGGCGGTGGCCGGCTTCTTCGGCATCAGCGGCTTCCTCATCACCCGCAGCCGGATGGGCCGTTCGACGATCTTCCGCTACTTCTGGCGGCGCTGCCTGCGGATCATGCCGGCCTTCTGGATGGCGCTGACGCTCACCGCGTTCGTCATCGCGCCGCTGGCCTGGCGCAAGGAGCGGGGCACCTTCGACGGCTACTGGGACGCTCCCGCCGAGAGCCCGCTGACCTACTTCGCCAACAACATGCTGCTGCGCCTGCAGCAGCGCAACATCGCCGAGATGGGCGCGTCGATCCCGTTGGGGGAGAAGGGCGGCTTCGACTGGAACGGCTCGGCGTGGACGCTGATCTACGAGTTCAAGGGCTACATCCTCATCGGGCTGCTCGGCCTGTTCGGGGTGCTCAACTACCGCCGGCTGGCCGCCGCCGTCTTCGGCGTCATGCTCGTCTTCAACACCATGCTCTGGGGCGGCTTCGGGCAGACGCCCTATCTGGAGCCGATCTTCCGCGACTACTTCAACGTCATGATGCTCACCCCGTTCTTCGCCGGGATGGTGCTCGCGCTGTATGCCGACAAGGTCGTCATCGACGACCGGCTGGCGCTGCTGGCCGGCCTGATCGCCTTCGCGACCTACTTCGTCTACTCCGGGTGGAACGTCTACGGCCAGTTCGGCTACCTCTACGTGCTGTTCTGGTGCGCGGTGCGGTTGCCGCTGACCCGTTGGGAGAAGCACGGCGACCTGTCCTACGGCATCTACATCTATGCCTGGCCGCTCATGCAGCTCGGCGCCTATTTCGGCCTGCACGAACGCGGCTGGCTCGTCTACCACGCGGTCGTCGTCGTTGCGGTGCACATCCTGGCCTACGGCAGTTGGCACCTGCTGGAGAAACGCGCGTTGGCGTTGAAGAACTGGACCCCCCGCTGGCTGGCCGCCGTCCTGCACCGGCTGGCCCCGCTGCAGGCCCGCATCACCGACCGCATCGTCAACCCGGCGTTCAGCTCCACCCACCACGCCAAGGCGATCCGCCGCGACCAGGCGGCGCTGGCCGAGGAGGCCCGGCGCGAGGCGCTGGTCACCCACGACGTGCGGGAACGCACCGGCGACGACGCGCCCGAGCGAGCCACCGAGCCGATGGAGCACTCGCGGTGACCGCTGGTCCCCCCGCCACGCCGCGCAAGACCCCGACGAGCGCCCAGCCCTGGGAGCTGGTGTGGGCGACCGTCTTCGTCCTCATGGTGCTCGTGCTCGCTTTCGTGGCACCGAGATTCGCCGCTCCGCAACGGCCCGCCACGCCCTCGCCGCCGACCAGCACCGCCACGCCCGGCGCGGCCGGCCTGCCGGGGGTCCTGCCGACGCCGGGCCCCGCCGTCGGCCTGACCGCCACCCAGGAGGGCGTCTTCCGGCGCGAGACCGAGGGCGGCGCGAGCGGCGGTTTCGCGGTGGTCGGCCGGGACGGCTACGTGTTCATCGGCGAGATGGCCAACGCCAACCTGTCCCAGGCCGTGGGCCGGCGGCAGTACGCCCAGACCGAGCTGGCCTCGGTGCGGGAGGCGCTCGAGGGGCAGCGGCGCTGGTTGGCCGCACGCCGCATACCGATGGCGTTCGTCGTGGCACCGGCCAAGTGGTCGGTCTACCCCGACGAGCTGCCCGCCTGGACCGAGGGCATGACCGGCGAGCACATCCTCGACCAGTTGCTGCAGGCGGCGCCGGACGGCGGCATCGTCGACCTGCGGGCCGGGCTGCGCGAGGCGCGCTCCGGGCCGGGGCAGCCCTACTCGCGGCAGAACTCGCACTGGAGCGACTACGGCGCCTACCTCGGGTTGCAGGCGACCTTCCGGGTGCTCGCGCAGCGCCACCCGCAGCTCGGCCCCTTGCCGCTGCCGGCCCTGACCGGGGTCGAGGTGACCGACCAGTTCGCCGAGTTCGCCGGGCAGCCGGGCGTCACCGGGGCCAACGACTGGGCCGCGCCGCGGCACGCCCGGCCGCTGCCGGACTTCCGGGTGACCGACGCCGCCGGCGCGACCCGCACCGTGCCGGGCACCACCCGGGTGCAGCTGGAGCAGTTGCCGCTGCGCACGGAGTATGCCGCCGCGCCCAACCCGCGGCGGGTGCTCGTGCTGGGCGACTCGATGATGGGGTCGGTCAGCCCCTATCTCGCGACGGTCTTCCGCTCGACGCTGCTGGTCGGCCACCACCTGGACAACCCGCAGAATGCGCCCAGCCTGGTCGCCGCCGTCGAGCAGTTCCGGCCCGAGCTGGTCGTCTACCTCGTCAGTGAGCGCAACCTCAACGTGCCGATGGGCGACGGGCCGATGTGGTCGGCGGCGCTGCGCTTCGACGCGGCCGGCGAGGGGACGACGTTGGCGCGCTGGCCCGACGCGGCCGGGCAGTCCGCGGCGGCCCCCGCGTTGGGGCGCCCGAGCACCGAGCCGCTTCGGCTCACCGTGGCCGGCTCGGGCGGGCTGAGCCCGCTGGTGCTGCGGATCGAGACGCAGGCCGAGCAGCCGGGTGTCGTCGTCGTGTCCGGGGCCGCCGAGGGTGGCGCCCCGGTCAGCGTGCCGGTGCGGGTGGCCCCCGGCGCCGCCGTGACCTACGTCGCGCTCCCGGCCCTGGCCGAGCGGGTGCTGACCATCACGCCGGCGTCCGGGACCTCGCTGACCGTCATCGCCGCGGCGGCGCGGCCGATAGCCTAGGAAACCCCGACTGGAAGGTCCTGCCCGTGTCCTCGTCCTCGACCGCACTGGTCACCGGTGGTGCCGGATTCATCGGCTGCGCCCTCTCGTCCGGGCTGGCCGACCACTTCGACCGGGTCGTGGCGGTGGACAACCTGCATCCTCAGGTGCACCCGGTGCAGCAGCGGCCCGAGGCGCTCGACGAGCGGGTCGAACTGGTCGTCGGGGACGTGACGTCGGCGGCGCTGTGGGACGACCTGTTGGGCGGGGTGGCGCCGACGACGGTGCTGCACCTGGCCGCCGAGACCGGCACCGGCCAGTCGCTCACCGAGGCGACCCGGCACGCGTCGGTCAACGTCGTCGGGACGACCGAGATGCTCGATGCCTTCGTGCGGCACGACACGCTGCCGGGCAAGATCGTGCTCACCTCCAGCCGGGCGGTCTACGGCGAGGGCAAGTGGGTCGACGACCAGGGCCGGGCGGTCTATCCGGGGCAGCGGTCGCGGGCCATGCTCGAGCGAGGTGAGTGGGATTTCCCGGGCCTGCGGCCGACCCCCTTCGAGTCGGCGCGGGTCGAGCCGCGCCCGACCAGCGTCTACGGCTCGACCAAGCTCGCCCAGGAGCACGTGCTGCGGTCCTGGTGCCTCGCGCTGAACGTCGTGCCCGTGGTCTATCGGCTGCAGAACGTCTACGGGCCGGGGCAGTCGCTGACCAACCCCTACACCGGCATCGTGTCGCTGTTCAGCCAGAAGGCCAAGGCGGGCGAGGTCATCCCGGTCTACGAGGACGGCGAGATCGTGCGCGACTTCGTCTTCATCGACGACGTCGCCGACGCGATCCTGGCCGGCACGCTGCACTCCGGGGCCAACGAACACGCCTACGACGTCGGGTCCGGGCAGGCCACCTCGATCCTGCAGTTGGCCGGCACCGCCGCCTCGATCTACGGCGCGCCGGAGCCGCGGATCACCGGCCAGTTCCGCGACGGCGATGTGCGGCACGCGTCGTGCACCATCGACGCGACCGTCGCGGCGCTGCACTGGCGCCCGCGGGTCATGGTCGACGAGGGGCTGCGCCGGCTGGCCGCCTGGATCGACGAACGTCCCTCTCGCTGAACGGCGTTCGGTATGCCGCGGGCCCTCATCACCGGGATCACCGGCCAGGACGGGCTCTATCTGTCCGAGCTGCTGCTGGGCAAGGGCTATGAGGTCTACGGGCTGATCCGGGGGCAGAACAACCCCAAGCGCGACCTGGTCCGACAGACGGTGCCGGAGGTTCGGCTGCTCACCGGCGACCTGCTCGACATGTCGTCGTTGCTGCGTGCGCTGCAGCAGTCCGACCCGGACGAGGTGTACAACCTCGGGGCGATCTCGTTCGTCGCCTATTCGTGGGACAACGCGGCGCTGACCTCCGATGTCACCGGCCGCGGCGTGCTGTCGATGCTCGAGTCGGTGCGGCTGCACGCGCCCGGCGACCCGACCAGGGTGAAGTTCTACCAGGCCTCCAGCTCGGAGATGTTCGGCAAGGTGCAGCAGGTGCCGCAGCGCGAGACGACGCTGCTGTGGCCCCGGTCGCCCTACGGCGTGGCCAAGGTCTTCGGGCACTACATGACGATCAACTACCGCGAGTCCTATGGCATGCACGCCTCGTCGGGCATCCTGTTCAACCACGAGTCGCCGCGCCGGGGGCCGGAGTTCGTCACCCGCAAGATCTCCATGGCGGTCGCCCGCATCGCCCTCGGTCGGCAGCGGACGCTGACCCTGGGCAACCTCGACGCCCGGCGGGACTGGGGCTTCGCGGGCGACTACGTCGAGGCGATGTGGCAGATGCTGCAGCAGCCCGAGGGCGACGACTACGTCGTGGCGACGGGGGTGACCCACTCGATCCGGGACTTCCTCGACCTGGCGTTCGGGCACGTCGGCATCGACGACTGGGAGCCCTACGTCGAGCAGGACCCGAGGTTCCTGCGGCCGGCCGAGGTCGACGAACTGGTCGGCGACGCGACCAAGGCCCGCGAACGGCTCGGCTGGGCCCCGCGGGTCGACTTCGCCGGGCTGGTGCGCCTCATGGTCGAGGCCGACCTCGAGCGGGAGCGGGCGATGACCGACGAGCTCTCGGCCCAGCAGGCGCAGCAGACGTGAGCCGGGTCCTCGTCACCGGAGTCTGCGGCCAGGACGGCACGATCCTGGCGCGGCGACTGCTCGGCGAGGGGCACCAGGTGCACGGCGTCGCGCTGGACCGGGACGCTGCGCGGGAGTGGAGCCGCGAGCACGGCCTGGGCGCGGTGCACGTCGTCGCGGCCGACCTCGCCGACGCCGGCGCCGTCGCCCGGGTCGTCGATTCGGTGCGCCCCGCGCAGATCTACCACCTCGGCGGGGTGTCGTCGGTGGCCCGGTCGTGGGAGGACCCGCTCGAGACGCTGGCGGTCACCGGCCTGGGGGCCGCGGCCGTGCTGGACGCGGCATACCGACTGCAGGCCGGCGGTGAGCCGGTGCGGATCGTGCAGGCGTCGTCGGCCGAGATCTTCGGGCACGCGGCGGTGGCGCCGCAGGACGAGGCGACCCCGATCGCTCCGGTGTCGCCCTACGGCGTGGCCAAGGCGATGGCGCACTCGCTGGCCCGGATCTACCGGGACCGGGGGCTGTTCGTCGCGTGTGCCATCCTCTACAACCACGAATCCACTTTGCGGCCGACGAGTTTCGTGACCCGCAAGATCACCGCCGGGGTCGCTCGGATCGTGCACGAGGGGGGCGGGCGGCTGGCGCTGGGCAACCTCGACGCCCGCCGCGACTGGGGCTGGGCGCCGGACTACGTCGACGCGCTGGTGCGGATGGCGCGGCATCCGAGCGCCGAGGACTTCGTCGTCGCGAGCGGCCGGACCCACTCGGTGCAGGATTTCGTGCGGGTCGCGTTCGCGCACGTGGGCATCGCGGACTGGCGGGCGCACGTCGAGGTGGACCCGCGGTTCGTCCGGCCGGCCGATGCGAGCGTGCAGGTCGGCGACGCGGGCAAGGCGCGGCGGGTGCTCGGCTGGCAGCCGCGAGTGTCCTTCGAGGAGCTCGTGGGGCGCATGGTCGACCACGATCTGGCGCTGCTGCGCGACTGAGCCGGCTACGGCCATTGCGGGCGAGCAGGCCTAGGTGGCCAGCGCCTGCCGGTAGGCCGCGACCGTCGCCCGGGCGCAGGCCTGCCAGGTGTAGCCGGCCGCGTGTGCGCGCCGCGATTCGGGGGTGCCGACGGGCTCGTCGAGCAGCGCTCGCAGTCCCACCGCCCAGGCCTCGACGTCGCTCGGCGAGGCGTAGGCCGCGGCTGCGCCGAGGACCTCGCGGGTCACCGGCAGGTCCGCCGCGAGCACCGGTACCCCGCACGCGAGCGCCTCGACCGGAGGCAGGCCGAAGCCCTCGTCCAGCGACGGGAAGGCCAACCCCGCGGCCCCGGCCACCACGGCCCGCAGCTCCGGATAGGGCAGGTGGCCGGTGCGCAGCAACGCCCCGGTCGGCAGGCCGGATTCGTCCAACGCGTCGCCCCAGCCCCGGGCTCCCACCAACACCAGCGGCGGCAGCGCGGCAGCCCCGGGCCGGCGCAGCACGTCGAGCAGGATGCCGAGATTCTTGCGGGGCTCCAAGGTGCCGACGGCGAGCAGATAACGCTCCGGCAGGCCGAGCCGGGCCCGCGTCGCCGCGTCCGGGGGTGTCGTGCTGGCCCACTGCGGATCCACGCCGAGATGTGTCGGGTGCACCCGGTCGGCCTCGAGTGCATAAGCGTCACAGACCTGTTCGGCCACGGCCCGGCTCGGCGTGCACACCACGGCGCCGCGCTCCAGGGCGCGCGGCACCAACCGGAGGTAGTCCAGCGTGGCCGGCGCCACCGTCTCCGGGCGGCGCAGATAGGCCAGGTCGTGGATCGTCACCACCGCCGGCCCCCGGGTCGGCGGCACGACGAAGTTCGTCCCGTGGAACAGGTCCGCCGGCCCCGCCAGCAGCCGCGGCCCGGCCAGGTCGCTGCGCAGCCACAGCCCCCGCAGCAGCCGCGCCGGCACCGGCCGGGCCGCCACCTCGACCCCTTCCGGCAGCACGTCGGCCAGCCCGCCTCGACCACGGAACGTCATTGCCGTGCAGACGATCTCGTCGTCCGGCCGGAGTGCATCCGGGAGTGCGGCGAGCAGGTTGGCGACATAGTTGCCCACCCCGGTCCGCGTCCCGAGCAGCGGCGTCGCGTCCAGCACGACCCGCATCAGCTGACTCCCGCCGGCAGTCCACTCCGACCGCCCGCCGGATCCATCGGCCGGTCGGCCACCCCGCGCCACTGGCGCAGCACCCGCCGCCGCGCCGACCCGCGCACCGTCGCCCGGCTCGCCAGCACCCCGGGCAGCAGCCGCGCCGCCGACCCCAGCGCCCGCACCCGCAGCGCCGGGTCGAACACCGGATCACCCGGCACCGGCCGTCCCAGGACGCGTTTCGCGCCGAGCGACGCGGTGGTCACGACGAACCGCCCGACAGCCGCGAGCGCCACGGCGGCCGGGGCGTTGCGGGCCAGGGTGAGCAGCCGGTTGCGCTCGTTGTGGAAGGCGAACCCCGCCGACCGCACGTCCGAACTGGCCGCATGCTCGTGCTGCACCACGGCCGCAGGGCAATACAGCACCTCCCAGCCGGCCAGCCGCAGCCGCCAGGACAGGTCGGTGTCCTCGTAGTACATGAACCACGCCGGGTCCACCCCGCCCACCGCCTTGACCGCCAGCGTCCGAAACACCGCGGCCCCCCCGGACGCCCCGAACACCCTTGCCGGAACGGCATACTCGGCACCGTCCGGGTCGCCCAGCCCGCGATCTGCGCCGTAGCCCGTCGCCAGCAGCACGACCCCCGCGTTGTTGACCCGCCCGCTGCCGTCGGCGAGCAGCATCCGGCTGGTCACCGCCGCCGCCTCCGGCCGCCGCACCAGACACCCGACCGCCGCGGCCAGCCAGTCCGGCCGGGCCACCGCGTCGTTGTTGAGCAGCGCGACGAACCGGGTGTCGACGACTCCGAGCGCCGCCGCGACCCCACCGGCGAAACCGGTGTTGCCGGGCAGCGCCAGCACCCGCACCTCGGGGTGTTCCCGGCCCAGCCACCCGACCGTGCCGTCGGTCGACCCGTTGTCGACGACGACCACCTGATGCGCCAGCGTCTGCGCCCGCAGCGACGCCAGGCAGGCGCCGAGCAACTCGCGGCCCTGCCAGGTGACGACGACGACGGTGACCTGCGGTGTCGTCGGCACGGCTGCTCCTCGCTGCGGGGTGTGGCAGAGTCACGATATCCGCGCGGTGAGGAGGGTGGTTGGACGTCTCGATCGTCCTGGCGCAACTGTGCGCCCGGGTGCCCGGCGGCACGGCCCGGTATGCCGCCGCGCTCGCCGGCGCGCTGCTGGCCACCCAGCCCCGCGGCACCCGGCTGCGGGGGGTGACGGCTCGCCCCTGCCCGGCCGCCGACGACACCAGCCTGCCGGTCGTCTCGCTCGGCATCCCGGACCTGCTGCTGCCGCGGCTGTGGGAGCACGGCCTCCCGCCGCATCCGGCCCCCCGCGGCGGGGTGGTGCACGCCCCGACCCTGCTGCTGCCACCGGCCCGGCGCGGCACCGGGCTGGTCGTCACCATCCACGACCTCGTGCCGTGGACGCACCCGCAGACGCTGACCCCGCGGGGGGTGAGCTTCCACCGCCGGATGGGGGAGCGGGCCCACCGGGACGCCGCGGTCATCGTCACCCCCACCGAGTCGGTGGCCCGGCAGGTCCGCGACCTGCTCGACCCCGCGGGCCGGGTCGAGGCGGTCCTGTCCGGCGTCCGGGTGCCACCCGCCCCGCCCGACGCGGTCCAGCGCCGGGCCCGGCTCGGCTGCCCGCAGCGCTATGTGCTGTTCGTCGGCACCGCCGAGCCGCGCAAGGGCCTGGACCGGCTCGTGCCGGCCCTGGCCGACCCCGCCCTGGCCGGCCACGGACTGGTCGTCGTCGGCCCGCCCGGCTGGGGGGCGGTCAGCGTCGCCGACCTCGCGGCCCGCGCCGGGGTCACCGACCGGGTCGTCGTCACCGGCAAGGTCGACGAGGCCGACCTGGGCGCCCTCTATGCCGGGGCCGCCGTGCTGGCCCTGCCCAGCCGGGCCGAGGGCTTCGGCTTCCCGGTCCTCGAGGCGATGGGCCACGGGGTCCCGGTCGTCACGAGCACCGACCCCGCGCTGGTCGAGGTCGGCGGCGGCCTGAGCACCGCCCTGGCCGACCTGTCCCCCGCCCCGCTGGCCGGGGCGCTGGCACAGGCCGCCGCGACCGCAGACCAGGGCCGGGGGCCGCGCATCGCGCACGCGGCAGCCTACACCTGGGAATCCGCCGCCCGGCAGATGTGGGACGTGTATGCCGCGGCCGCCCCGCCCCCCGACCCGCCCACCGAGGGGCGTCAGCGACCGCCCTCGGGCAGATAGCGATCGCGTCCGGGCCGGCCCCAGCGCTCGGCGAGCAGGTCGTCCTCCCACCGCTGCGGGCGGGGCCGGTCCCGGGCGGACAGGTGATGGGCCGACACCTCGGCGACGAAGAGCACCCGGCCCCCGGCGGCGCGCACCTTGGCGCAGTAGTCGAGGTCGCCGTAGTGCTGCGGGAAGACCTCGCTGAAGCCGCCGACCGCCTCGAACACGTCCCGCCTGGTGGCCAGGCACGCCCCGGTCACCGCCGTCGCCTCCCGGTTGATCGCCAGGTCGGCCATCGGCCCCGGAGCGTCGGCCGGGTCGCCGGCGTAGGGGTGGACGTAGCCGCCGAACCAGGTCGCCACCCCGGCGTGCTGCAGGGTGCCGTCGGCGTGCAGCAGTTTGGCCCCGGTCACCGCGACCCCGGGCTCGTCGAGCGGCCCGACCAGCCGCTCCAGCCACCGCGGCGAGTGCGGCAGCACGTCGTCGTGCAGCAGCACCAGCCGCTCACCGCCGGCCGCGAGGACACCGCGGTTGACCGCCTCGGCGAGGTTGACCCGGCCGTCGGGCCGCCGAGCCACCGATGTCACCGTCAGCCGGTCCGCGCCGACCAGCCGGCGCACCCGGCCGACGACGTCGCGGCGGACCTCGGCGGCGGTGTCCGCGTCGAGCACGAGCACCACCTCCAGAGCCTCGTGCTGGGTGTGCTCGAGGGCGGCCCGCACCAGCTCGACCGCATGGGTCTGCTCGACCCCCCACAGGAGGCCTCGCTCGCCGCGGGTCGGCACGACCAGGCTCACGGTGCGCTCCGGTGCCAGCGACCGGCTGACCCGATAGTTGCCCGGCAGGTGCCCGATCGGCTCGACCGTCGCCCGCAACCCACGGCGCTGGACGGCCTCGGTCAGCGCCCGCAGCCCGGAGGTGTAGGCGTACGGCTTGGCCGTGGTCGCCGCCGCCGCGCTGCCCTCGACGGCCCGCCAGTGGTAGAGGATCTCGGGCACGTGCTCGACCCGCCGCGCCACCTCGGTGACCCGGAGCACGAGGTCGTGGTCCTGGGCCCCGTCGAAGCCCTCGCGGAAGCCGCCGACCTGCTCGACGACACTGCGCCGCAGCACCGACAGGTGGTTGCAGTACATCTGCGACAGCAGCCGCTCCGGCGACCAGTCGGGCTTGTCGAAGCGGTCGAACAGACGCCGGTCCTCGTCCTGCTTCTGCTCGTCGGTGTAGAGGTAGTCCACGTCGTCGTGCGCGGCCAGCACCGTCGCCACCCGGGCCAGCGCGTGCTGCACGAGCAGGTCGTCATGGTCGACCAGGACGACGAACTCGCCTCTGGCCCGGGCCAGTCCGTCATTGGATGCCGCGACGATGTGCCCGTTGGTGGCGCGCTCCACGACGACCAGGCGCAGGTCGAACTCGGCGGCCTCGCGCAGGGTGTGCCGCACCGCCGGGTCGGGCGAGCAGTCGTCGACCAGGATCCATTCCCAGTTGCCGTAGGTCTGGCGCTGCACCGAGGCCAGCGTGGCCCGCAGCACGTCGACGGGCGGGTCGTAGACCGGGGTGACGATCGAGAAGAGCGGCGCCTCCGGCCACACCATCCCTAGCGACCCCTCCGGCGCTGGATCGCCGCGATCGGGGCGACGATCGCCCCCCCGATGCGCCACCGCTCGGACGCCCGGATCTGGGCCAGCTCGTGCTGGGCGACCAGGGCCGCCTCGCGCATCTCGGCCAGCTCGACCCGCGCCTGGGCCAGCTCGGCCTCGAACCGCGCGACGAGCAGCCGCCCCTGGTTGGCCGCGTCCCGGGCCCCGGCCAGTGCCTGCTCGGCCTCGTCGACCCGCAGCAGCGCCACGTCCCGCTCGTGCCGGGCCTGGCCGGCGGTGGCCTCGCTGCCCTGCGCCGCGTCGCGCGCCCGCAGCAGCTCGTGCTGCAACTGCTCGAGCTGCTCGCCGGTGTCCAGCCGCTCGAGCTCGCGGTGCGCCTTGAGCAGCTCCTCGCGCTTGGCCAGCAGCTCGCTGCGCATCGGGAAGCACATCGTCTCGTAGCGGTGCACCAGGTCGCGCTGGGTCAGCTCGGCCCGCTCGAAGAAGACCGCCCACGGACTGAGGAAGCCCAGGTCGACGTCGGTGCGCCGATAGAAGCCGCGGGTGGCGAAGGCGGCGACCCAGTCGGCGACCGGGTGCACGTTGATGTGGGTGACCTCGTCGAAATCGCCCGGCGTCGAGGACAGCACCACCCGGTCGGTCACCGCGCACATGTTGTCGATGGCCCGTTCGGCGTCGCGGGGGCTCATGTGCTCGAGCACCTCGATGCAGGTGACGAAGTCGAAGCGCCCCTCGAACGGCTCGGCGGCCGACACCACGGCGAGCCGGTCGCGCACGTCCGGGTGCGCGTCGCCGATCGACGTGTCGGAGATGTCCACGCCGTGGGCGTCGACGCCCTGCTCGGCCAGCGCCTGGACCAGCAGCCCCTTGGCGCAGCCGACGTCGAGCACCGAACCGGTCGGCCCGTTGATCGCCACCAGTCGCTGCGCGACCAGGGTGAAGAAGGCCCGCCAGCCGGGGGAGTCCCACGAGTACGGCTCGTCCGTGTCGGAGTAGTGGGCGTAGTAGCGCCGGGCGTAGTCCTCGGCGGTGGTGCCTTGCTGCTGTGCCACGGGGGCCTCGCTCGTCCACGGGAGATCTGGGTCGGTGAGTCACTCTACGACCCGCCGACGGCTCCGGCCGGGACCGGCCACAATGGACGCGTGCCCACCCGCCGCCCGCTGCGCGTCCTCGTCGACGCCACCGCACTGCCCCCCGATCGCGGCGGGGTGGGTCGCTACGTCGACGCGCTGGTCGCCGCGCTGCCGGGGCTCGGCGCGGACGTGGCGGTCGCGGCCCAGCCGCGCGACCGCGAACTGTTCGCGGGGCTGGTCGGCGCGCCCCGGGTGCACCTGCTGCCCGCCCGGGCGGCCCACCAGGCCGCCCGGCTGAGCTGGGAGCAGACCGGGCTGGCCGCGCTGACCCGGCGCCTGCGCCCCGACGTGCTGCTCAGCCCGCACTACACGATGCCGGTGCTGGCCCGGCACCCGGCGGGCGTGCCCACCGTCGTCACCTGCCACGACGCGACCTTCTTCAGCCAGCCCGAGGTGCACCTGCCGATCAAACGGCACTTCTTCACCACCTGGATGCGGCTCTCGGCCCGGCTGGCCGACGCCCTCATCGTGCCGAGCCAGGCGACCAAGGACGAGATCGTCCGGCACGCCGGCGCCGACCCCGGCCGGATCACCGTCGTCCCGCACGGCGTCGACCACGACCGGTTCCGCCCGCCGACCGCCCAGCAGGTCGCGGACGCCCGGGCCTGGGCCGGGTTGGCGCCGCAGACGGCATACCTGGCCTTCCTGGGCACCCTGGAGCCGCGCAAGAACGTCCCCGCCCTGGTCCGCGCCTTCGTCGAGGTATGCCGCTCGCGGCCTGATCCGCCCGCCCTCGTCCTGGCGGGCGGCCGGGGCTGGGACGAGCAGATCGAGCCGGCGCTGGCCGCCGTGCCGGACCACCTCGTCGTGCGCCGACCGGGGTTCATCCCCGACGAGCTCACCCCGGGGCTGCTCGGCGGCGCCGAGTTGGTCGCCTACCCGAGTCTGGGCGAGGGCTTCGGGCTGCCGGTGCTGGAGGCGATGGCCTGCGGCGCGGCGGTGCTGACCACCCCGCTGCTGTCGCTGCCCGAGGTCGGCGGCGACGCGGCGGCCTACGCGGACTCGCCGGCGTCGCCCGACCTGGCCCGGGCCCTGGCCGCGCTGCTGGACGACCCGGCCCGTCGCGCCGAGCTGAGCCGGCGGGCGGTGCGGCGGGCCGCCGGCTACACCTGGGCGGCGGCCGCGCGGGGTCATCTCGAGGTGCTGCAGCGGGTCGCCGGCGACCGGGGGCGCGGCGGCCCGGCCCTAGGATCGCGTCGATGAGCGACCCCCTGCCGACCCCGCGGGTGCGCGTCGTCGTCGTGACCTACGACTCCGGCGGCCACCTCGAGGACTTCCTCACCTCGCTGCGCCGCGCGTCCCGCGCGCCGGTGCCGGTGGTCGTCGCCGACAACGGTTCGACCGACGGCGCCCCAGAGCGCGCCAGCACCGCTCCCGGCGTCCGACTGCTGCGCACCGGCGGCAACGTCGGCTACGGCGCGGCGGCCAACGCCGGGCTGCGGGCCGGTGGCACCGAGCCCTGGGTGCTGGTCGCCAACCCGGACATCGTCTTCTCGCCCGGCAGCATCGACGCCCTCGTCGCCGCGGCCGACCGGCTGCCGCGCGCCGGCACCGTCGGGCCGCGCATCCACACCGCCGCCGGCCGGCTCTATCCGTCGGCGCGCCGCGTGCCGTCGCTGTCCCGGGGCATCGGGCACGCCCTGTTCGGCTGGATCTGGCCGACCAATCCGTGGACCGCCGCCTATCGGCGCGAGCAGGGCGACCCGCGCGAGGGGCCGACCGGCTGGCTGTCCGGGTCGTGCCTGCTGGTGCGTCGCGAGGCCTTCGAGGCCGTCGGCGGCTTCGACGAGGGCTTCTTCATGTACTTCGAGGACCTGGACCTGTGCGAGCGCATCGGGCGGGCCGGCTGGGACAACGTCTACGTGCCGTCGGTGCTGGTCACCCACGCGGGGGGGCACTCCACCCGGGCGCACGCGGTGCCCATGCAGCGCGCCCACCACGCCAGCGCCTACCGCTACCTGTCCCGCCGGTATGCCGCCCCCTGGCAGTTGCCGCTGCGGCTGGCGCTGCGCGCCGGGCTGTGGGGGCGCTTCCAACTGTCCCGGGTCGTCGACCGGGTCGGCCACGGCGCCCAGCCGACCCGGCGGGCCGGGCCGGTCTAGCGCGAGGAGCCGACGCGGCACCTAGCGCAGGCCGGTCGGCGCGTCCGGACGGCGCGCCGGGACGTGACACATCTGTGATTTGTGAGTCTGCTGGTGCGCGAGGGATGATCCCGGGGTAGATCGCGTGCCCGGGGCGAGCCGGGCGGGCGTGGGGTGGCAGGAAGGCGGGACCCTCGATGCGTGGACGGCCGGCGCTGGCCCGAGTGCTGGCGGCACTCACCGGAGCCACCCTGGGGATGGGCGCGCTGCCCCCGCCGGCGCAGGCGGCCACCGAGGTCTACCCCCGACCCGCGTCCGGCTCCTACGTCGTCGACGGCCGCGGCTGGGGGCACGGCCGCGGGATGAGCCAGTGGGGCATGCAGGGTGCCGCGCTGGCCGGCCTCGGGCACGAGCAGATCCTGGCCTTCTACTACCCCGGCTCGACGCTGAGCACCCGGGTCGGCCGGGAGATCCGGGTCCGGCTCACCGGCGACGCCGACGGCGACCTGCAGGTGCAGCCCAGCGCCGGTCTGGTCGCGCTCGACCTGGCCACCGGCACCGCCGTCGACGTCTCGACGGCCGGCACCCGGGTGCGGGCCCGGGCCGCGGGGGACGGGACGCTGCGGGTGGAGTCCCTCACCGCGACCGGCTGGACCCCGATCGCCGATCCGGCCTGGCCGGGCAACGTCGTGCGCGGCCCGGTGCGCTTCCAGGGGCCGCAGACGGTGTGGACCTATCAGCCCGGCGGTGAACGGCTCTATCGGGGCACCCTCACCGCGGTGCCGCGCGGCAGCACCGTCGACGTGGTCAACCAGCTCGACCGCGAGCAGTACCTGTTCGGTGTGGTGTCGCGCGAGGCGGTGTCCTCGTGGCAGCCGGCGGCGCTGCGCGCCCAGGCGGTGGCGGCCCGGTCCTATGCGTCCTTCGCCTGCAACGCCGGCCCCGGCTACGACGTGCTGGACACCACCGCCTGCCAGGTCTACGGCGGGGTGGCCACCCGGTCCGGCGCGACGACGACGATGCTGGAGTACGCCTCGACCAACGTCGCCGTCCTGCAGACCATCGGTCAGGAGGTGACGGTCGCCGGGGTGACCCAGCGCACCGAGTTCTCGGCGACCAACGGGGGCTGGACGGTCCGCTCCGGCACCTGGCCGGCCAAGGCCGACCCCTACGACGGCACCCCGGCCAACCCCCGGCACCGGTGGACCGGCACCGTGCTGCCGGTGTCGCGGCTCGAGGCGGCCTACCGCTCGGTCGGCCGGCTGGTCCGGCTGGAGATCCTCGAGCGCGACGGCAACGGCGAGTGGGGCGGCCGGGTGCTGCGTGCCCGCGTCGTCGGCAGCGCCGGGTCGGTGACCGTCACCGGCGACCAGTTGCGCGGCGCCGCCGGGCTCTACAGCGACTGGATCCAGCCGCGCGAGCCGGCCACGCCCGACTTCGGGGTGGTGACCACCGGGGCACCCACCCGGCTGTCCACCCACGACGCCTCCGCCGGCCTGCCCACCCTGGTCTCGGCGAGCACCGCCCTCGGGCCCACCGACGACACCTGGCGGTTCTTCCTGGACCGCAACGCCGACCTGGTCGGGGTCAAGCTGCGCGGCACCGGGTCGGGCCGGATCGAGGTGCACGTGCTGTCCGCGGCGAGCAACTACACCCAGTTCGTGCTGCAGGTGGCCACCCCGGTGGCCGTCCTGCCGGCCGGGGCTGCGCTGCAGTTCGCCCTCGGGCCGTTCGCCGGCAGCGGGCGGCCGGACCTGTGGCTGGTGCAGACCGGGGGCACCGGCACCGGCACGACCGAGGTCCACGTGCTCAGCGCCGCCAGCTCCTACTCCCGCTGGGTCGTGCACAGCGGCACCGGGTTCGCCCTGTTCCCCGACACCGACATGCGCTATCTGGTCGGCGACGGCGGGGACCTGGTCGGCGTGCTGCACCGCCGCAGCGGCAGCGGCCGCACCGAGGTGCACATCGCGACCGCCGCGAGCGGCTGGCGCGACTTCAGCGTGCACGCCGCCACACCGCTCGGGCTGACCGACGACGTGGCGGTGACCTTCGGCATGAGCCGGGTCGACGGCGACCGGGTGGCCGACCTGCTGGTCATCCAGCGGGGCAGCACCGGCTCCGGCCAGCTCGAGGCGCACGCCCTGGGCGGCGCGACCGGCTTCACGAGCTGGACGCTGCACGCCGTGGGCTCGCTGCCGGCCAGCACGGCGGGGCCGTTCCCGGTGACCGTGCTGCCCTGACCGGTGCTCCGGCCGTCCGGTTCGTGACGCTCCGGTTACCGAAATGTGACAAACCCGGGGTGCCGCGGGTACCGTGGATGACTAGTCCTTCGTCGTCGTCCAGAGGTTCCCCGCCCGTGTCGTCCACCATCTCCGCCGGTCCGGCGCGGGCCGGCGACGGCTATGTCGGCCGGCACCGCAGCGCCCGCACCGCCCGGTTGCCGGTGCGCCGGCGCCGTAGTTTCCCGATGGCCGTCGCGGTCCTGGTCGTCGGGGTCGTCGCCGGCGTCACGGCCGGCAGCGGGCCCGCGGTGGACCCCGGCGCGGCCGTGGCGCTGGCCGCGGGCCACGGCCCGATCGTGGTCAGCGCCCCACCCCGGCCCGCCGACCTGACCTTCACCGTCTCCCGCTCCGGCCCGCGCACCCTGCCCGAGACGGACGACCAGGACATCGTCGAAGTCTCGACGGTGCAGGACGTCACCACGGTGCAGCAGGTCAGCGAGGTTCCGCCGGCGGCCCCCGCCCAGCCCCCGGCCGCCGCAGCGCCGGCCCCCGCGGCCCCGCCCGCAGCGCCGGCGCCCGCGGCCG
>CAZYHR010000028.1:0-31467 GCA_964647395.1 uncultured Intrasporangiaceae bacterium | reverse complement strand
CCACGGCGCGGACCGCCGGCCGGGTGACCGCCCGGGCCGGGCGGGCCGGCGACCCGGCCGCCCAGGCCAGGCGCGCGGCACAACGCGAGAGCCGGGTCGCGGCCGGCCTGGCCGACCTGGACCGCTGGCTCGTCGACCAGGTGCGCGCCGGGGTGGCCGGCCTGCCCGGCAAAGGGTATGCCGCGTTCGAGCCGACCGCCGCGCGCCTGGTCGACGCCCAGGCACCCGGGCTCGCGACCTGGCTGCGGGCGCTGCCCGGTGTCGTGGCCTCCGGCGGCGGGTGGCCCGAACGGCTGCTCGAGGAGCTGGCCCTCATGCGGCTGCTCGTGCGGGCCCACGAGCGGCTCGCCGAACTCGACCGCACCGACCCCGCGCTGGCGGCCACGGTGCGCCAGCGGGTCGGCTACCCGGTCGCCAAGGAGGCCGTGCTCGCCCAGCCCGCGGTTCTGGACACCTGGTCGGTCGACGGCTGCCGTGACGAGCCGGCCGGCGGCAACCTCCAGCAGCGCACCGTCTGGCTCAGCGGCACCTCGACCGGCCGGTCGGCGGTCGTGCTGTCCTTCGCCGGCCCGGGGCAGCCGCTCGACTCCAGCCTGGTCATCGGCACCGCGGTCACCGGAGCCCTGCATTTCTATCCGGCCGCCCGCCCCTCGCGGGCGCTGGTCGGCGAGCACACCCCGCCGACGCCGATGCCCCGACCCCGCTCGGTGCTCGTCGGGCGCGCCCTCGAGACCGTCGCCGACGTGCTCTCCGCGGACCCGTGGGCGCGCGACGCGGCGGCTGGGTGGTCGTCGACGAACTCGGCGACAGCCTGGCGCTGCGCGGCACCGAGCCGCCCTGGCGCCTGCTCGCGACCTGCGGCGGCCATCTGCTGCCGGTGCTGCTCGACTGGTCGCCGGTCGGGTGGACTCCCGTGTCAGTAGCCGCGGCCGACGGGCTGGTGAGCCTGTGACGGGAGAGCTGTGGGCGGACCTGGTGACCAGCGCGGTCCAGGGGACCGCGCGCCGGCCGGGCGACGCCCGGCGGTGGGCCGCGGCGCTGGGCGTCGAGACCGCCGACGCCGGAGCCGGCGACGCGGCGGAGCGGCTGCTCGCGGTGGCCGCCCTCGCCGCCGCCGCCCGGCGAGCCGGCGCCCTGCCCGGCGCAGCGGCCCCGCCGCACCCGCGGGCGCTGCCCGAGCCGCGGCCGGTCGCCCACGGCCTGGTCCATTGGCACCGGCTGATCGCAGCCGAGCACCGCGACCTGCTGCCCGACCTGCTCGCGGGGTTGCGCGAGCACGGGCTGGTGCTGCCCGCCTGGCTGGCCCCCGAGGTGCTGGACCGGGCCCTCGCCGAACGGGGCGGCGACGCCGCCTGGGACGCCGTCGCTGCGGCCGGGGCCACCGGCGCCTGGCTGGTGCAGACCCAGGACCGCTGGGCGGCGCTGCGCCCACTGCTGGCCGGCCCCGGGCCGGTGGCCGGGCCGGCCGGCCGGGCCGCGGCCGCTGCCGGCACGGGGACGACCGCAGTTTCCGCCGACCCGGCGGCCGGTGCCGGGGTCGAGGCCGGTGGCGGGGCCGCGGATGCCGGTGCCCCCACCACCGTCGGCGGCACCGCTGCCAGCGGCTGGGAGACCGGCAGCACCGCCGAGCGGGTCGGCTGGTTGCGCCGGGCGCTGCGCGCCGGTGCGGTCGGGGCGGCCCCGATCGTCGCCGAGACGCTGACGACGACGACCGAGCCGGCCGAGGTCCGCGAGCAGGTCGTCGTCCTGCTCGGCGACCCCGCGCTGCGGTCCGTCGTCGACGCCACCGTCGGGCAGACCGGGCACACCGCCGTCGAACTGCTCGACCGGGCCCTCGACGACCGCGCCCAGGGGGTGCGACGCGCCGCGGCCCTGGCGCTCGTGCCGCTGACCGCCACCCCGTATGCCGCGCGGATGGCCGCCCGAGCGCGCGCCTGGGTGCGGGCCGAGACTCGCGGCGGCGGCCTTCTCGGCCGGACCGGCACCTCCCTGGTCGTCACCGTGCCCGAGACGCTCGACCCGGCCACCTTGCGCGACCAGGTCGGCGGCCGGACGCCGCTGACCTGGCGCGGGATGCACCGCGGCGAGCGCAGCACCTGGCTCGCCGACGTCGTCGCGGGCACCCCCCTGCAGACCTGGGCCGACCTCGGCGCCCCAGCCGCGATCCTCGCGCTGCCGGCCACCGAGGGCTGGCACGAGCCGCTGGTCCGCGGCTGGATCGAGCGCACCGTCGTCGAGCAGGACCGCGCCTGGGCCGACGCCCTGCTCACCGCAGGCGCCGCCGTGCCGGGAGCCGAGCGGCTCGTCGCCCTGGCCTCACCCGAGCTGGCCCGGCGGGTCGTCGTCGACCGACTCGCGCTGCAGGCCGACGTCGCGGCCCGGTTCGTCGCGGCGCTGCCCCAACCCTGGCCGCCGGAGATCCTCGACGGGGTGCTGGCCCGGCTGGTCGGGCCGCCCGGCCCGGACTACCCCTTCGCCTGGCACGGGCTGGTCGAGAGCATCGGCCACACCGGCCCGCTGTCGATGATGGGGCGGGTCATCTCCGCCGCCGCACACGAGACCCCACTGGCCGCCCCGCTGCGCCGCGCCGCCGAGCGGATGCGGCTGCGGCTGCGGCTGGCCGAGGCGATCGCCGAGGCGAGCCGCACCGCGCGGGCCGCGAGCGGCATACCCGACGGGGGCGCTGCGGCGCCGCTGCCCGGCCCGGCCGACCCGCCCCGGACCGACCCGCCCCCGCCCCGGACCGACTCGCCCCCCGCCACCCGAGGAGACCTGACGTGACGACCACCCCGGCCGACGACCTGTTGCGGCCGCACGCGGAGCAGACCTACGCCGCCGAACTCGCCGCGCTCGCCGCCGCGGACGACCGGCCCCGGCCGCCGTCCTGGCGGCTGTCCCCGTGGGCCGTCGTCACCTATCTGCTGGGCGGGCAGTTGCCGGACGGCACGACGATCAGCGCGAAATACGTCGGACCGCGCCGGCTCATGGAGGTCGCCGTCGCGACCCTCGCCACCGACCGGGCGCTGCTGCTGCTCGGGGTGCCCGGCACCGCCAAGACCTGGGTCAGCGAGCACCTGGCCGCGGCCGTCTCCGGCGACTCGACGCTGCTCGTCCAGGGCACGTCCGGCACGAGCGAGGAGGCGGTGCGCTACGGCTGGAACTACGCGCGGCTGCTCGCCGAGGGCCCGTCGGCCGCCGCGCTGGTCGCCAGCCCGGTGATGGTTGCCATGCGCGAGGGCCGGGTGGCCCGGATCGAGGAGCTGACCCGCATCCCGTCCGACGTCCAGGACGCCCTCATCACCGTGCTGTCCGAGAAGACCCTGCCGATCCCGGAGCTCGGCCAGGAGGTCCAGGCGGCCAAGGGCTTCACGGTCATCGCCACCGCCAACGACCGTGACCGCGGGGTCAACGACCTGTCGTCGGCGCTGCGGCGCCGGTTCAACACCGTCGTGCTGCCGCTGCCCACGACCCACGACGCGGAGGTCGACATCGTCGCCCGTCGGGTCGAGCAGCTCGGTCGCGCACTGGAGTTGCCCGAGGTGCCGGCCACGATCGACGAGATCCGGCGGGTCGTGACGATCTTCCGCGAGTTGCGCTCCGGCGCCACCGAGGACGGGCGCACCTCGCTGAAGTCGCCGTCCGGGACGCTGTCGACGGCCGAGGCGATCTCGGTCGTCACCGGCGGGCTCGCGCTCGCGGCGCACTTCGGCGACGGGCAGTTGCGGGCCGCCGACGTCGCCGGCGGCATCCTCGGCGCGGTCGTCAAGGACCCGGTGTCCGACCAGGTGGTCTGGACCGAGTACCTCGAGACGGTGGTGCGGGAGCGGGCCGGCTGGTCGGACTTCTACCGCGCGGCCCGTGAGGTCAGCGAATGAGCGCTGCCGGGGACGGACCACGGGTCGAGGTGCTCGGGGTCCGGCACCACGGGCCCGGGTCGGCGCGCGCCGTCGTCGCCGCACTCGAGGCGCTCGACCCACAGGTCGTCCTCGTCGAGGGGCCGGCCGACGCCGACGGGCTCGTCGCGCTCGCCGCCGGCCCCGGCCTCGTGCCGCCGGTCGCCCTGCTCGCCTACGCCACCGATGAGCCGTCGTTGTCGGGGTTCTGGCCGCTGGCCGGCTTCTCGCCCGAGTGGCAGGCGATCCGGTATGCCGCCTCCCGCGGCATCGCGGTGCGGTTCATCGACCTGCCCGCCGCGCAGTCACTCGCGCTCGTCGGGCAGCGACGCGCTGCTCGGCTGGGCGAGGAAACGGGCCGCCCTGCGGCCGAGGAAACGGGCCGCCATGCGGCCGAGGAAATGGGCGGCGGCGCGGACGAGGAAATGGGCGGCGGCGCGGACGAGAGTGCGGACGAGGGTGCGGACAGCCCGGCCCGCGACCCCGGCATGCCAGTCGAGCCCGTCGACCCCGGCATGCCAGTCGAGCCCGTCGACCCCGGCAAGCCCGTCGACCCCGGCAAGCCCGGCAAGCCCGGCAAGCCCGGCAAGCCCGTCGAGCCCGGCAAGCCCGTCGAGCCCGGCAAGCCCGTCGACCTTGAGGTCCCCGTAGACCCGGGCGGACGGCAGCTACGCGAGGATCCGGTGGCGGTGCTGGCCCGGACCGCCGGCTACGACGACCCGGAGCGCTGGTGGGACGACGTCATGGAGTCGCGGGAGCACGCGACCAGCCCGTTCGAGGTGCTCGCCGACGCCATGGCCGAGCTACGAGCCGCCCGCGCCGCGACGATCAACCCGTCGGCCGAGGCCGAACTGGAGCAGCAGCGCCGTGAGGCGCACATGCGGCAGGTGCTGCGCGAGGTGCTCAAGTCCGGCGCCGAGCGGGTCGCCGTCGTCTGCGGGGCCTGGCACGCCCCGGCGCTGCGGCTACCGCTGCCGCCGGCGAACCGGGACGCCGCGGTGCTGCGCGGCATACCGAGAAGGAAGGTGTCGCTGACCTGGGTGCCGTGGACCCACGGGCGCCTCGCGCTGTCGTCCGGCTACGGCGCCGGGGTCGAGTCGCCCGGGTGGTATGCCCACTTGTTCACGACGACCCAGCGGCCGGTCGAGGACTGGCTGACCCAGGTCGCCGCGGCGCTGCGCCGCCACGACCTGCCGGTCTCCAGCGCGCACGTCATCGAGGCGACGCGCCTCGCGCACACCCTCGCCGTGCTGCGGGAGCGGCCGCTGCCCGGGCTCGCCGAGTTGCAGGACGCGACGCTCGCGGTGATCTGCGAGGGAAACCCGCTCGTGCACCACCTGGTCACCCGGGAGCTCGTCGTCGGCGAGGCCCTCGGCGAGGTGCCCGAGGACACCCCGACCGTGCCGCTCGAAGCCGACCTCGCCGCCCAGTGCCGTCGGCTGCGGGTCAAGCGCGAGCCCGGCCCCTCGACCAAGGACCTCGACCTGCGCCAAGCCACCGACGCCCAGCGCTCCCGGCTGTGGCACCGGCTGCGCCTGCTCGGCATCGATTGGGCCACGCCGAGCCGCAGCCTGGTGCGGGCGACCGGCACCTTCCGCGAGACGTGGGAGCTGCGCTGGCACCCCGAGCTGGCCATCGCCGTCGTCGAGGCGTCGGTGTGGGGCACGACCGTGGAGTCGGCGGCGGTCGCCCGGGTCATCTCCGACGCGCTCGGCGCCGACCTGGCCGGACTGACCGCGCTGGTCGAACGGGCCCTGCTCGCCGGCCTCGGCGACGCCCTGCCGGACCTGCTCGCGGCCCTCGACGTGCGGGCCGCCCGGGACCACGACGTCGCCCACCTCATGGCGGCCCTGCCGCCGCTGGTGCGCAGCCTGCGCTACGGCGACGTGCGCGGGACCGACACCGGCGCGCTCGGCCGGGTCGTCGACTCGCTGCTCGTGCGGATCTGCGCGGGGCTCTCCGCCGCCGTCGGCGGGCTCGACGACGACGGCGCCCGGCAACTGGGCACGCTGGTCGACGGCGTGCACGAGGCGGTCGCCCTCGTCGGCGACGGGGATGCGTCCGGGCGCTGGCTCGACTCCCTGGCCGGGCTGGTCGACCGGGCCGACGTGCCCGGGTTGCTCGTCGGCCGAGCGGTCCGGCTGCTGCTCGACGCCGACCGGCTGCGCGCCGATCAGGCCGGCGACCGGCTGTCCCGGGCACTGTCGATCGGATCCGAGCCCAAGGACAAAGCAGCCTGGGTCGAAGGGTTCCTGGCGGGCGGGGGCCTGCTGCTCGTCCACGACCGGACGCTGCTCGCGCTGCTCGACGAGTGGGTCGCCGGGCTCGACGAGGAGGGCTTCCTCGACGTGGCACCGTTGCTGCGGCGGACCTTCGGGCAGTTCGCGGCGCCGGAGCGACGGTCGATCGGCGCGGCGGTGCGGTCGCTGGACGGCACCGGACCGACCGGTGGCGGCGGCAGTCGGCCCGGCGGGTCGGGCGGGGCCGACCCCGAGCGACCCGAGAAGCTCGACTGGGACGTGGCACGGGCCACTCCGGCCGTGGCCCGGGTCGCCGCGCTGCTGGGTTGGTCACTGCGGGATGGGCCGGGTCCCGCCACCGGGACGGGCCCGGTGGGCCCGGTGGGCCCCGGGGCGGGCGGCATACCGGATGCTGGAGCGCAGGGAGGCGACGATGAGCGCGACGAGTGACACCGAGCGGTTGCGTCGATGGCGGCTGCTGCTCGGCGAGGCGAGCAGCGGCTCGTGCGGCGGGCTGTCCGGCCGCGACGCGCAGATCGACGCGGCGCTGGCCGCCGTCTACGAGCCGAGCGACGGCGACCAGGGGCCGGGCGAGCAGCGGAACGACCAGCCGCGCGGCGGTGGGCTCGGCGGGTCGGCCCCCCGGGTGGCGCGCTGGCTCGGCGACATCCGCAGCTACTTCCCCAACCGGGTCGTGCAGGTCATGCAGCGCGACGCCGTCGACCGGCTCGGCCTGACCCGCCTGCTGCTCGAGCCCGAACTGCTCGAAGCCGTCGAGCCGGACGTCCACCTCGTCGGGACGTTGCTCACCCTCAAGGGCTCGATGCCCGAGCACACAAAATCGACGGCGCGGGCGGTGGTGCGGACCGTGGTCGACGAGATCGAGCAGCGGATCGCGACCAAGACCCGGGCCGCCGTGTCCGGCGCCCTCAACCGGGCCGCGCGCACCCACCGGCCCAAGCCTCGCGACATCAACTGGGACGCGACGATCCGCGCCAACCTCGCCCACTACCTGCCCGAGCACCGGACGATCGTGCCGCAGCGCCTGGTCGGCTACGGCCGGCGGCAGCAGTCGGTGCAGAAGGAGGTTGTGCTCGCCATCGACCAGTCCGGCTCGATGGCCGCGTCGGTGGTCTATGCCTCGGTGTTCGGGGCGGTGCTCGCGACGATGCGGACGCTGTCGACCTCGGTCGTCGTCTTCGACACCGCCGTCGTCGACCTCACCGACCAGCTGTCCGACCCGGTCGACGTGCTCTTCGGCACCCAACTCGGCGGAGGCACCGACATCAACCGCGCCATCGCCTACTGCCAGGGACTGATCACCCGCCCGCGCGACGCGATGTTCGTGCTCATCTCCGACCTCTACGAGGGCGGCGTCCGGGACGAGATGCTGCGCCGGATGCGCCAGATGCGCGACGAGGGCATCAGCTGCATCGTCCTGCTCGCGCTCTCGGACGAGGGCGCGCCAGCCTATGACCGGGACATCGCCGCGGCGTTGACCGAACTGGGCATCCCGGCGTTCGCGTGCACTCCCGACGCCTTCCCCGACCTGCTCGCCGTCGCGATGACCGGCGGGGACATCGGCGCCTGGGCCGAGCGCGAGCAGCTCGCGTCACGCTGACCCGCTCGAGCGGCCGCCGCGCTGCCCGGGGAGATGAGCGGCCGGGTGCCCGGACGGGGCGCCCCACGCACCGGTATGCCGCGTGGCCGCGCGGCATACCGCAGTGGTTGAGGGACTCAGCAGCGGCGGGTGGCGCCGGCGGCGACGACGTCGGCGGGGGAGCCGGCGAGGTACTCGACGTAGCCGATGCCGGGGTGCAGCTTGATCGTCAGCAGCGTGGAGTGCCGCTCGGCCTGCGGCAGCGCGGGGTCCTCCTTGGCGCAGATCGGGGCACCGGAGCCCTGGTCGCCGATGAGGCGGCCGGAGATCTTGACCAGGCCCTCCATGGCCATCGCGACATCGAGCCGACCGCGCACGTCGTCGTAGCGCTCGTGGGTGGTGCTGGCCGGGGACACCACCCCGCCCTCGGCCAGGTCGGGGTCGAGGAAGTGGTTGGTGTGCACCAGCCAGCCGGTCTCGTCGGGGTGGACCACCGCCACTCCGGCCGGCGAGATCTCCAGCGCGGCGGCCTGCGCGGAGTCGCTGCCGGTCGCGACCACGGTGATCGCCGACGACGCGGAGACCTTGGCCGACCGAGCGATGTCGATCGCCTCGTCGAGGGTCGACGCGTCCTCGAGGATGCGCCGCAGGATGACGTGGATCGGGACGCCCCCGTCACCGGTGTCGGACTGGTGGCGCAGCATGTTGAGGTGCACCGACAGGCCGCGGCTGGACAGGCCGATCTTGGCCAGCTGGCCGGGCTCGGCGAACGTCTTGAGCCAGGCGTCCGAGCCGCCGGCCTTGAGCGCGAAACGGTTGAGCAGCCCGGTCGGGGCCAGCCACGAGGACCAGTCCCAGGTCTGCAGGGACAGCACCTGGCCCTTGCCGCTCGGCGGGACGTAGCAGACCGTCGTGCACTCGTCGTAGAGGCCGGGGATCTTCCAGGTCAGCGGGTCGTCCTCGTCGGCCAACGGCTCGACCGGGGCGGGCGCCTCCGGCAGCCCGGCGAAGATCTCGGTGCGCGCGTTGAGGGTCAGCAGCTCCTCGAACGTCAGGCCGGCGCCGCGGGCGATATGGACGATCTCGTCCGAGAGCTTGGGACACCATTCGGTGACCGCCTCGCCGGCAGCCTTGGCGATCACGTCGACGGTGCCGGAGTCCAGGCCCCGGTCGGCGAAGTAGGAGCGGTATGCCGAGGACGAGAGGGAGATCTCGCGGGCGTAGCGACGGCCCAGGGCTTCCCCGCGCTGTGGGGCCAGCGTGGGGCCGGAGTCGTACTCATGAACCTTCATAGCTCACCATTCTGACCCGCCGCCGGCCGGGGCTGCGTCGGCCGATCGGCTGGGATCGAGGGGGTCCGCCCACCGGCCGTCAGCCCGTCGGGGCGTTGGAGGTGCCGTAGCGGGCGACGTAGCCCGACAGATCGCCGCGCGACAGGGCCTGGGCCAGCTCGGCTGCGCGAGCCCGGTTGACGAGGTTGACCGACGCGCCGCCGACCATCCCGAAGCCGGAGACCGGCAGCATGGCCGAGGACACGTTGCCGCGCTCGAAGGCTCGCAGCACCGACAGCATCTGGCGCACCTGTCCCAGGGACACCGTGGCCCGGCTCTGCCCGAAGACCGCCTCGACCATGGCGTCGAGCCGGCCGGGCTCCTTGGTCGCGATGTCCTGCATCCGGCCGAGCATGCCGGTGATGGCGGCTCGGGCGCGCTCGGTGCGGTCGAGGTCGCCGTTGGGCAGCCCGTAGCGCTGCCGGACGTAGTCCAGCGCTGCCGGGCCGTGCAACCGGATCGGGCCGGCCGGGAATCGCCTCGTCCCGACCGTCGAGGCGAACCGGTTGGTGACCGTGTATCCACCGAGGAACTCGCTCATCCGGATGAAGCGGTTGAAGGTCGTCTCGATGGTGAAGTGGATCGGCAGGCCGCTGAGCAGGCCGGACACGGCGCGGGCGGCGCCCGACGGCCCGCCCGAGGCGTAGGTCGCGTTGATCTTGCCCTGCCGACCACTCGGCAGGTTGGCCACGGTGTCCCGGGCGATGGAGACGAGGTTGACCCGAGCGGTGCCGTTGGGGACCTGCGCCAGGACGATGACGTCGGCCTGGCCGGCAAAGGACTCCGACCGCGAGTCGCTGCCGAGGATGAGGACGTTGAGGTGGCCGCCGTCGCTCAGTTGACCGCCGAAGGTCGACCCGGCGGTCGAGGTGACCGTGGTGGTCTGGGCCGTCGTCGAGGTCGGCGCACCGCTGGCCGTCGTCGTGGCCGTCGCGCTCGACGTGGTCCCGGTCGGGTCGGCCGACGTCGAGGGGTTCGGTGTCGTGCTCGGTCTCGAACTGGTCCGGTCGGCTGACGTCGGCCCGGCAGCGCTGGTCGGACCGGTCGACGAGTTGTCGTGGGAGCACGCGGCCAGCCAGGCCAGCACGCCGGCGACCCCGGCTCCCGTCACGGTGCGGCGCGAGAGACGGCGCCCGCCGGGCTGGTGGATCTCGTCGGTCATGGGGGCCTCCGGTCGCTCACTGTCATGCGCGCCAGCCTGGCCTCGCGGGCAACGTCGGATCGGGCGGGCGGCATCGGTCCACTTCCCGCGTCACCGCAGCCCGGGCGACCTCAGCACACGCCCGGGCCGCGGCAACCGCGGTCACACCGTGGGTGCGTGTGCCGCGACCGAACGACGCAGTCTCCCCACACCGCCGTCCGGCACCGCGGCCACCCGCGATGCCGGGCAGCCGCAAACCCACAGCGCCGAGCCGCCACCACGCCGGGGGTGCAGGAGGCGGTTCGGCTTCCATCCCATCGACGGTTCGCTCCGGATCGTTACACCAGCCGGCACCGGAGCATCGGAACGGCGGACCGCCGGGTGGCTGGTGTCCCCACCCGGCGATCCGCCGGACTCGTCGAGGTTGGCCCGCTCGGGGTGGGCCAGCCCTCGACGTCTGAGACATCGGCCCAGGGGCCGACCGCGTTACACCCCGGCGCCCCGGCGCCCCGGGGCGCCGCGCTGCCAGCCCGGCCGGCCCGCCGGGCTACCGATCCGCGGCGACCGACTCCGCGACGATCTGCAGGGCCCGCAACCGGGGCGCCAACCCGATCGCGAGGTTGGTGAACATCACCTCGTCGGCGTCGGCCCGCGCGGCGAAGTCGGTCAGGTAGGCGGCTACCGCCGTCCCGTCACCGCAGGCGGTGTAGGTGAGCATGTGCCGAGCCTGCGCCCCGGCGGGGCCGGCCAGCAGCGCCTCCAGGTCGGCCTCGGTCTCCCCGCGCCAGCCCGGCGGGGCGTAGCGCTTGGCGCGCGAGCGGCATACCCGCTGGAACATCGTCTCCGCCTCGGCCGGGTCGTCGCAGGCGATGACGTTGGCCGCCGCGATGACATAGGGCTCGGCCAGTTGCTCGCTGGGCTGGAACCGGGAGCGGTATGCCGCGACCGCGGGCTCGAGCGCGTCCGGCGCGAAGTGGCTCGCGAAGGCGTAGGGCAGGCCGAGGACCGCGGCGAGTTGGGCGCCGAACAGTGACGAGCCGAGGATGTAGAGCGGCACGTGGGTGCCCTGTCCCGGGGTTGCCGCGATGCCCTCGATGCGGCTGCGGTCGGACAGGTAGCCCTGCAACTCCTGGACGTCCTGCGGGAAGTAGTCGGAGGCGCGCGGGTCGCGGCGCAGCGCCATCAGGGTGCGCTGGTCGGTACCGGGCGCCCGGCCCAGGCCCAGGTCGATCCGGCCGGGATGGAGCTCGGCGAGCGTGCCGAACTGCTCGGCGATGACCAGCGGGCTGTGGTTGGGCAGCATGATCCCGCCGGAGCCGACCCGGATCGACTCGGTGCGCGCCGCGACGTGGCCGATGAGCACCGATGTCGCGGCACTGGCGATGGTCGGCATGTTGTGGTGCTCGGCGTACCAGATGCGCTCGAAGCGGCCGAGCTGGTCGGCCCGTTGTGCCAGGGCGACGCTCTCGAGCAGCGCCTCGCGGACCGGCTGGCCGCTCTGGACGATGGCGAGGTCGAGGATCGACAGGCGCATGCGGCATACCTCCGGGGGGTGGGACGTGTCGAACCTACCCGGCTGGGGACGCCGGGCGCGGCGCCGGGGGGAGGTGTCATGATCGGGCGCAAACCGGACACGGGACGGGAGGTCGGGGTGCCACTCTCGGCGATCGGGCTGGGTCAGCAGCTCGAGCAGGTCTATCTCGCGGCGCTCGAGCTGCCGCAGCCGGGTCGCGCGGCGCTGGCCGGCCGGCTCGAGCTGGCGGCCGCCGCAGTCGAGGCGGCCGTCGCCGAGCTGTGCCGGCTCGGGTTGCTGCGCGAGGCCGGGGATCGACTCGAGGTCGTCGATCCGGAGGGCGCGCTGTCGGCGCTCGTCGAGTCGGTGGAGGACGAGCTGACCCATCGGCTGCGGATGGCCGCTGCCACCCGGCGAGAGATCTGGGAGCTGGCCGCGACCTATCAGCGGGCCCGCGACGCGCGGGACCGTCAGGAGCACGTCGAGCGGATCGAGGACCTCGCGGTGCTGCGCGACCGGATCGCCGCGCTCGCGTATGCGACCGAGCGGGAACTGTGCGCGATCCAGCCGGGTGGTCCGCAGAGCCCGGAGGCCCTGGAGGCGAGCCGACCGCTGGACCGGCGGACGCTGCAGCGCGGGGTGCGGATGCGGATCATCCACGAGCCCGAGGTCGTGGCCGACGCCGCCAACCGCGCGTATCTCGTCGACATCATCGGTCGGGGAGCCGAGGTGCGGGTGACCCGCGAGCCGCTCGACCGGCTGCTCATCGTCGACCGCCGGATCGCCGTCGTGCCGATCGACCCGGCGCACTCGCGGCGCGGCGCGCTCATCTTGCGATCATCGGGTGTCGTCGCTGGCTTCATCCGGATCTTCGAGCACGAGTGGGCGCAGGCAACCCCGTTGGATCACAACGCGATAGCGATGTCCGCGGTGGAGATGAGCGAGCTCGACCGGATGCTCCTGCGGCACCTGTCGTCCGGCGACACCGACGAGGCGACCGCGGCCCGGGTCGGCATGTCGGTCCGGCATCTGCGCCGGCACATCGCCCGGCTCATGGGCCAGCTCGGCGCCAGGAGCCGCTTCGAGGCGGGGGCGATGGCGGCCCGGCGCGGGTGGATCTGAGCGACCGGCCGCAGCCCCCAGGCGGGGCGCGAGCTGCGCCTCGAGCGCAGCCGACCGGTCGACGCGTCCAGGGACTGAGGTCCCGATCCCGCGTCCCCATCCTGCCCAGCGCTCGTCCGGTTGCTGACGCCCGGAGGCGTTGTCCCGTGCGGCACCGGGGCGTGGAATGGAGGCGCTGCAGGGACACCTCAGCCCTCACCATCTCAGCAGGGGACACGATCATGGGCACTCCCACCAGGCGCCGACGGACCCGTCCGCGGGTCCGCCACCTCACCGCCGGCATCGCGCTGGCGTCGCTCGGCCTCGGCCTCGGCGGCGTGGCGTTCGCCGCTCCGACGCACGCCGACGGCCTGCGGACGATCAGCGCGACGGGGGCGCTCGGGCTCGTGCCGAGCGGGGCGGTCCTCGGGCCGGGGGCCTCCGTCCAGTCGCCGAACAAGGCCGTCACCCTGGCCATGCAGTCCGACGGGAACCTCGTCCTGTATGCCGGTGGGCGCGCGCTGTGGAACACCGGGACGTGGGGGAATCCCGGCGCGATCGCGGCGCAGCAGACCGACGGCAACCTCGTCGTGTACTCCGGCTCGGGTCGGGCGCTGTGGTGGTCGGGGACCAACGGCCGTGGCGCGACGACCCTGGCCGTCCAGGACGACGGCAACCTCGTGCAGTACACCGCGGCCGGCGCCGCCGTGTGGGCCAGCGGCACGTCGGGGAGCCGGCTCGTCCCGGGCTCGGTGCTGTAGCCGGGCCAGGAGCTGGTCAGCCCGAGCGCGCGTTACGGCTTGCGGCTCGCCGTCGACGGGCGGCTGTCGCTGGTGGACCGCGCGACCGGCCAGGTGCTTCGGCAGAGCAACCGGACCGACGGCACCCCGACGGGCGTCCGGCTCACCGTCGGCTCCGGTCGGGTGGTCATCTCCAGTGACGGCACCACGTTGTGGCAGATGCTGCTGGAGCCGGGCGCGACCTCCCTCGTCGTGACGGACGACGGATCCTCGACCATCCGGGTCGTCGCCATGACCGCGTCGATCGTCCCGGTCGACCCCACGGCCGACACCGGCGGCTACAGCTGGGACGGTCCGCGCTGACCGCGCGACAGCCCGCCGGGCGGGTCCCCGTCGGCGCCTGATCTGACTCCCGATCCGACTCCCCAGGGCTGACCCCGATGGGTCAGCGGTTCGAACACGTCCGCAACCACCGGTTCACTATCACGACAAGGAGATTCGTCATGTCCTCAGCGCGCTCACTTCTGCCCCGGCGACGTCGCGCCACCGCGCTGCTCACCCTGTCGGGTGTCACCCTGTCCGGAGCGGTCGCGCTCGCGACCGCCGAGACCGCGCACGCCGTCTCGAGCAACCTGAGTCCCGGCCAGGGGCTGGTCGCCGGGCAGCACCTCGCCTCGCCGAACGGCGCGGTGATCGGTGCCATGCAGACCGACGGCAACTTCGTGTTCTATGCCGGCGGCCGGGCCATCTGGTCGACGAACACCAACGGCAACCCGGGCGCTCGCCTCGCTTTCCAGACCGACGGCAACCTCGTCGTCTACTCGGCCGCGGGCCAGGCGCTGTGGAACACCGGCACCTACGGAAAGAGCGCGAACCTCTTCGCGGTCCAGGACGACGGCAACGGGGTCGTCTACGCGCCGGGCGTCGCCCTCTGGAACCACGGGTCCTACTTCACGACGCTGCTCGCGGGCAACACCCTGCGACCCGGCCAGTACCTGACCAGCCCGAGCCGCAAGTCGTCGCTCGTCATGCAGGGTGACGGCAACCTCGTCGCCTACCGCGGCACGACCGCCCAGTGGAGCAGCGGCACCAACGGCGTCGCCGGCGCGTATGCCGTCATGCAGACCGACGGCAACTTCGTCGTCTACGCCGGCGGCGCCGCGAAGTGGGCGAGCGGGTCGAGCGGGTCGGCCGCCAATCGCGTGATGATCCATGACAGCGGCGCCGCCATCGGGTCGGACGCGAACATCGACGTCGCGAAGTTCGCCACCGCCGCGGACTGCACGATGTATGCCAACGCGGTCCCGAAGAACGTCCCGATCACCGGCACCGTCCGGGCCGAGGGACTGCGGGTCAACACCTGCTTCGCCGCGAACACCATGGCGATGGTGCGAGCGGCCCGGGCGTCGGGCGTGACACTGACCGGCGGCGGCTACCGCTCTCGCGATCAGCAGATCCAGACCCGGATCAACAACTGCGGCGGTTCCTCGCACTACAACATCTACGAGAAGCCCTCGGGCGACTGCAACCCGCCGACCGCCAAGCCCGGCACCTCCCAGCACGAGGCCGGTCTGGCGATCGACTTCAACATGTCCAGCGGTGTCGGGGCGTGGCTCAGGGCCAACGCCGGCAGGTACCACTACGTCAACTTCCCCGTCGAGCCGTGGCACTGGAGCTGGAACGGCCGCTGAGCACCGCTGAGCGGAGTTCCTCGCCGCTGATCCCATCGACCGCTGCCCGGCCCGCGTCACCCGCGGGCCGGGCAGCTTCGGGCTCCTGGCCGAATCCGCCGGACGGCACCTCCGCGGTCTCGATCAGGGGGAGCGGCACCTCGGCGGTCTCGGTCAGGGGAGCGTCGCTGATCCACCCGGCGGCGCCCGGCGCCTGCCGGCGGGGCCGGCGTCAGGCGGCTCCGGGTGGGGGCGTTGGGGTCCGCTGGGGGTGTTGGGGTCCGGTCGGGGGGCTGTGGCCGGGCCGGGGCGGGCGCGGGCGCGGCAGTGGGATGCCGTCCGGGTGGCGCCAGGTGACCCCGGCCGGGCTGACGGTGGCGGTGAGCGCGTCGCGGTGCACGACGGTGTGGTGGCGCTCGCACAGCAGGGTGAGGTTGTCCGGGTCGGTGGTGCCGCCGGCCAGCCAGTGCCGGATGTGATGGGCGTCGGTGAAACTCGCCGGGGTCGAGCAGCCGGGGAAGGTGCAGCCCCGATCGCGCAGCACCAGGAACTTGCGCAGCGCCGGGGTGACCAGCCGCTGCTGCCGGCCGAAGTCCAGGATCTGCCCGGGCCCGCCCAGCACCGCCGGGATGATCGCGGCGTCACAGGCCAGCCGCCGCACCGTACCTGCCGACAGCAGGGTGCCGGCGGCCGGCGACCCGAGCACCGTGCCGGCCCCGACCCGGACCACCCCGGCTCCGGGCCACTGGTCGGTCAGGCCGCGACACAGGTCGGCCAGGTCGATGGTGACGAACAGCGTCGTGGTCGCCGCGCCGGTGCCACCCGAGGTGGAGGCGGCGGCCCCGCGGCGGAGCAACGCGGCCAGGGCCAGGCTGCGTCGCTGGTTGTTGCTGCGCCGGTCGGGGGCTCCGTCCGGCTCGGGCTGGGGTCGAGACAGCGCCGCGATGCCCGCCTCGACCATCGCCTTGGTCGCCGCGTCGACCTGCCACCGGTAGGTCCACCCGGTGATGTCGTCGCCGACCGGGGTGGACAGCCCGTGCAGCCGGGTCGCATGCCAGGTCTGTTCCCGGTCCAACCGGCCGGGGTCGCCGTGCCTGGCCAGCAGCGCCGGTCGCTGCCGGGCGACCTCGGCCGGCCCTCCGACTGCCGCGACGACGAGCAGGTTGTCGAGCACGGCCGGCAGCGCGTGGGGGACGAGCTCCTCGCGCAGCTTGGCGTAGTCGCTGAGCACCTGCACGGCGGCCGGGACGGTGACCGCGCCGGTGGTGACGGCCTGCATGACGTCCGACAGCTCGACCCGCTGGTCCGGTGCCTGGCAGGCGCGCAGGACGGCCGCGATCTGACCGGCCGGTCCGATCGTCAACGACGGGGCGTGGGCGCGGATCCAGTCCCGCGTCGACCCGGCCTGCGACGCCGCCGCCAAGCCGCGCTCGACGCCCTCCCCCGCGATGGCGACCCGCGCGCCCGCTGCCACAGCGGCCAGCCGGTCGACCTCGGACAGCAGGTCGGTGAGGTCCGACGCCGGCAGGAGCGCGAGCAGGCGCCCCAGCCCACCCAAGGCAGTCGTCGCCGCCGACACCGCGGCGCGTAGCACGCCGAGCGGACCGAGGGGCTCCTCGGGTCCACTCAGTGCCATCGCCGTCATGCCGAGGACACTACCGGCCCCCTCTGACAACGGAGCTCCTTCATCCACAGGCCCACTGGGGCAGTCCTCGGACAGACAACCGGTCAGCGCCCGCTCGACCGCGACCACGGGCCACAGGTCCCTGGCTCCAGCCGACGAACTCACCGAGGATGGGCGAGTGAGCGCCGCGCCGAGCCGACCCGGGACCTGACGTTGCGCATCGCCTTCGTCCGGCCGAGCATGAGCGGCCACCCGTCCGCGGACGCTCTGCAGCCCCTGGTCTTCGCGATCGTCCGGGCCCTGACCCCGGCGGACGTCGACGTGGACTTCTACGACGGCATGGTCGACCCGCTGCCGCAGCGCTTCGAGGCCGATGCGCTCGCGCTGACGGTGGAGACGTTCGCGGCCCGGACGGCATACGAGATCGCCGACCGGGCGCGCGCCCGCGGGATCCCGGTGATCCTCGGCGGGTTCCACCCGAGCGCGCTGCCCGACGAGGCCGCCTGGCACGCCGACGCCGTGGTCGTCGGCGAGGCCGAGGACACCTGGCCCGAGGTCGTCGCGGACCTGCGCGCCGGCCGGCTGCGCCCCCGCTACCTCTCGCGCAACGACGCCGACCTCAGCCTGCGCCCCGCGGTGGACGTGGTCGATCGGCGCCGCTACCCGCCGCTCGGCGTGGTGCAGTTCAGCCGCGGCTGCCGCTATGCCTGCGAGTTCTGCTCGATCCACGGCTTCTTCGGGCACACCATCCGCAGCAAGCCGATCGGCCAGGTCGTCGACGAGGTCCGAGCCCGGCCCGAGCGGGTGCTGTTCTTCGTCGACGACAACCTCTTCGCCGATCGCGCCCGCGCCCGCGAGTTGTTCGGCCGGCTCGTCGGCACCGGCAAGCGCTGGGTCTGTCAGATATCCATGGACGTCGCCACCGACCCGGACCTGCTGCGGCTCATGCGCCGCGCCGGCTGCCGGATGGTCCTGGTCGGCTTCGAGTCGCTCGACCCGGCCAACCTCAAGCAGATGGGCAAGGGCGCCAACCTGCACGCCAACTACTCCGACGTGCTGGCCAACGTCGCCGCAGCCGGGCTCATGGTCTACGGCACGTTCGTCGTCGGCTACGACACCGACACCGTCGCCACCGGCCCGGCCCTGGTCGACTTCGCCACCCGCTCCGGGTTCTCGATCGCGAACTTCAACCCGCTCATGCCGATGCCCGGCACCCGCCTCTACGACCGGCTCGGCGCGGAGGGTCGCCTCCTTCACGACCGGTGGTGGCTCGACCCGACGTTCCGCTACGGCGACGCCATGCTGCGCCCCGCAGGGATGACCCCGCACCAACTGACCGAGGTATGCCGCGCGGCCCGGTTCGCGTTCTCCTCGCCCCGCTCGATCGCCCGCCGCGCCCTCGCCCCGGCCAACCGTCGACCCACCAACCTCGCCCTGCACCTGGCCGCCAACCTGGTGTCCCGCAAGGCGATCCATGACAAGCAGGGCAGTGCGCTCGGGGTCGGGCGGGTGCCCGCGTGACCCCCGCACCGCACCGCGCAGGTGGCCGCCCGGCACGTTCCGGCGACCGGCTGCGGGTCGCCCTGGTCAAGCCCAACCTCGGGCGGCTGGCGGCACCCGGCCGGCCGGATCGTCGCTACGTCGACTCCGGCCGGATGGAGCCGCTTCAACTCGGTGTCCTCGGCGGACTGACCCCGCCCGACGTCGACCTGGTCCTGCACGACGACCGCAGCGAGGACGTCCCCTTCGACGACCCGGTCGACCTCGTGGCGATCACCGTCGAGACCTTCACCGCCAAGCGCTCCTACGAGATCTCCGAGCAGTTCCACCGGCGCGGTGTGCCTGTCGTCATGGGCGGCATGCACCCGACGCTGGCGCCCGCCGAGGTCGCCGGCCACTGCGAGGCGCTCGTCACCGGCGACGCCGAGGCGGTCTGGGCCGACGTCCTCGCGGATGCCGCCGCAGGTCGGCTGCGCCGCCGTTACGACGGCGCCCTCACGTCGACCGTGCAGACGGCGGCAGTGCCGCGCCGAGACCTGTTCCGCGGCAAGGGATATCTGCCGATCACCCTCCTGCAGTATTCGCGCGGCTGCCCCTACCGCTGCAGCTACTGCGCGACGAGCGTCTTCTTCCACCGCTCGCACCGGCATCGCGATCCCGCCGAGGTCGTCGAGGAGATCCGCGCCCAGCGGCGCCGCTATCTGTTCTTCGTCGACGACAACATCACCGCCGACCACGATGCGGCGAAGGAGTTGTTCCGCGCGCTGATCCCGCTCAAGGTCCGTTGGGTCAGTCAGGCCTCTCTGGACATGCTCCGCGACCCCGAGCTCATGCAGCTCATGGTGCGGTCCGGCTGCCAGGGCAACGTCATCGGCTTCGAGTCGATCTCCGACGCGGGTCTGCGCGGCATGCGCAAGGCGGTCAACCGCGCCGCGGCCCGCGACACCTACGCCGGCGCCATCGAGCAGCTGCGTTCGCTGGGCCTGCAGACCTGGGCCGCCTTCACCATCGGCCACGACACCGACACCGTCGAATCCATCCGCGCCACCTGCGAGTTCGCGATCCGCAGCAAGTTCACGTTCGCGGCCTACAACATCCTCATGCCCTATCCGGGCACCCCGCTGCACGCCGACCTGCAGGCCCAGGACCGGTTGCTCTACGACGGGCGCTGGTGGCTGCACCCGGGCTACCAGTTCAACCACGCATCGTTCCGGCCCGCGACGATGACTCCCGACGAGCTGACTCGCGAGGCTTTCGCCTGCCGCACCCGCACCAACAGTCTCGGTTCGATCCTGCGCCGGCTGGCCGAGCCGCGCACCAACCTGCGCAACCCCGTGCGGTTCGGCAACTTCGTCGCCTACAACCCGATCTTCCGGCGCGAGGTGTTCCGCAAGCAGGGCATGGCTCTCGGGTATGCCGCCGCCCCGGCTCCCAGCCGGCCCGCCACGCCGCTTCCGGTCACCCCGCCCTCGGCTCGGGCCGCCGCCCCCGCGAGTCCCGAGCACTAGGCTCCCTGGGTGACCGTCGACCTGCGCGGTGAGGTGGTCGCCGTCCGCGACCTGCGCGACGGCGACGCGCGGCGGATGTTCGCGCTCATGGACCTGGTCTACGCGGGCATGGACCGGGCGGTGTTCGACCGCGACCTGGCCGACAAGGACGAGGTCATCCTGCTGCACACGCCCGCCGGGGAACTCGCCGGCTTCAGCACCCAGCGCTTCGTCACCGTCGATGGCGTGGCCGGCCTGTTCTCCGGCGACACCGTCGTCCACCCCGCGCACCGCGGCGGTCCGGCCCTGTTCCAGGTCTTCGCGCGACGCTACGTCCTGGGCGAGCACCCGCCGTTGCGCTGGTTCCTGGTGAGCAAGGGCCATCGCACCTATCGGATGCTGCCCGCCTTCTTCGCCACCTACTGGCCCAGCCGGCGGGCGCCGACCCCACCCGCCGAACAGCACCTCATGGACGCCTACGCCGCCCACCTCTACCCCGACGACTACAACCCCACCACCGGCGTTCTCGAATACCGCTGTCCCAAGGACCGATTGCGCGACACGTCGCTGACCGACCGGGAGCGGCAGATGCCCGACGTCGAGTTCTTCGTCGCCCGCAACCCGGGCTGGTCGCTCGGTCACGACCTGGTCTGCCTCACCGACCTCGCCGAGGCCAACGTCCTGCCGCGCACCCTGCCGCTGCGGGCGGGCGCGGCAGCGGTGGTGTGACGAGGTGCGACTCGGTGCGCTGGTCGCCAACTCCGCCGTCGCAGCGGCCTATTCGCCAGAGCACGCGCGGCTGACCCGGATCCGCGACCTGGGCGCCGCCCAGGAGGCACTGCTGCTGCACCTCGTGCGGCGCAATGCCGGCAGCGAGTTCGGCCGGGCCCACGGCTTCGCCCGGATCGGCTCGGTGCGGGACTATCGCCGTGCCGTGCCGCTCGCCACCTGGGACGACATCGCGCCCGCCACCCAGCGAATCGCCCGTGGCGAGACCGGCGTCCTGACGACCGAGCCGGTGCGGCTGCTCGAGCCGTCGTCCGGGTCGACCTCGGCGACCAAGCTCGTCCCCTACACCGCCTCCCTGCGGGCGGAGTTCCAGCGCGGCATCGCCGCCTGGCTGTACGATCTGTATGCCGCCCAGCCGGCCCTGCTCGCCGGGCGCAGCTATTGGTCCATCACCCCCGTGAGCGCCCGCCGGAGCCACGACAGCGCCGTGCCCATCGGCTTCGACGAGGATGCCGACTACCTCGGTCCGGTCGCCAAACGCCTTGTCTCCCATTCGTTCGCCGTCTCCGCCACCGTCGCGCAGCGCGCCGACCTCGACGACTTCCTCGACACCACCTGCCGGCAACTGCTGGCCGCCGCCGATCTGGCGCTCGTCTCGGTGTGGAACCCGACGCTGTTGACGATCCTGCTCGAACGGATCCGCGACCGGCTCGACACCCTGCTGAGCACCGTCGGCGCGGGGCGGCGAGCCGTCCTGCGCGCGGCCGTGCCCGCCGACGACTGGGCGGCCGTCTGGCCCCGCCTGCGGCTCGTCTCCTGCTGGGCCGACGCCGCGGCCGCCGCCCCGGCGCGCAGCCTGGCGAAACGACTGCCGCACACCACGATCCAGCCCAAGGGCCTGCTGGCTACCGAGGGTTTCGTGTCCCTGCCGCTGGTCGCCGCCGGCGGCGCGGTCCTCGCAGCCCGTTCGCACGTCGTCGAGTTCCTCCCCGAGGGCGGCGCGGACGACGACTGCCGGCTCGGCCACGAGGTCGAAGCGGGCCGTCGCTACGCCGTCGTGCTCACCACCGGTGGTGGGCTCTACCGCTATCGGCTGGGCGATCTGGTCACCGTCACCGGGCATCACGGCCGGCTGCCGGTGCTGCGCCTGGTCGGTCGGGTCGACCGGGTCAGCGACCTGGTCGGCGAGAAGCTCAACGAGGCCTTCGTCGGCGACGTCCTGGCCCGGCTCGGGCTGGCCGGCTGCGCGCTCGTCGCGACGACCGACCACTACCGGCTCGTCGGCCGGCCGGCAGTCACCCCGGATCTGCTGGAGCGGCTCGACACGGCCCTGCGCGCCGCCTTCCACTACGACCACGCGAGACGCCTGGGGCAGCTGCGCCCGCCCGCGGCATACCGGGGGACGGGCGACCCGCGCGACCTGCTCAGCCGCGACCACGGAACCGGGCGGCTCGGCGACGTCAAGCCCACCGCGCTGGTCCCGCCGATGACGGGACCTGTGGCCGATCCCGACCGGCCCGCCGCGACCTAACGTGGAGGGCGCGCCCAGCCACCGGGAGGTACGCCGTGAAGATCGCCTTCCTCGCGCCCGCCGGTGCCATGCACCGCCACTCGGGGAGCTTCGGTATCGGCATCCACTACGCCCCGTTGACCTTGACGACGCTGGCCGCGCTGGTGCCCGAGGAGCTCGGCGCCGAGCTGGTCATCCACGACGAGACGGCGGCCCCGATCCCGCTCGACCTGGACGCCGACCTCGTGTGCATCACCGCCATCACCGGCACGTCGATGCGCGCCTACGCCTACGCCGACTGGTATCGCTCGCAGGGCAAGACCGTCGTCCTGGGCGGCGTGCACCCGACGATGTTGCCGGACGAGGCCGCGCAGCACGCCGACGCGGTGGTCACCGGATTCGCCGAGCAGACCTTCCCACAGCTGTGCCGGGACTTCGCCGCGGGGGCGCTGCGCCCGCGCTACCGGCAGGGCGAGGATTACACGATCGTCGGCCGGCCGATCCCGCGTCGCGACCTGCTCAACCGGTGGCGGTACATCACGACCGACACCGTCGAGGTCGTGCGCGGCTGCGCGCTCAACTGCACCTTCTGCGCCTATCCCACCGCGTTCGGGTCGACCGTACACAAGCGGCCGGTGCCTGAGGTGATCGCCGAGATCGCCCAGCTGCCGGGCAAGCACATCATCATCCCAGACGTCAATCTCCTTGCGGGGCGGGCCTGGACGGAGGAGTTCTTCACCGCGCTCATCCCGCTCAAGAAGCGTTGGCTCGGCCTGGTCACCTCGGCCATCGGCCACGACGACGCGATGATCAAGCTGCTCGCCCGCAGCGGCTGCGAGGGGCTGCTCATCGGCTTCGAGTCGATCAACGAGGACACCCAACGGCTGTTCCGCAAGCGGGTCAACAAGGTCGGCGGCTACCCCGCGCTCATGCACAAGCTGCACGACGTCGGCATCGGCGTGCAAGGCTGCTTCGCCTTCGGCGGCGACGACGAGGACCACACGGCCTTCGAACGCACCGTCGAGCTGGTCATGGAGACCAAGATGGATCTGCCGCGCTACTCGATCATCACGCCGTTCCCCAACACCGAGTTCTACCGGCAGCTCGAGGCCGAGGGCCGGATCACCGAACGGCACTGGGCGATGTACGACGTCGAGCACGTCGTCTTCGCACCCAAGAAGATGACCCCCGAGCAGCTCTACGACGGCATCACCTGGGCGTGGGACGAGAGCTACAAGCTGACCAGCATCGCCAAGCGCCTGGCGCCCTTCGACCGGGCGCCGTTGGCCGCGCTGGTCACCAACGTCCTGGGCTACCGCGGCTACGCCAAGAAGTTCACCGACTTCCCCCGGGATCGCATGGTCGACAACAGCGACATCCCCGAGGTCGACGTGCCCGCCGGACGCGCCCGGGCCAGCTAGCCGATGCGAGTCACCTTCGTCCTGCCGGCGATCGGCAAGAAGCCGGGTCAGCGTTACATCGCGACCTGGAAGATGGAGCCGCTGACCATCGCCATGCTCGCCGCGCTGACCCCGCCCGACGTCGAGCGCGCCTTCTTCGACGACCGGATCGAGCTGGTCGACACCGATCAGCCCACCGACGTGGCGGCGATCACCGTCGAGACCTACACCGCCAAACGCGCGTATGCCGTCGCTGACCGCTATCGCGCGCAGGGCACCACGGTCGTGCTCGGCGGCTACCACACGACGCTGCTGCCCGACGAGGCAGCGCAGCACGCTGACGCCATCGTCACCGGCAACGCCGAGGCGGTGTGGGGGCAGGTCATGGCCGACGCCCGCGCCGGGCGCTTGCAGCGGCGCTACGACGGCGGGGTGCGCCTGGACGGCACGGCGCCCGACCGCAGCATCTACGCGGGCAAGCGCTATCTGCCGGTCGGGCTGGTCGAGACCGGGCGGGGCTGCGGTCACTTCTGCGAGTTCTGCGCCATCGCAGGCTATTACGGCGCGCACTATCACTCCCGGTCGGTCGACCGGATCGTCGCCGACATCGAGGCGGCCGACCGCAAGGTCTACTTCCTCGTCGACGACAACCTCGTCGCGGACCGCGAGCACGTGCTCGAGCTGTGCCGCCGGATCCGGCCGCTCGGCATCTGCTGGGCCGCCCAGGGCACTCTCGAGCTGGCCCGCGACCCGCAGCTGCTGCAGGCCATGCAGGCTGCCGGTTGCGAGCTCATCCTCATCGGCTTCGAGTCGATGGAACCCGAGAGCCTCGCCGCGATGGGTAAGCGGTGGAGCACGGCGATGGGCGAGCGCACCGAGCTGGTGCGGCGCATCCACGACGCCGGCATCGGCATCTATGCGACGTTCGTGCTCGGCTACGACGGTGACACCCGCGAGACCTTCGAGCGCACGGTGGACTTCGCGCGCGAATGTGCCTTTCACACGGCGGCTTTCAACCATCTGCTGCCCTTCCCCGGCACCCGGCTCTATCGCCGGCTCGAGCAGGAGGGCCGGCTGATCTCACCCCGTTGGTGGCTCGACGAGGACTACCACTACGGCCAAGTCGCCTATCGGCCGAGCCACCTCGAGCCCGAGGAGGTCAGCGCCCTGTGCCGGCAGGCCCGCAAGGACTTCGCCTCTCCCGCGGCGACCCTCGACCGCGGCGTGCAGGCGTTGCGGCGCGGCCGGCTGCGGATGTGGCCGGTCTACTGGGCGATGAACCTGCGGCTGGGCCGAGAGGTCGACGAGAAGTACGACGTGCCGATCGGCCGGCACCTCGATGAGCTCCCCAAGTAGCGAGCAGGTGCCCGGTCGGCGCACCGGCCGGTGGCTGGTGCAGCTCGCGACCCTCGACGACGGACCCGAGCTGGCCGCTCTCTACGCCTCGGACGACGGTTTCCCCGGCGACATCCAGGTGCGCTTCACCCGCGGCGCCAACCCGATCGAGTCGCTGCTCGCCGAGGGCGACGACGTCGTCGTGCCGGTGGTCCGCGAGGTGGCGACCGGGCGGATCGTCGGCATGGGCGCGTGCGTGGTGCGCAACGCCTGGGTCAACGGCGCGGTGCGGCGGGTCGGCTATCTCACCGGCCTCAAGGGCCTGCCGGAGTTCCGGGGTGGGCGGGTGCCGGTCATCCCGCGGGTGTATGGCTACTTACGTGAGCACACCCCGGACGTCGAGATCTATTACACGACAATCCTGTCCGCCAACACGCTGGCCCGCCGACTGCTGGAGAAGCGACGCGGCGGCATGCCGGAGTACCGCCGGATCGGCTCCTATCAGACGACGTTCTTCCGCGGCGGGCCGACGCCGGTGCCGCCTTCGTTGCTGGGGGGCGCCTCGCTCGGTGGGGGGACGCTGGACGAGCTGCTGGGGCTGCTGCCACGCGACAACCTCGCCCCCGTCGAGCCACCCGCGGGGCTGACTGACGCCGACGTGCGGGTGTTGCGCGACCGCTCCGGAAACATCCTGGCCGGCTGCGCCCTCTGGGACCAGCGGGCCCACAAACAGTACGTCGTCACCCGCTACTCCCCACGCTACGAACGCTTTTCGAAGCTCCCCGTCCACTGGGCCGGGTTCCCCCGGTGGCCGCGGGTCGGCGCGCCCGCGGCCTACTCGTCGATCTGTCTGCTCACCGCGACGACCCCGGTGGCCGCTCGCCGCCTGCTCACCCACTTGGGCTCGCGGGCCGGACATCTCGACTTCCTCATGGTCGGTCACGTGGCGGGCGCGCCGTTGGCGCAGGCGCGGCCGCGTCGACGGGTGGGCTACTCGAGCGAGCTGTACACCGTGCATTTCGAGGACGATTCGCTCGCCCTCGACGGCCGCCCGGTCGCCCTCGATGTCGGGCTGCTCTGAGCGGATGGCTCGCTGCGCCCCGACCGACAGCGGCGACCGGACAGCGGGCCGGCCAGGTCGCGGCATACCCCTTCCCAGAGACGAGGAGTTGCTCGAATGGTTCGAGCGCCTCCTCGACCGGCCCAGGGTCAGCCGCTGACGACCTGCGGCTGGGACACGTGCTTGAGGCCCTCGACACCGAACTCGAGGCCGTAGCCGGACTGCCCGGCCCCGCCGAAAGGGATCATCGGGTGGATCGCGCCGTGCTTGTTGATCCAGACCGTGCCGGAGCGGATCCGCGAGGCGACCTCGAGTGCGGCCTGCCGATCGCCGGACCAGACCGAGGCACCGAGGCCGACGTCCAGGCCGTTGGCCATCTCGATCGCCTCGTCCAGATCGTGGTAGCGCACGATCGGCAGCGCCGGACCGAACTGCTCCTCGGCCACCAGCGGGTTGTCGTTGTCGATGTCGGCCACCAGCGTGGTCGGGTAGAAGTAGCCCTTGGCGCTGGGGTCCGGATCTCCGCCGAGCAGGATCGTCGCACCGGAGTCGCGGGCCGCGTCGACCAGGCGGGTGACGATCTCGTACTGAGCCCGGTTCTGCAGCGGGCCCAGTACGTTGGTCTCGTCCAGGCCGACCCCCATCGGCACGTTCTTGGCGTAGTCGACCAACTCCTGGCACATCGCCTCATACATCGAGTCGTGCACGTAGAGCCGCTTGAGCGCGGCGCAGGTCTGCCCGGTGTTGATGAACGCCCCCCAGAACACGCCCTCGGCGATGGCGGCCGGGTCGGCGTCGGGTAGCACGACGCCGGCGTCGTTGCCGCCCAACTCCACCGTGACCCGCTTGATCGTGTCGGCCGATGACCGGATGATCGCCTTGCCGGTCTCGGTCGAGCCGGTGAACATGACTTTGTCCACCCCCGGGTGGCCGGACAGGGCGGCGCCGACGTCCCCGGCACCGCACACCGGGATCAGCACGTCGGCGGGGAGCACCTCGTTGAGCACGTGCACCAGGCCCAGCACCGACAGCGTCGTGTACTCGCTCGGCTTGACGACCACGGTGTTGCCCATCCGCAGCGACGGGGCGATCTGCCAGATCGAGATCATCATCGGCCAGTTCCACGGCCCGATCGCGGCCACGACCCCCAGTGGCCGGTAATGCAGCTCGGCATACTCGCTGCCGTCGTCGATGATCGTCTCGTGGGGCAGCGCCGTCGCGGCGGTGGCCCGCAGCCAGCCGGCGCACGCGCCGACCTCGAACCGGGCGTTGTGGCCGTTGAGCGGCTTGCCCTGTTCCCGGGACAGCAGGTGCGCAAGGGCTTCCGCGTTGGCCTCGACCGCGTCGGCGCAGGCCAGCAGCAACGCGACCCGGTCCTCGTCCGAACGAGCCGCCCACGCCGGCTGCGCGCCCCGCGCCGCCGCGACAGCGCGATCGACATCGGCCGCGTCGTTCTCGGGTGCGCGGCCCACGAGCTCCTCGGTGGCCGGGTCGAGCACGTCTCGCGAGCCGCCTTCGGTGATCGCCGCGAGCAACTGCTCGTAGCCCTCGCCCTGCCCTTCGCTCGCGGTGGGGGTGGTCGTCATCAGTTGCCTCCTCGCTCTGAGTGGATCATACGAGCGACGCAGCTGCCGCTGTCGATGGCGCCGTCGATGAACGCGGCCCGGGGCGTCGGCGACGGCAGAGCCGACCGGGACACCCCCGCCCTGCCTGGCGCGGTGCATGGAGGGCAGACCGAGGTCGTGGTTCGCCCATCCGCGCCCCCATCGATGAGGGGTCGACTACCGGGCGATCAGCGGCGCGAGCGTCTGGCCCAGCAGCGCGACCCGGCCCTCGATGTGGCAGTTGGCGGGCAGGTTGACGGTGACGCCGTCGACCCCGGCGGCAAGGATCGCGGCATACTGCTCGGCGACCTCGTCGGCGTTGCCGACGATCGCGGAGTCGCGACGGCCGGCGAGTTCGGGGATCCGCGCGACGGCCTCCTCCATCTCGGCGACGGCCTGTTCGTGGGTGGGGGCGATGACGCAACTCGTCTGATAGCTGACGGTGATCTCGGAGCGGTCGCGGCCGAGCCGCTCGCAGTGCGCGGCCAGGGCGTCGAGCTTGCGGGGGATGTCCTCGCGCGGGCAGATGATGTTGGAGGCGTCGGCGTACTGCGCGACCATCCGCAGCGTCTTGCGCTCGCCCGCGCCACCGATCATCACCGGGATGCGACCGACCGGCGCGGGCGAGTTGATGGCGTCCCGGACGGCATACCATGTGCCGTCGAGGGTGGGGCGCTCACCGCGCAGCATCGGCAGAATGATCTGCAGCGCCTCCTCCAGCCGCTCGAAGCGATCGGTGAACGTCCCGAATTCGTAGCCGAGAGAGTCGTGTTCGAGCTGGAACCAGCCGGCTCCGATGCCGAGCTGGGCGCGGCCACCGGACACGACATCCAACGCTGTGACGGTCTTGGCGAGCAGCGTGGGGTTGCGGTAGGTGTTGCCGGTGACCAGCGCGCCGAGGCGCACCCGGGAAGTGCGCTGGGCCAGCGCCGCGAGCACGGTGTAGCACTCGAGCATCTCGTTGGTCGCGGCGCCGAGCGCGGGCAGTTGGTAGAAGTGATCCATCACGAGCACGGTGTCGAAGCCGCTGCCCTCGGCCTCGGCCACCTGGCGCGCGATGGTGTCGAAGAGCCGATCGCTGCCGACGCCGGGGTAGGTGAAGTTGGGGATCTGGTAGCCGAGGCGGGTCATGAGGCCTTCCTACCCCCGGTGGCGGGCCACCGCAATAACAGGCCACCGGCTCACAGGCTCCACTCAAAGCCGAGCGACGCCGTGGTTGCCGCCCATGTCGCTGAAGCCGGCGGCGACCAGATTCGACAGCACGCCGGTGTCGAGGCCGTCATTCCGAGCACCTTGACCGAAACGACGCGCCAGCCGCTTCCGTCGTTGGTGACGGTGGACAGCACGGCGATGAGACCGGTCTTGGGTGCTTGATACTCAGACGTGGTGCTCGGCGCGGCAGCCGTCGTGGTCGTCGCGGTCGAACTCGTCACCGACGTCGTGGTCGTCGCCGACACCGACGACGACGAGATCCGAAGAACAGGACCGGACAAGGTGCCGCCGTCAAGCCCGCCCGCCTCATGCCTGTCGGACCTTGGACTCGGCCAGCAGCCAGTGGTCTCCGACCCAGACCGTAGTCGTGGCGAGGACCGCCCGGCCGTCCTTGACGGTCTCCAAGACCTTGCCGGTTGCGTCGACACGCTGACTGGCCACGAGACGGACCACCACGTCGAACTTGGTCGATCCACTGGGCGAGGCGTCGGGGGCGCGCACGATGTCAACGATCTGCTGAGGGGCGGTGGTGAATCGTTCCTTGCGCTCGGCGAAGCCCGCGAAGATGCGAGCCAGCGCGGCGCACGTCTTGCATGACGGAGAGCCCAGGGGCTCGATGCCCCCGGCTCGCGGGTTGACATAAAGGCCGTTGGCCACATCGAAGTAGTGCCGCACGAAGGCCTGCGCCCCCTCCGGGGAGTTGACCCGGGCAGCGGCCGGCACGTCCGAGGGATACGGCAACGACGTGATGCTCGGTGCGGTCGTCGCCGTGGTTACCGCGGTCGGGCCCGGCACCGAGACCGTGGACGTCGCCGACACCGACGACGAACTCGACGGCGGGGCGGGAGGGGTCGAACCGTTGGTGCAGGCGACCAGGCCCACTCCCGCCGCGACGGCGAGGGCCGCGGCCGAGCGGGACGCGGCATACCGGCGAGATGTTGGCAGGCGCATGCGGCGCCCCCTTTCCCCGAGATGCCGCGCTCATCGTGGCACGGAGGGTCGCACCCTCGCAGAAGTTATCCACAGCCTCGGCGGTCACCTCGACCGGCGGAGGCGGACGGCGTGCTCGGATGGCTCAGGCACTCCCAGCAGAACCGACATCGAGTGGGTCAATCAGCCCACGAGGACCGCGCGGGCGGTCTTGACCTGCACCGTGGTCGGTGGGCCCTCGACCGTCACCGTGTCCGGGATCACCGTCCAGGGGCCACCATTGACCCGGAAGTCCCCACCCCAGGTCACCTGCACCCGAGTCGCGTAGGCACCCCCGTGCTGATAGGCGTGGGTGATGTCACCCGACGGATACCGACCACCCGCGCTGGTCGTCGGCCCGAACTTGGTGCCGTCACCGAAGACGTAGGTGAACCCGACCAGCTTCGGACGGATCTCCACCCGCATCCCCAACATCCGCCCCGGGTCGATCACCTCCACCTCACCCGGCTCGAACCCCTCAGCCGACCAAGACACCCGGAAGAACGTCTTCAACCCAACCAACGTGACATTCCCCTCCGGCTGAGTCGCCACCCGCGCGGTCGCCCACGGCGTCAGGTGGAACGCCTCGACGATCATCGGCAGCGATAGCACTGGCCCGGACGGTGCCTCGTCGGCGAAGCACGTGCTGGCCAGGTAGTTCCAACCTTGGGTGCCCACCGCGCGGGCGTAGATGTCGTAGAGGATCCCCACCCCGACCGGCCCGGTCGCAGACCGGCATGCCGCCATCGCCTTCTCACACGTCGGTGACTCACCCGGAGCCACCACCCCCGCCTCCGACACCTTGCAGGCCATCCGCACCTGAAACTCCATCGGCCTCGCGAACGGCACACCGTTCAGGTCCCGACCCTGGCCCAGGTTGCCGACCTCCTGCTCATCGGCGTATGCCCGCGCGCCGTCACGGGTGGTGGTGGTGTCCACGATGGTGCGGTCGCTGCTGTTGCCTCTGGTATTCAGCGCCGCTGCTGCCGGCTGGTGAATCGCCGCCAAGAGCAACAAGGCGAAGCACGCCAGCCTACCGCGTGTCATTTCTGCACCTGAACCAGGGCGACACGAGGAACGGTCCCGTCATGACGGACGGTGAAGACCAAGATGGCACGAGTTGCCTTGACGCTCTGGACGACCTCGCCGTCACGGTTCAGCACCTTCGCCGGAACTTGGTCGATGACCACGTCCACTATGTAGGGGCCAGGTGGCGCGGACTCGGGATTCATGGAGATCTCGGCTACCGCGATCGGCGGTCGATCGTAACGTTGCCCATTGGTGGAGAAGTAGACGACGTTCTCCTCGTATCCCGCGCATGACTGGCAGGAGCCGAGGGAAAGTGGGGGGATTCGCCCCACCTCTGGACGTTGGTAGACCGCATTCAGCACCCCGATGAAGTGCCGCACGAACGCCATCGCCCCCTCGGGGGAGTTGACCCGGGCCGCGGCGGGCACGTCCGATGGGTACGGCAGCGACGTGGTCGACGGTGCGGCAGACGTCGTGGTCACCACGGTCGAACTCGTCACCACCGGCGTCGTGGCCGTCGCCGGCACCGACGACGTGGAAGTCGACGGCGGGGCCGGTGGCGGTGAGCCGCCGGTGCAAGCCGCCAGGCCCAACCCCGCCGAGACAGCGACGACGGCAGCCGCGCGGCGCGCGGCATACGAAACCGATGTTGGCAGGCGCATGCGCTGTCCCTTCCCCGAGAACCAACGGTTCATCCTGGCACGATCCCACCATCCCCGCAGAAGTGCTTTGCGTCTGAGTTTGTGAGGTCTTGGCGGGTTGGAAATACCCATCCAGGC
>CAZYHR010000027.1:0-31475 GCA_964647395.1 uncultured Intrasporangiaceae bacterium | reverse complement strand
CCACAAGGACGGCGTGCGCATGCGCGACTACGGCCGGTTTGGCGCGCTGGAAGACGACCACGGCAACAGCACCCGCTCGCTGCTCATTGAATGTGGCTTCCAGGGCGACCCGGCCAGCCGCGCGGTGGCATACCAGGCGGCCTTGACGCTCGGCCCGCCGTAGGCCTTGCCGCCGGGCGTCGCCGCGAGCCGCTCGGCCACCTCGAGTTGCACCATGACCAGGACCCGGCGCAGGCTCGGCAGCCGCTCCAGCAGCGCGAGCACGACCGGGACGCTGACGTTGTAGGGCAGGTTCGCGACCAGGGCGGTGGGCTGCGGGTCGGGCAGCTCGCGCAGCTGCAGCGCGTCGCCGGTGACCACGCTCAGGGATGCCGCCCGCTCGCCCTGGTGGGTCGCCACCGTCGCGGGCAGGGCGGCAGCGAGGGCCGGGTCGACCTCGACCGCGACGACCCGGGCGCCGGTCTCCAGCAGGGCCAGGGTCAGCGAGCCCAGGCCGGGACCCACCTCCAGCACCGTGTCGGCGTCGGTGACCGCGGCCAGCCGGACGATGCGCCGGCAGGTGTTGGCGTCGACGACGAAGTTCTGTCCCCACTGCTTGGTCGGCCGGATGCCGTGCCGGGCGGCCAGGGCCCGCAGGTCACCGGCGCCGAGCAGGGAGCCGGCCCGGGTCATGGTCGCAGCCTAGGCGAGGCCGCCACGACCCCTCGGGGATCGGGCGGCCTCGCGGTGCGCCGGACCGTCAGGCGGCGTGCCGGCAGCCCCACGGCTGCAGGCCGCGCTGGGCGTAGAGCCGGTTGGCGACGGTGATCTGCTCCTCCCGGCTGGCCAGGTCGGCGCGCGGCGCGAAGTCGGCACCGCCGACCGACAGCCAGGTCGAGTAGGAGAACTGCAGGCCGCCGTAGTAGCCGTTGCCGGTGTTGATGTGCCAGCGGCCGCCGGACTCGCACTGGGCGATGCGGTCCCACATGGCGGCGTTGGCGAGGTTGATGCCGGGCTTGTTGACCGGGCCCGCGGGCGGCGGGGTGGTCGGCGACGACGGGGCCGCGGGGGCGGACGGCGTCGTGGTGCGCGGGGCCGGCGGCGCCGGGGCCTTGGTGCCGACCAGCACGACCCGGGCGGTCGGGGCCTTGGTGACCTGCTCGCCGGAGGCGCTGCGGTCGACCAGTTGGCCGTCGACATAGGTCTCGGTGTAGGTCACCGTCTTCTCGCCGGCCGCGCCGGCGGTCTCGACCTTGCGGGTGCCCTTGGTCAGGGTGGCGTCGTCCTTGGTCACGGTCTGGAAGGGCACCGTGACGATCCGGGTCGAGGTGGCCTGGCTGACCCGCTGGACGGTGATCGACAGCCCCTCGGTGACGGCGCTGTCCGGCGCCGGGGTCACCCAGTCGGCGGGGCCGGCGGCGATGCCGAGCTGGTCCAGCACATCGGCGACGGTCGCGGCGTTGGTGGCCAGCGGGCGCGCCTGCCCGTCGGCCAGCACGGTGACGTTGCGCGGGTTGGTGATGGTCAGGGTGAGCCCCTCGCGGCCCAGGCCGGCCGACCGGGAGGCCGACAGCCGGGCCCCGTCGCTGGCGCGGATGCCGAGGGCGGAGATCGCCTCGTCGACGGTCGTGGCCGTCGTCCAGTAGTCGGTGGTCTGCCCGTCGACGGTGACGGTGAGCTGGCGCGCGTACTTGACGACGATGCTCGAGCCGTCGTGGATGGCCGAGTCCAGGGCGGGCGACACGAGGTCGCGCTCGCCGACCGCGATGCCCTGCCGGGCGAGGGCGTCGGCCACCGTGCTGGCGAAGACGTGGGTCTCGGTCTGCTGGCCGTCGACGCTCAGCGCGATGGCCTTGTCGAGTTGGGCGATGCCGAAGCCGGCCGCGGCGACGGCGGTCGCCACGCCGACCGCGGACAGGCGGCGGATGAGGGAGGAGGTCACAGTGCTCCGAACGTCGTGGTGTCCGGCCCCGCGCAGGTGGCGCACGAGTGGGTGAGAGCAGCCCCGCTGGCTGCTCGCTCGGCGCCGGGGAGAGCGTGCGGTCCCGGCTGGTCGCCCTCCACGGTGCCCGCTCCGGGCCCGGAAGGTCAAGTTTTGATAACGCCCGAGGCGTGGCTGGTGCGTCTGGTGTGACTGAAGTGACACATGAGGTAATGCGGCGAGGTGTGAAGGATCACGTTCTGCGGCCCGAACGTCCCTTGCCTCCCGAGCCCGGCCCGACTCCGGTCGGCTCAGCGCCAGTCGCCGTAGACCCGCTCCGAACTCGCCGCGATCTGCTGGCACAGCGTGGGCACGGCCACCCCGAGCACCGCGGCCATGGCCCGCACCGTGAGCGGCACGAGATAGGACGCGTTGGGCGCCCCCCGCCACGGGTGCGGCGCGAGGTAGGGCGCGTCGGTCTCGACGAGCACCCGGTCCAGCGGCGTGACCGACAGCGCGTCGCGCAGGCCCTTGGCGCTCTTGAAGGTCACCGGCCCGGCGAACGACAGGTAGAAGCCCCGCTCGACGCAGCGCTGCGCGAAGGTCAGGTCACCCGAGAAGCAGTGCAGCACGGTGCGCTCCGGCGCACCCTCGGCGTCGAGCACCCGCAGCACCTCGTCGTGTGCGTCGCGGTCGTGGATCTGCAGCGGCAGCCCGTGCCGCTTGGCCAGGTCGATGTGCCAGCGGAACGGCTCCTCCTGCGCCGGCCGGCCCTCCGGGCCGGTGCGATAGGCGTCCAGCCCGGTCTCCCCCACGGCGCGCACCCGCGGGTGGGCGAGCGCCTGCTCGACCACCCGGTATGCCGCGGCCAGACCGCCGCGCGCCGCGCACCGCGCAGCGTCGTTGGGGTGGATCGCGACGGCGGCGACGAGTTCGGGGTGCCCGTCGACGACCTCGCCGACCGACTCGATGCTCGGCACGTCGCAGGCGACGTGGACGATGCGGTGCACGCCGACGGCCCGGGCCGCCGCGATCGCCGCGGACACGGCATACGGCTGGTCGCCCTCTCGGGTCATGTCCAGGTGGGCGTGGTTGTCGACCACCGGGATCGGCAGCGGGTCGGGTGCCGGCGGCCGGGCGTGCCGCCCGGCCCCCGCCCCAGTCACGTGGTCTGTCAAGGCGATCCGTCAGTCCTCGGCCCGCATGCGGTCCAGCTCCTGCTCGACCACCGCCGGGTCGAGCTTGGTGAAGACCGGCACCGGCTTGTCGATCGGCGTGCCGGCCACCAGTTCCGGGCACACCCAGCGCGGGGTGGCCGAGTAGTCGCCCATGATGACCGGATAGGGCGGCCCGCCGTCCAGGTCCTCGACCTCGCGCAACTGGGGCATCGGCACCAGGTCGCCGGACCCGCCCATGACCCGGTGCACCCGGTTGGCGCCGTGCGGCAGGAACGGCGCGGACAGCACGTTGAGGCACAGCACCGCCTGGGCCAGGGTGTGCAGCACCGTGGCCAGCCGCTCGCGCTGGTGCTCGCCCTTGAGCTTGAACGGTTCGGTCTGCGAGACATAGGCGTTGGCCTCGCCGACCAGGCGCATGAACTCGCCGATGCCGGCCTTGAAGCGCTGCCGCTCGATGTGCCCGCCGACCGTCTCGAAGCCGCCGCGCACCGCGGCGAGCAGCGCCTCGTCGACCGGCTCGAGCGGCCCGGGGGCGGGGATCTCGCCGAACGACTTGTGGATCATCGAGGCGGTGCGGTTGACCAGGTTGCCCCACCCGCCGACCAGCTCGGAGTTGTTGCGCTGCACGAACTCGGCCCAGGTGAAGTCGCTGTCCTGGCTCTCCGGCCCGGCCGCGCAGATGAAGTAGCGCAGCGGGTCGGGGCCGTAGCGCTCGAGCACGTCGCGCACGTAGATGACGTGTCTGCGCGAGGTCGAGAACTGCTTGCCCTCCATCGTCAGGAACTCGCTGGCGACGACCTCGGTCGGCAGGTTGAGTACCCCGTATGCCGCCCCGGGCTCGCCGCCCTTGGCGCCCCGGCCCGCGTAGCCGAGCAGCTCGGCCGGCCAGATCTGGGCGTGGAAGGTGATGTTGTCCTTGCCCTGGAAGTAGTAGGACACGGCCTGGGGGTCGTTCCACCAGGCCCGCCAGGCCTCGGGGTCGCCGGTGCGCCGCGCCCACTCGATCGAGGCCGACAGGTAGCCGATGACGGCGTCGAACCACACGTAGAGCTTCTTGTTGGGGTTGTCCTGCCAGCCGGGCAGCGGCACCGCGATGCCCCAGTCGATGTCCCGGGTCATCGGCCGCGGCAGCACGCCCTCGAGGATGTTCTTGGAGAACTTGATGACGTTGGGCCGCCACAGCCCGGTGGCCGCGCGCCCGTCGAGCCACTCGGCCAGGGCCTGGGCCAGCGCCGGCAGGTCGAGGAAGAAGTGCGCGGTCTCCTCGAAGCGCGGGGTCTCGCCGTTGACCTTGCTGCGCGGGTCGATGAGGTCGACCGGGTCGAGTTGGCGGCCGCAGTTGTCGCACTGGTCGCCGCGCGCCTCGAGGTAGCCGCAGTGCGGGCATGTGCCCTCGATGTAGCGGTCGGGCAGGGTGCGACCGGTCGACGGGCTGATCGCCACGAGCTGGGTCTGCTCGATCATGTAGCCGTTGGCGTGGTTGCCGCGGAACAACTCCTGGCTCACCGCGTGGTGGTTGCGGGTCGTCGTGCGGGTGAACAGGTCGTAGGCCAGCCCCAGCCCGACCAGGTCCTCGACGATGATCCGGTTGAACCGGTCGGCCAGCTCCCGCGCCGTGACGCCCTCCTTCTCGGCCTGCACGAGGATCGGGGTGCCGTGCTCGTCGGTGCCCGAGACCATGAGCACCTCGTGCCCGGCCATCCGCATGTACCGGCTGAACACGTCGGAGGGCACGCCGAACCCGGCGACGTGCCCGATGTGGCGCGGTCCGTTCGCGTAGGGCCAGGCGACGGCGGAGACGACCTTGGTCATGCGCCCGATCCTAGGCATCCCCGGGTCGGTGGCGAAGCGAGAATCCAGCCGGCCGGCCACCGTCGCCCGGTCCGGGCGCCCGGCCCGGCGCGGTCCGCCGGTGGCTACGCTGCTCGACGTGAGCGCCGAGCCGACCCCGCTGGAGGTCGAGCGCTGGTTCCTGCGCCGCGGCCTGACCGAACTGCTGGACGACACCCCGATCCGCACCGACGCGTCGGTGCGGGCCGCGCCGGCGCTGGTCGCGCTGTTCCTGCTGTCGGTGCTCGTCATGGCCCCACCGTCGGGCAATCCGCTGCTGCTCGTCGCCGCCGTCGGCCTGGGCGCCGTCGGCTGGGCCGGGACCAACCTGGCCCGCGGCCGCACCCCGTTCGCCGGGGTCGAGCGGATCGGCTGGCCCGAGCGGGTCGCCTTCGTCGGCGGGCCGGTCCTGGTCGCGCTGGCCGACGCCCTGCTCGACGGCAGCGGGGCGCTGTTCGCGCTCGCCGTCGCGGCGGCCACCCTGGCCGGGCAGGTCGCCCTGCTGGCCGCGGTGCTCTGGCTGGTCAACCGCGGGGTCGTCGCCGTCGGCGTGTGGCTGACCCGCGAGGTGTTGCACACCTTCGCCTCGACGGCGACCGCGTTCAGCCGCACCCTGCCGCTGGTCGTCGTGCTCATCACCTTCGCCCTCTTCACCGGCGAGATGTGGCAGACCGTCGGCCGGCTCGGGCCGGTGCCCTATCTGCTGCTGTTCCTGCTGTTCACCGGGCTCAGCGCGGCCTTCCTGTCCAGCCGACGCCAACTGGACCTGCGCGCGCTGGCCACCTTCGAGGATCCCGGTCGGCTCGCCGCGGCGCTCGCGCACACCCCGTACGCCGCGGCCCCGCCCCCTCCGGCCCCGGTGACCTGTCCGCTGGACGCCAGCCAGTCGGCCAACCTGCGCCTGGTCGCGACGATGTCCCGGCTGGCCGTCGCCGGGGTCGTCGGGGTCGCCGTGTTCGCCTTCTACCTCGCGCTGGGCGTCGTCGTCGTCTCCCCCGAGACCATGCAGGCCTGGACCGGCGCCCCGCCGGAGGTGCTGCTGTCCTGGTCGGGGCCGCAGCGACGCTATCTCGTTGCCTGGGAGCAGATCCGGGTCGCGGGCTTCCTGGCGATCTTCGCCGGCTTCTACTACGCGGTCGCGTCGGCGACCGACCCGACGCTGCGGGACGCCGTGCAGGACACCGCCGAGGACGCGGTCCGCGAGGCCTGCGCCGCCCGGGTCGCGCTGCTGCACCACGTCGGGCGGACCACCCGCTCGCCCGGGCCCGCCGGATCAGCGTCCTAGCGACGCCCCGCGGAACTGGGCCGCTTCGGGCACCAGCGCCGTCACCAGCCCGTCCGCGAGCGGGTCGGGCACGTCGAGGACGTCGTAACCCTGCCGCCCGGCGGCGGTGGCGAGCACGACGGTGGCCAGCCCGGCCCGGCGCTGGAAGAACGAGCGCCGCACGACGACCCCGATCGCACCGCGGCGGGCGACGATCTCGCGCCGCCGCACGATCGAGCCGGACCGGGCGACCAGGTGCCGGTCGGTGAGCCGGTGGCCGAGCGCGGCATACCGGTCGTGGGCCAGCACCGGCGAGAGCACCAGCGGCAGGCAGCCGACGACGACGACCCACCGCGGCAGCCCGAGCCAGGAGTGCGCGACGAGCACCCCGACGGCGAGCAGCAGCGTGGGGACCATCGCCCGGACGTAGCGCCGGCGCCGCGCCGCGGGGCCGTGCCCGACCAGGTCGCCGCGGACGGCATACCAGTCCTGGACCACCTGCAGCGCGACCCTCTCGACCACCGCGCGCTCGGCGGGTGGCACCAATCCTCCACTGGCATCGCCGGATTCGGCGCTGCGGATGCCGGTCGTCACAGCCCGCAGCGAGGCTGCCCCGGCCAGCCGCAGACCGAAGGGCTCGATGAGTTCGACCCCGCGCAGCCGCTGCTCCTCGAGGGTCGTCGAGCGGGTCGTGGTCAGGCCGCGGGACACCTGCAACGTGCCGGGGGTGCGGGTGAGCCGGAAGTTCCAGTAGGACATGACATAGGCGGTCACCGCGAGCAGCCCGACCGCGCCGACGACCACGACCGCGGCCAGGGTGACCGCCGCCAGCGCGCCGAGCCCGACCAGCCGGTCGACCGCGCCCTTGACCTGCACCCCGTCGCCGGCCCCGTACTGCAACAGGAAGCCGTAGATCGCCAGCGCCGACACCAGACCGCTGGTCGTCAGCGGGGCGTAGCGGATCCAGCTCGGGTCGAGCCGGACCAGCTCGGTCTCCCCCGGGGTATGCCGCCCGGCCGGCTCGGCGGGCTGGCCCGCCGGCTCGTCCGGTCCGGGGGGCCGGGCCGGGTCGGCGTCCGGCTGCGCGGTGAGCAGGCCGCGGCGGCGCAGCAGTTCCTCACGCAGCCGGGCCGCGTCGTGGGCGTCGAGGGCGTCCAGGCTGATCCGCTGGGCCATCAGGCCGCCGCTGGCGGTGCCGACCTCGACGGCGGCCAGGCGCAGCAGCCGGTGCCAGATCGAGGCGGACAGGTCGATCGAACGGACCCGGTCGATGGGGGCGACGAGGGTCTTGCGCTCGAACAGCCCGGAGCGCAGCTCGACCTGCGTGTCGGTGACCCGGAACCGGGTGGTGAACCACTTGGATCCGCCGTAGAGCACGATGACCGCCAGCAGGCCCAGGTCGAACAGCGGCGACCGGTCGCTGCCCCGGCCCAGGAAGAAGACGACGACCAGCGCCGGCAGGAAGCGCACCGCCTCCTGCACCGGGTGCACCAGCAGCATCCGGGCGCTCAGCCGGCCCCACTCCGGCGGCGCGGGCGGCGGACCGGGTGTGGTCATGTCGCGTCGTCCGTGGTGGCCGCCGCCGCGAGGGTGAGCTGTTCGGCGATCTGCACGGCGTCCGCGTGGGTCAGCCCCTCGAGGGTCAGCGGGCCGGCGGAGGAGGCCGTCGTCACCCGGACGCTGGCCAGGCCCAGGGCGCGGGCGATCGGGCCGCGGGTGATGTCGACGGTCTGCACCCGGTTGATCGGGGCGATCCGGCGCTCCTGGTCGAACCAGCCGGCTTGGGTGTAGATCGCGGTGTCGGTGACCTCCCAGCGGTGCACCCGGTAGCGCCAGATCGGCATGATCAGGGCGTGCCCGACGGCCAGGGCCAGGGTGATGCCGGCGACCAGGCCGTGCGGACCGCGACCCGCGGAGTCGACCCGGGCCCAGATCAGTTGGGGCACCCCGAGCAGCACGAGCGAGCCGACGACCGAGCCGATCGCCCACATGATGCGGGCCCGGGGCGAGACCAGGTGCGCGGGCTCGCGCAGGTGACCGCGGCCGGGTGCCGGGGGCTCAGCGGGCTCCGGGGGCTCAGCGGGCTCCGCGGGTTCCGGGGGCTCGGCGGGCTCCGGGGGCTCGGGGGGTACGGCGGATTCAGCGGGCTCAGCGGGCCCTGCTGAAGGGGCCGGCGCGGCCGGGCCCGACGCCCGGTGGGCGGAGGCATCCGTGAGGTCCGACACACCGACCAGCACATCACGACCCGGGCCACCGTGTCATGTCCGGGCGGGGCAGGATGGGGGGCATGGCCGACCTGCGCGAGACCCTGCATGTCGACGCGCCGGCTGCCCTGGTCTACTCGGTGATCGCCGACCTGCCGCGGATGCCGGAGTGGTCGCCGGAGTGCGAGCGGGTCCGGTGGCGGGGGGTGTCCCAGGCCGCCAAGGGGGCCAGTTTCGTGGCGATCAACAAGGCGGGCACGCTGCGTTGGGTGACCTTCGGGCGGGTGGTGGTGGCCGACGAGCCCCGCTACCTGGCCTGGCAGACCTCGCTGGGCCCGGTCGCGATCTCGCTGTGGGAATACTTCGTCGTCCCCGACGACGACGGCCCGGGCTGCACCATCGCCGAGCAGTGGACCGACCACCGCGCGCTGCCGGCGCGGGTCGCCGTCGACAAGGTGCTCGGCAGCCGGGTGCTGCGCAACCGGACCGCCATGCGAGCCACTCTCGCCGCCCTCAAGCGGGTCGCCGAGGCCGAGGCGCGCTAGCGACCGGACCGTCCCGACCCCGCTCCGTCCCGACCCCGCTCCGGCCCGGCCCGGCCCGCCCGGCGATGCTCCGGCCGGACCGCTGCGCCGCACCGGCGACTCGCCCGAGCCGGCGCCGTCAGGAGCGGCCGCGCCGCTCGACGGCGGCGTCGTAGAGCGCCTTGCGCGACAGCCCGGTCCGCGCGGCCACGTCGGCGCACACCTCCTTGAGTCGCTCACCGGCTGCGACCCGATCCTGGATGCCGCGCACCGCGGCCCCCAGTGTCGCCGCGGCATCGGCCGCGCTCGGGGCGGGGCGGCCGGCGACGACGACGGTGATCTCGCCCTTGACCCCTGCGGCGGCCCAGGCGGCGAGCTCGGCGAGCGGGCCGCGGACGGTCTGCTCCCAGGTCTTGGTGAGCTCGCGGCAGACGGCGGCCGGGCGGTGACCGCCGAAGCTGTCCGCCATCGCGGTCAACGTCTCGGCCAGCCGGTGCGGGGCCTCGAAGAAGACCATGGTGCGCGGTTCGTCGGCGAGCGCCGCCAGGGCGCGGGTCCGGTCCCCGGGGCGGCGCGGCAGGAAGCCCTCGAAGCAGAACCGGTCGACCGGCAGGCCGCTCACCGCCAGGGCGAGCAGGGCCGCGCTCGGGCCGGGGACGCCGGTGACCGGCACGCCGGCCTGGACGGCGGCCACGACGAGACGGTAGCCGGGGTCGCAGACCGAGGGCATGCCGGCGTCGGAGACCAGCACGACCCGCTGCCCGGCCCGGAGCGCCTCGACCAACTCGCCGGTGCGGGCCGCCTCGTTGTGCTCGTGATAGCTGACCACCCGGCCGGTCAGGCCGACCCCGAGGTCGGCGCACAGCCGCCGCAGCCGGCGGGTGTCCTCCGCCGCGACGACGTCGGCTCCGGCCAGTTCGTCGGCCAGCCGCGGCGCGGCGTCACGTGGGTCACCGATCGGCGTCGCCGCCAGGACCAGGGCGGCGCGCTCGGTGGCCGGTCGGGGTGGGCTCATGGTCGGCATTGTCGGCTCGCCGGGCCGGATTCACCCAACCGGGCGTCGCCACGGCGGGGCCGGGACGTCGGGCGGGGCGGGTGCGGGCGGGGGCTGGCCGGGGCGGGGGCGCTGCTCACCGGCCGCGGCCCCGAGGGGACGTAGCATTCCCCGCGTGACCGAGCCGACCGAGCCGAGGGACCCGTCGGGCTCACCACCCAGCGGCGCGCCGGGCCCGACCGACCGCGCCCTGCGCGGCACCCTGCACCGCGAGGTGCTCATCCTGCTCGGCTTGTCGCTCGGCGCCTCGGCGATCTGGTCGATGCTGGCCATCGTCGACCGGCTCACCCTGCAGGTGCGGCTGTCCGACCAGGTCGTCGCGATGAACACCTCGGTCACCCCCGACCGGCCGTGGCTCGACCTGGCCTATCAACTGGCCCGGATCGGGCTGGACCTCGTGCCGGTGCTGCTCGGGCTCTACCTGCTGGCCCACGTCGCCCGGCCGGCGGCGCAGCCGCCGACCCGGCTGCTCGGCTTCGACCTGCGCCGACCGGCCCGCGACCTGATCGCCGGTCTCGGGTTGGCCGCGCTCATCGGCATCCCCGGCCTGGGCCTGTATCTCGTGGCCCGCGCGCTCGGGCTCAACACGACGATCGCGGCGGCCAACCTGGCCGAGCACTGGTGGACCGTCCCGGTGCTCGTGCTCGCCGCCCTGCAGAACGGCATCCTCGAGGAGGTGCTGGTCGTCGGCTACCTACTGACCCGGCTCGACCAGGCCGGCTGGCGCTGGCCCGCGGCGCTGGCCGCCTCGGCGCTGACGCGAGGCGCCTATCACCTCTACCAGGGGTTCGGCGGGTTCGTCGGCAACGTCGTCATGGGCGTCGTCTTCGCCCTGGTCTGGCGGCGCACCCGCCGGGTCATGCCGCTCGTCATCGCGCACACCCTCATCGACGTCGTGGCCTTCGTCGGCTACAGCGCCCTCAAGGGCCACGTCTCCTGGCTGTGACCGGCGCGCGACCGCGCGGCAGTCAGTGCGGGCCGCGGTCGGCGTGGGCGCGGGGGTCCTCGATCGGCTCGAGATGGGTGTCGATGTCGACCGGCGCGAGTTCGTCCCGGATCGCCTGCTCGAGCTCCTCGAGCAGGTCGTGGCCGCGCTGCACCGACCACTGCCCCGGCACCAGGACGTGCATCGACACGTGGTGCTGGTGGCCGGCCACCCGCGCGCGCACCTGGTGGATCTCGACGTGTTCGGCCGCCCGGAAGCGGTCCAGGACGGTGTGCAGTTGCGCCCGCCACTGGTGGTCGGGCACGTGGTCCATCAGCCCGTCCACCGACTCCCGCACCAGGTGCACCCCGGTGCGCACGATGTTGGCTCCGACCAGGAAGGCGACCATCGGGTCGAGCCGCTCCCACCCGGTGACCCCGACGAGCAGCACCCCGACGATGACCCCGGCCGAGGTCCACACGTCGGTCAGCAGGTGCTTGCCGTCGGCGACCAGGGTGATCGAACGGTGCTGCCGGCCGGCCCGGACGAGCACCAGCGCGACGACCCCGTTGATCACCGACGCCACCACCGACACGGCCAGCCCGGCCCCGACGTTGTCCAGCGGCCCGGGCCACAGGAACCGCTCCACCGAGGTCCACAGGATGAACACCGCGGCGACGAAGATCATGATCCCCTCGACCGCCGCGGAGAAGTACTCCGCCTTGGCGTGCCCGAACTGGTGCTCCTCGTCCGGCGGCTGGGCGGCCACCCGCAGCGCGACCAGCGCGACGAACGCGGCCACCAGGTTGACGACCGACTCGGCGGCGTCGGACAGCAGCCCCACGCTGCCGGTCAGCAGGTATGCCGCGAACTTGAGGGTGATGGTCGCGACCGCCGCCGCGATCGACAGGTAGGCGAAGCGCGACAGATCCGGCCGCTCGCTCGAAGCCATAGCTGCATCCTCGCACCCCCGGGCGCGCATACGATGACGCCCATGACCAGCGAGGAGCAGCGGCTGCGTCGTCGCCTCCTCGGAGACCCGGTGGGCCAGCGCCTGCTCGGCTGGGCCGGTCCCCTGCTGGCCGCGGCGGTCGGCGGGCTGCTGCGCTTCTGGGACCTGGGCTACCCCGCCAAGCTCGTCTTCGACGAGACCTACTACGTCAAGCAGGCGTGGTCGATGGTCCGGTACGGCGTCGAGATGCGGGTCGGCAGCCAGTACGGCGACAAACCCGACGACGCGTGGAACGCCGGCCACCTCGACGTCTTCGACACCACCGCCGGCGACCTGGTCGTGCACGGGCCGGTCGGCAAGTGGGTCATCGGCCTGGGCGAGTGGCTGTTCGGCGGCACGAGTTCGTTCGGGTGGCGCTTCTCGGTCGCCGTGCTGGGCACCCTGTCGATCCTCATGATCGGGCGGATCGCCAGCCGGCTGCTGCAGTCGTCGGTGCTGGGCACCATCGCCGCGTTGCTGCTCGCCGTCGAGGGTCACCATTTCGTGCACTCCCGCACCGGGCTGCTCGACCTGATCGTCATGTTCTTCGCCCTGGTCGCCTTCGGCGCGCTGCTGCTCGACCGGGACCACTCCCGGGCGATCCTGGCCCGGCGGATGGCCGCCGCCGGCGGACGGGAGCGGGCCGAGCGGCATACCTCCGTCGGGGGCGAGCCCCCGGCCGGTGCCGGCCGGGGCCGGGCCTGGCTGGGCCCGTTCCTCGGCTTCCGGCCCTGGCTGTGGGTGGCCGGTCTTGCGCTGGGGCTGTGCGCCGGCACCAAGTGGTCGGGCGCCTACTTCCTGGTCGTCTTCGGGCTGATGACGGTGGCCTGGGCGGTCGGGGCGCGCCGGGCCGTGGGCATCCGCAACTGGCGCACCGCGGGGGTCGTCAAGGACGGGCTGTGGGCGTTCGTCGCTCTGGTGCCGACGGCGGTCGTCACCTACGTCGCCTCGTGGTGGGGCTGGTTCGTCAGCGAGCACGGCTACAACCGGCAGTGGGCCGCGACCCACCCCGCCGACCCGCGCTGGGCCTGGGTGCCGGACGCGGCCCGCTCGTTGTGGAACTACCACGCCCAGATCCTCGACTTCCACCGTGGCCTGTCCAGCCCGCACCCGTATCAGTCCGGCCCGTGGTCGTGGATCGTCATGGGGCGCCCGACGTCGTTCTTCGCCGAATACCCCAAGGACGGCGAGGACGGCTGCACCGTCGAGATGTGTGCGCGGGCGATCACCCCGATCGGCACGGTGACGATCTGGTGGGCCGCGCTGCTGGGCCTGGCGGTGCTGCTGTTCCGGTGGGCGCTGGCTCGCGACTGGCGGGCCGGCACGATCCTGGCCGGGTATGCCGGCGGCTACTTCCCGTGGTTCCTGCTCGGCGACCGGACGATCTACCAGTTCTATGCGGTGGCGTTCGTCCCCTACGTCGTGCTGGCGGTGACCTACCTGTGCGGGCTGGCGCTCGGGCCACCCCGGGCGTCGCCCGAGCGGCGGCTGGCCGGGGTGACCGCCGTCGGTGCCTTCCTCGTGCTCACCGTGCTCGTGTTCACCTATTTCCTGCCGGTCTACACGGCCCACCTGCTGACCTACCGCGAGTGGTGGATGCACATGTGGCTGCCGTCGTGGGTCTAGGGTCCGGGCCGGTCGGCCCGGGCGGGCCCGTCACCGGTTTGTCATGATGAACGCATGAGGGGACCCGCCGCGGCACGGCGTCCGTCCCGGGCGCAACGGGCCGCCTGGCCGGTCGTGGCGCTGCTCATCGGGTTGCTGCTGGCGGTCGCCACGTATTCGACGGTGCCGCCGCCGGCCTCCGTCCGGCCGCCCGGGACCGCCGCGCCGACGGTCACCTCGGCCGGGCCGACCGGCGGCCTCGGGGTGCCGCTGCCGACCGTGCCGGCGGCGCCGTTCCTGCCGCCGGTGCCGGCCGGCACGTCCGCGCAGGCGCTCACCGTGGGGGGGATCATCCGGCACTACCGGGTCTACCGGCCGGCGACCGCGACCCGGCTGGCTCCGCTGGTCGTCATGCTGCACGACGGCTTCGGCACGGCCGCCGGTGCCGAGGCGGCCTACGGGTGGCACGACGTGGCCGACCGGCAGGGGTTCGTCGTGCTCTACCCGGAGGGGGTCGGCGGGTCGTGGGACGTCGGTGACGGGTGCTGCGGTCGCGCCGGCGCGACCGGGGTCGACGACGTGGCGTTCCTGCGGGCGGCCATCGCCGACCTGCGTTCCCGGATCTCCGTCGACCCGACCCGCCTGTATGCCGCGGGCATGGGCCAGGGGGGCATGATGGCCTACCGGCTGGCGTGCGACACGTCGTTGTTCGCCGCCGTCGGCGCGGTCGGGGCGACCCAGTTGGGCGAGTGCCCCAACCCGGCGCCGGTGTCGGTGGTGGCCGTCCACGGGCTGCTGGACACGACCGTCCCCTTTGACGGGCGGGACCGTTCGTCGGTCATCGCGATCACCGGGCCACCGGTCGCCGACGTCGTCGCCTCGTGGCGCTCCGCGGGCCGGTGCGGCGGGGTGGTCGAGCGGTCCGCGGGCCCGGTGTCGACGGCGGTGTCGGCCTGCCCGTCCGGGCGGATCGTCGAGCTCGTCACGCTCGAGGGGGTCGGGCACGAGTGGCCCGGGGTGGCCCGGACCGGGCCGATGGACGCCAACCCCCGGCCGGCGCCGACGGCTACCGTCGGTGCGCTCGCCTTCGACACGACCGCCTATCTGTGGGACTTCTTCGCGCCCCGGTCGAGGTGACCTGGCGCGGGCCGGGCGGCGTCAGCGGTCCACCAGGGTGATGTCGACGACGACCTCGTCGGCGAGCGCCTCGAGGTCGGCGCGCAGGCGCTCGACGTCGACGGCGGCCGGCACGATGAGGTCGGCGCGGGCCTCGAACAGCCGCCCGCCGGCCATCGGCGCCTCGCGGGTGCCGGTCGTCAGCTCGGCGACGTTGACCCCGTGCCGGGCGAAGACCTCCGAGACGGCCCGGACGATGCCGGGCCGGTCCTGGCCCAGCACCTCGAGGGTGACCGTGCGGTCGTCCGCGCTCGGGCCCGCCGGCCCGCCGGTCGCCGCTGTCCCGCCGGACGTGCCGGTCGGCCCCTGCGCCGCGGGGTGCACGGCGACCTCGAGCAGGCCCTGCAGCGGGGCCAGTCCGGCCCGGAAGGCCTCGACCTGGGCCGCGGGCACCTCGACGACGACGATGCCGGCGAACTTGCCGGCCAGCTCGGCCAGCCGGCTGTCGGTCCAGTTGCCGTCGTGGGCGGCGACGATGTCGGCCAGGGCGTGCACCAGGCCCGCGCGGTCGTCGCCGATGACACTGAGCACGAGGGTCGTCACCCGGGCATGCTAGCCGGGGGGCGGGGTGCCGACGGGCGGGAGGTGAGCGGGCCGCATACCCTGTCGGCCATGTCTTCCTCGCCGCGAGGGCGCGCGGCCAGGTGGCCCGGGTGACCACCCGGCCGGCGAGATAGGCACTCGCGGTGGCCAGCGGCATACCGGCCACGAGCAGCAGAGCCAGCGCGACCCCGACCGAGGAGCGTCCGTCGGCGACCCCGGGGAGCCGCTCGGCCAGCCAGGTGAGCCCGGCCAGCACCGCCATCGCCGGGCTGGTCGTCGTGCCGGTGCCCAGGCCGGCGCCGTGCCACGAGTCGCGATAGAGGTGCCACAGGCCGTCGGCCCCGCCGGTGACCCGGGCCAGTTCGCCGCCGGCCAGGCCGGGGCCCTGCAGGTCGAGCGCCGGGCGCAGCACGTCGCGCAGGGCGACGGCGGAGGCGCCCGCGGCGGCGAGGGTGGTGAGCACCCCGGGGTTGGTCAGGGCCCGGCGCGGCAGCGACGCGGGCAGCACGCCGAGGTCCTCGGCCTCCTCGGCCACCGGGCCGGGCTCGGCCGGGCCGGTGCTCTCCACCCGGCGGATGCGCTCGGGAGTCAGCGCGTCCTGGACCCGGTCGAGGGTATGCCGCGCGGCCTCGCCCGCCGTGACGAACAGCGTGCCCAGGTCGCGTCGGCGCACGGTGCGCCGGTCGCGGAAGGACCAGCGGGCCCGGGTGGTGCTGACCGGGTGGACCAGCGCGCCGAGGTCACCGAGCGCGACCCAGGCGTGCGAGGGGCGCTTGAGCGCCAGCATGGCCAGCGCGGCGAGCACCGACGAGATCGCGATCCAGACCAGCAGCAGCGGGACCGCGGCGGGGGCGCACCGGGCCAGCGCCGCCTGCCGGGCGGCGCTGCGCCGGGCCCGGCGGCGGCGCAGCGCGGGCGCGGGTCGGGCCCGGTCGGTGCCCAGCGGGGACTGGCCGTCGCGCACCCGGGCCGCGGGCACGACGACGACCCGCTCGCCGGCCAGTTGGGCGCGCCAGCCCAGGTCGAGGGCGGCGGCCGGCTCCGGCAGCGGCGAGCCGACACCGCCGACCCGCGCGAGGACCGGGCGACGCACGAGCAGGCCGGGCAGGCCCACGGCCAGGACGTCGGTGCGGGTGTCGAACTGGCCCTGGTCGGGCTCCCCCGGCCGGGGGCTGGCGACCCGGCGGCCGGTGCGGGTGACCAGTTGGCCGACCTCGATCAGCGCCCGGGGGTCGTCCCAGCTGACCAGTTTGGGGCCGGCCAGGCCCACCGAGGGCGAGCGCCGAACCGCGCCGACCAGGTGGTGCAGGGCGTCCGGGGCGGGGGCGGTGTCGTCCAGCAGGAGCCAGATCCACTCGGCGTCGGGGTCGTCCGCCGGGGCCTCGAGATCGGCCAGCACCCGGTCGACGGCCGCCGGGACGGGCGCCGCCCCGATCCGGACCACCCGCTGGTCGGGGATCACCTCGGCCAGCCGCTCGTGCCCGGCGACCGGCTCGACGTCGCTGCCGCCGAGTTGGACGACGACCAGGCGCTCGGGTGCGTGGATCTGGGCGGCGACGGCGTCGAGGGTGTCGGTGAGCCGGGTCGCGTCGGCGCGGACGACGAGCAGGGCGGTGACCACCGGCACGCCGGTGGGGGCGACCCGGGAGGTGTCGGGGGTCGGGTCGGGCACCGGCGCGCCGGCGGCGGTGTCAGGTGCGGTCAGCGTGGTCACCTGGGCGGCTGGGGGCGGCGAGCGGCCGCGGCGGGTGCCGCGGTCGGGCTCAGACGGCCCGCTTCTTGAGCTTGCGGCGCTCGCGCTCGGACAACCCGCCCCAGATGCCGAACCGCTCGTCGTTGGCCAGCGCGTACTCGAGGCACTCGACGCGGACCTCGCAGCCGACGCAGACCTTCTTGGCCTCGCGGGTCGAGCCGCCCTTCTCGGGGAAGAACGCTTCCGGGTCGGTCTGGGCGCACAACGAGCGCTCCTGCCAGCCGACCTCGCCCTCGGTCGCCAACCCACCGGTCACCAATAGCAGTTCGTGCACGTCGCCTCCTCGACCCTTCGCCATGCACCCAACCTGGGGATCTGTTGATCGTCCAGCCGTCGTCGCCGGCCCGCCTGCGGCGGGTGTCGCGCGGTCCCACCCGACCTCGCGTGAACGACAACACTGGAATTACACGCGTGTCATACCCGTTTAGTCAAGACGCGATCTGATATTCGCGGCGGATCCGGATGCCCCGGCGCGGCCGCACCCGGCCGCGGGCGCCCGGCCCGAGTTGTCCGTCCGGGGGCTGACAGACTGCCTGCATGCACATCACCGCCCTGGCGGGAGGGGTCGGCGGGGCCCGGTTCCTGCGCGGCCTGCTGGCCCACCTCGACCGCAGCGCCGACCTGCGCGGATCGACCGTCACCGTGATCGGCAACACCGGCGACGACATCACGCTGTTCGGCCTGCGGGTGTGCCCCGACCTGGACACCGTGCTCTACACCCTCGGCGGCGCCGTCCACGAGGGCCAGGGCTGGGGTCGCGACGAGGAGACGTATGCCGTGCAGCAGGAACTGCGCGCCCTCGGCGTCGGCCCGCAGTGGTTCGGCCTCGGGGACAAGGACTTCGGCGCGCACATCGCCCGGTCGCTGTGGCTCGGCCAGGGGCTGACCCTGTCGGCGGTCACCGCGCGGCTGGCCGCCCGGTGGGGCCTGCCCGACCGAGGGGTCACCCTGCTGCCGATGACCGACACCCCGGTCGAGACCCATGTCGTCATCGATCAGGGCGAGGGCCCGCGGGCGGTGCACTTCCAGCAGTGGTGGGTGCACCTGCACGCCGCGGTGCCGGCGCAACGTTTCGTCGTGGTCGGCATGGATCGGGCCACGCCGGCGCCAGGGGTGCTCGACGCGATCCGCTCCGCCGACCTCGTGCTGCTGCCACCGTCCAACCCGGTCGTGTCGATCGGGATCATCCTCGGGGTGCCGGGCGTCCGCGACGCCCTGCGCGGCACCCGCGCGCCGGTGGTCGGGGTCTCGCCGTTGCTGTCCGGGCGGCCGGTGCGCGGCTACGCCGACGCGTGCCTGCGCGCCATCGGGGTCGAGTCGACGACCTCGGCGGTGGCCGGCCTCTACGCCGACTTCCTGTCCGGCTGGTTGGTCGACGACGCCGACGCCGACGCGCCGCTGCCCGACGGCGTGGTCCGCCGGGCCCGGCCGCTGCTCATGGCCGACCTCGACGCCGCCGCCGACCTCGCCGCAGCGGCCGTCGCGCTCGGTCGCGAACTGGCGGCTCGGGGATGACCGGGCGCCCCGGCCGCGGTCCCGCGCCGGACGGATTGCGGGTGATCCCGCTGGCCGGGCTGCCCGAGGTCGGCGCCGGCGACGACCTGGCCGCCCTGCTGCTGGCCGGCGTCGCCGCGGCCGGCGAACGACTCGCCGAGGGGGACGTGCTCGCGGTGTCGAGCAAGGTCGCCGCCAAGGCGCTCGACCTGGTCGCCGACCCGCGCGACCGGCTGGGGGTCATCGCCGCGCAGACCGTGTCGGTGGTGTCCGAGCGGCGCTCCGGCGAGCACCTGACCCGGGTCGTGCGGTGCGCCGCCGGGCCGGTCATGGCGGCGGCCGGGGTCGACGCGTCCAACACCGGGGGCCGCGACGTCCTGCTGCTGCTGCCGCACGACCCGGACGGCGTATGCCGCGCGCTGCACACCGAGATCACCGCGGCGACCGGGGTGGCTCGGCTGGCCGTGCTGCTCACCGACACCGCGGGCCGGCCGTGGCGGGCCGGCCAGACCGACTTCGCCCTCGGCGCCCACGGCCTGCGGGTCGTCGACGACCTGCGCGGCTCGGTCGACGCCGACGGCCGGACCCTGCAGGTGACCACGCGGGCGGTCGCCGACGAGATCGCCGCCGCCGCGGACCTGGTCAAGGGCAAGACCGCGCGGGTGGCGGCCGCGATCGTGCGCGGCTGCGCGGCATACGTGCTGGACCCGCAGGCCGCGACGGGGGCGCCCGGGGCCCGCGACCTGGTCCGGTCGGGGCCGGGCGACTGGTTCGCGCTCGGCGCGCAGGAGGCGGTGCGGGCGGCGCTCGGCGTGCCGCCCGGCACGGCCCTGGCCGAGCGGGTGGGCATCCGGCCCGTGGGGCCGGATTCCGTTGCGGCCCAAGTGGATCGGGCGGTCGCGGTGGCGTTGGCCGGCGGCCTGGACGCCGGCGTGGACGTCGGGTCCGACCGGCTCGTGGTCAGCGGTGCCGACCCGGTGGTGGTCGGCATGGTCGCGGCCCGGCTGTCGGTCGCCCTGGCCGGCGAACAGGTCGACCACGAGGTGGTGGTCGGCGACCCGGTCGTGCTGCGGCTCACCGGCGCGCCCGTCTGAGCGGCCCCGGGTCAGCGGGGCAGGTGGGTGCGCGGCGGCAGCCGGGGGCCGCGGCGGGGGCGCTGCCGGCCGGCCAGTTCGAGCAACCGCTGCACCCGGTAGCGGTGGCCGGCGTAGGGCTCGAGCAGCGTGGCCAGGCCCGCGTCGTCGAGTTCCTGCCCCAGCAGGGCCCAGCCGACGTTGCGGGCCACGTGGTAGTCGCCGAAGCTCACCGCGTCGGCGTCGCCGAGCGCCCGCTGGGCCACCTCGGCGGCGGTCCACGGGCCGATGCCCGGCACGCTGCGCAGCCGGGCCCGCGCCTCGGGCCCCGGCAGCCGGGCCAGCCGCTCCAGCGCCGGGGCAGCCTGCAGGGCCCGCAGCACGGTGCCGCTGCGCGACCCGTCGACCGAGCAACGCAGCCACTCCCAGGACGGGATGGCCCGCCACGCCCCTGCGTCCGGCGGCACGAGCAACCCGTCGTGCGGTCCGGGCGCCGGCTGCCCGTAGCGGCGCACCAGCCGCCGGAATCCCCCGAAGGCCTCCTGCCCGGTGACCCGCTGCTCGATGACGGCCGGCACGAGCGCGTCGACGACCAGTCCGCTGCGCGGCACCCGCCACCCGGCGAAGCGCCGCAGGGCCTGCGCCACCGGCCGGTGCCGCGGCACGAAGCCCGCTGGGTCGTCGTCCTCCCCGAGCAGCCGGGGGGCCTGCGCCAGCGCCCAGTCGGCACCGGGTCCCCAGGCGCGCACGCCGACCTCGGCGTCGGCGGCCCGGACCCGCACCTCGACGGTCGCCGCCCCCTGCGGGGTGACCACCGCCCGCACGATCGCCCCGTCCGGCAGCACCCGGAAGGTCGGGTCACCCGCGCCGCGCCGGAAGATCGCGAGCACCGGGCCCGGCTGCAGCGGGCGCTCGCTGCGCCAGGTGCGCTCCTGCGGCCGGCTCACCCCGGAAACTGTATGCCGCGGCACCGACACCGCCGCCGCGCCCGGACCGGAGACACCGTGACCGCGCCCGGCCGCGCCCCGGCGCCGCGAACACCCCGCCCCCACCGGCGCCGGGCGGGCGGACGTCGAGTGTCGGGTGTCGCAGCGGCGTGGCACAGTGACCTCCCATGACCGCCGACGCGACGACCGAGCGCTCCTTCCGCACGCTGCTCGGCAACACCCTCGTCGCCAACGTCACGACGAGTTTCCTGTGGTTCGCCCTGACCTTCTGGGCCTATCTGGAGACCCGGTCGGTGCTGGTGACCTCGATCGTCGGCGGCTCCTACATGCTGTTCATCGCCGTGCTGGGCGTGCCGTTCGGCAGCTACGTCGACCGGACCCGCAAGAAGCGGGTCATGACGGTGGCCACCGCGGTGACGGCCGCGGCATACCTGGTCGCGCTGCTGCTCTACCTGGCCACCCTGCGGGACCGCCCGATCACCCTGGCCGACCCGTGGCTGTGGGTCTTCATCCTCGTCGTGCTGGTCGGGGCCGTCGTCGAGAGCATGCGCGGTCTGGCCCTGTCCACCTGTGTCACCCTGCTGGTCCCCGACGAGCGGCGGTCCAACGCCAACGGCCTGGTCGGGGTGGCCAACGGGGTCGGCTTCGCCGTCACCTCGGTGCTGTCCGGACTGGTCGTGGGTCAGCTCGGGATGACCTGGGCGGTCGTCATCGCCGCCGCCCTGACCGTGGTCTCCTGGGCGCACCTGGCGACCATCGAGATCCCCGAGCCCGAGATCGCGCACAGCGACGACCTGCCCAAGCCGGTCGACTTCGCGGGCGCGTGGCGGGCCGTGGTCGTCGTGCCCGGCCTGGTCGGGCTGCTGGTCTTCGCGACCCTCAACAACCTGCTCGGCGGGGTGTTCATGGCGCTCATGGACCCCTACGGTCTGACCCTGGTCTCGGTCGAGGCGTGGGGGATCATCTGGGGGGTGCTGAGCTTCGGCTTCATCGTCGGCGGCGCGTGGGTGGCCCGGGCCGGGCTGGGCGCCCAACCGCTGCGGGCGCTGCTGCTGGCCAACGTCGTCATGTGGTGCATCGGCATCGGGTTCACCATCCGCGAGTCGATCTGGCTGACCGCCATCGGCATCCTGGGCTACATGGCGCTGATCCCGGTCGCCGAGGCGGCCGAGCAGACCGTGCTGCAGCGGGTCGTGCCCTTCGAGCGGCAGGGCCGGGTCTTCGGGCTGGCCCAGACCGTCGAGGTTGCGGCCGCGCCGCTGAGCGCCTTCGTCGTCGGGCCGGTCGCCGAGTTCTGGCTGATCCCCTACGCCGCTTCCGACACCGGCCGCGCCCGGCTGGACTGGCTGCTCGGCGACGGCCAGGCTCGCGGCATCGCCCTGGTCTTCGTCGTCACCGGCGTCGCCGGGCTCGCGGTGACCCTGTGGGCCTTCACCACCCGGTCCTACCGATGGTTGTCCCGCCGCTACGCCGAGGCCGGCCCGGTGATCCTGGCCGACTCGACCGATGCCGCGACACCACCAGCCACGACGTAGCCTCGGGGGGTGAGCACCCCACCCGCGTTGCCCGCCGCGATCCTGGCGCAGCTGATCCACACCGACCCGGCCGCGCCCCGGATCACCTGCTACGACGACGCCACCGGCGAACGCGTCGAGCTGTCCGCCAAGACGTTGGCCAACTGGGTGGCCAAGGCGGCCAACCTGCTGCAGGAGGACGCCGACGCCACGGTCGGCAGCACCGTCGGGCTGGCCCTGCCGCCGCACTGGCGGGCGCTGACCTGGGCGCTGGCCGCCTGGCACGTCGGCGCGACCGTCGTCGTCGGGCCGGAGGCGGCCACGGCCGGCGTCGTGGTCACCGACGACCCGCAGGTCGCCGCGGCAGCGCTGGACGGCGACCGGTATGCCGTGCTCGTCACCCTCGACGCGCTGGCCCGGTCCAACGACCGCACCCCGCAGGGCGCCGTCGACGCCGCCAAGGAACTGGCCTCCTACGGCGATCACTTCACGACCTTCCGGCAGCCGCAGCCCCTGGACCCGGGGCTGACCACGCCGGCCGGCACCGCGGCCTACGAGCAGCTCGTCGAGCGGCCCGACTGGCCGCCGCACCCCCGCGTGCGGGTGACCGGCGACCTGGCCCAGGTGCTGCTGGACTCGCTGGCGGCCTGGGCGTGCGGCGGCTCGGTCGTGCTGCTGCTGCACCCCTCGGGCGACCAGGCCCGGCGGCTGGCCGACGAGCGGGTGACGGTCGACCTGGGCTGACGGTCGACCTGGGCTGACGGTCGGACCGTGCCGACCGGCGGCTACGCCAGGTCGACGGTGAAGTCGGGCTCGGTGGCCTCGCGGACCTGCGCCTCGGTGACCCCGGGAGCCAACTCGCGCAGCACCAGGCCGTCGTCGGTGATGTCCATGACGGCCAGGTCGGTGATGATCCGCTGCACCACCCGCTTGCCGGTGTAGGGCAGCGAGCACTCCTTGACGATCTTGTAGGTGCCGTCGCGGGCGACGTGCTCCATGAGCACGATGACGTGCTTGGCGCCGTGCACCAGGTCCATCGCCCCGCCCATGCCCTTGACCATCTTGCCGGGGATCATCCAGTTGGCGATGTCGCCCCGCTCGGACACCTGCATGGCGCCGAGGATGGCCGCGTCGACCTTGCCGCCGCGGATCATGCCGAAACTCGTCGCCGAGTCGAAGAAGGACGCCCCGCGACGCACCGTCACGGTCTCCTTGCCGGCGTTGATGAGGTCGGGGTCGACGTCCGCGTCGAAGGGGTAGGCGCCGACCCCGAGGATGCCGTTCTCGGACTGCAGGACGATCTCGACGTCGTCGGGCACGTAGTTGGGCACCAGGGTCGGCAACCCGATGCCCAGGTTGACGTAGTCGCCGTCGTGCAACTCCCGGGCGGCCCGGGCGGCCATCTCGTCACGGGTCAGTGCCATCAGTCGTTGCCCTCCATGCCCTCTGATCCGGCGCCGGCGGCGGCCTCCGGGGGCCGCACCGTGCGCTTCTCGATGCGCTTGTCCTGCACCTGCTGCGGGGTGATCGGCAGCACCCGCTGGACGTAGATGCCCGGCAGGTGGATCTGGTCGGGATCGAGCTGGCCGGCGTCGTAGAGGTGCTCGACCTCGGCGACGCAGATGCGCCCGGCCATCGCCGCGAGCGGGTTGAAGTTGCGGGCCGACTTGTGGAAGATCAGGTTGCCGTGCCGGTCGCCGACCGCGGCGCGCACCAGGGCGTAGTCGCCGACCAGGGCCCGCTCCATGACGAACTCCTGGGTCCGGCCGTGCCACTCGAACTCGCGCAGGTCCTTGGGCGGGGAGGCGATCTCGACCGAGCCGTCCGCGGCATACTTCCAGGGCATCCCACCCTCGGCGACCTGGGTACCGACCCCGGTGATCGTGAAGAACGCCGGGATGCCGGCGCCGCCCGCGCGCAGCCGCTCGGCCAGCGTGCCCTGCGGGGTCAGCTCGACCTCGAGCTCGCCCTGCAGGTACTGGCGGGCGAACTCCTTGTTCTCGCCGACGTAGGAGGACACCATGCGCCGGATCCGCTTGTCCTTCAGCAGGATCCCCAACCCCCAGTCGTCGACCCCGCAGTTGTTGGAGAAGACCTCGAGTTGGTCGACGCCGGCATCGTGCAGCGCCTGGATCAGCACCGACGGGATGCCGCAGAGACCGAATCCGCCCACGGCGAGCGACATGCCTGAGGTGATACCGGCGATGGCCTCGGCCGGGCTGGCGACGACTTTGTCCATGCCCAGACTCTAGTGCGCCCGCTCCGGCCGGGTCAGCGCCCCGTTGCGGCCAATCTCGGCGGACCTTCGTCACTAATCCTGTGGTGACACCACGGTGAACGTGAGGTTAACGGCACACTGTCCGTGTGCCTCCCGCGGTCGCCGGCCTGACCCCACCGGGGCTGCGCCGGCTGCGCGGCTACCGGCGCGAGTGGCTGCCCGGCGACCTGACCGCCGGGCTGATCGTCGCGGCGCTGGCCGTGCCCCAGGCGCTCGGCTACGCGGTGGTGGCCGGCGTGCCGGTGCAGGTCGGGCTCTACACCATCCCGCCCGCCCTCCTCGCGTATGCCGTGCTCGGCACCTCCCCGGTGCTGTTCGTCGGGCCGGTCTCGACCGTCACCGTGCTGTCCGGCGCGGTGGTGCGCGGCCTGTCCGGTGGCGATCCCGCCTACGCCGTGGCGCTGACCTCGGCGCTGTCCATCGTCGCCGGCCTGGTGCTCATCGCGGTCGGCACGGTGCGGGTCGGCTGGGTCGCGCAGTTCCTCAGCGAGCCGATCGTCACCGGCTTCGTCACCGGGCTGGTCGTCCTGGTCGTCGTCGGCGAGATCCCCGGCCTGCTCGGGCTGACCGCCCCGGGCGGGGCGCTGCTGGACCGGGTGCTGGCGATCGCCCTGTCGCTGCCGCGCGCCCAACCGGCGACCGTGCTGGTCGCCGCGGCCGCCCTCGTGTTGCTGTTCGGCGGCAGCCGGGTGCTGCCCCGGCTGCCGTGGTCGCTCGTGGCCCTGGTGGCCGGCATCGTCGGCTCGCACCTGCTGGACCTGGCCGGCTCCGGCGTGGCCGTGGTCGGTGCCGTGCCGTCCGGGCTGCCGATCCCGAGCCTGCCGCTGGTGCCGGTCGAGGCGATCCCGGCGCTGGTCACCGGCGGGCTGGCCGTCGCGGCGGTCGGCATCGCCGAGGGCCTCGCGGCGGCCAACACCTTCGGCAGCCCCGACCAGCGCCTCGACGACGACGCCGAGTTCGTCGCCAACGGCGCGGCGGACATCGCCGCCGGACTGTTCGGCGGCATGGGGGTGGCCGGCAGCCTGTCCAAGACGGCGGCCAACGTGCGGGCCGGGGCGCACACCCAGGCCAGCGGCCTGGTCGGTGCCGTGGTCGTGCTCGGCGTGCTGCTGTTCGCCGCCGGCCTGCTCGCGGCCCTGCCCACCGCGGTGCTCGCGGCGATCGTCATCCACGCGGTGTGGTCGCTGGTCAAACCGGCCCGCTTCCGGCACTTCCGGCGGATCCGGCGCAACGACTTCGTCGGCTCGATCGTCGCCCTCGTCGGCGTGCTCGTCGCCGGTCCGCTCAACGGACTGCTCATCGCCATCGGGCAGTCGCTGCTCGGACTGGTCTACCGGTCGATGCAGGTGCACATCGACGAGATGGGCAAGGTGCCCGGTGAGAAGGCGGCCTGGGGGGCGCTGGCCAGCGACCCGCTGCGCACCACCGTCAAGCGGGTCTGCGTGCTGCGCCTGGACGGACCCCTCTTCTGGGCCAACGCCAACTCGGTCGTCGACCGGATCGAGCACGTCACCCTGGCCCGCCCGGGGGTGCGGGCCCTGGTCATCGACCTCGAGGCGACCACCCAGCTCGACACGACCACGTCGGAACGGATCCGGCAGTTGGTGCACACCCTGCGGGGCCACGCCATCGAGGTGTTCTTCGTGCGGGTGCACGGCCGGGTCCGGGGGGTCCTCGAGCGCTCCGGCGTCGCCGAACTCACCGGCCCGGACCGGATGTGGCGCTCGATCTCGGCGGGGGTCAAGGCGGCCAAGGCGGACGTGCACGCCCGGCGCCGCATCGAGGCCTACGACCCCGACGAGTTCAACCCCTACGAGGAGGCGGCCGAGGACCTGCTGCTCGCCGAGGAGGGCGACGAGCGCATCGTCACCCGGTCGGTCGACGAGCGCGACCCGGAGACCGCCGGGCCACCGCAACCATCGCAGGGACCGCAGCAGCCGGCGCCGGAACGGCCGGTGCCACCGGACCAGCCGGTGCACCCCGCCGCCCGGTGACGCCGCACCCGCCCGGCGCGAGCCCGCGGCGCGGCCCCCGCAGCCTCAGCGCCGCGCCGCCATCCGGCGGCGCAGCCCGAGGTAGACCAGGCGCCGGGCCCGGGCCAGGCCCTGGGCCAGCAGCCGCCCGCGCAGCAGGTCGGCCCGGGACAGCAGCCCGGGCGCCCGGGCCGCCAGCGCCTCGTGGAACCCGATGACCTGGGCGGCCTGCTGGCCGGCCAGTTCGACGCTCCACTGCTGGTCGCTGATCCGGAAAGCAGCCAGGCTGCGGTCCAGGGCGACCAGGTCGCCGCGCAGCAGCACCAGACAGTAGGTGGCCTCGTCGATGACGTACGGATAGTCGGCCCACCAGCCGCCGACCGCCTCGAGCGCGTCCCGGCGCAGCAGCACCGCGGCCGGCTCGCCGAACAGGTTGGTCCCGGCCCGCACGGTGCTGCGGGCCGCGTCCCGGCCGGGGTGGACGCCGCTGATCCGGGACATGCCCCGCCCGCCCAGGACCACCGCCCCCTGGGCGTCGATGAGGTCGCGGCGGGCGCACACCAGCGTGGCGCCGGGGTGCTCGTCGAAGGCCGCGACCTGCTCGGCCAGGCAGGTCGGATAGATCAGGTCGTCACCGCAGACCAGCTTGACCAACTCGCCCCGGGCCCGCGCGGTCACGGCCCGCCAGTTGGCCGGCGCACCGCCACCCGGCGGCGTCCGCCACAGCGTGACCCGCCGGTCCGCGGCATACGGCTGCAGGATCTCCCAGGTGCCGTCCCGCGAGGTGTGGTCGGCGATGAGCAACTCGAAGTCGGCGTAGGTCTGGCCCAGCACCGACTCGACGGCCGCCGCGACGAAGTCGGCGTTGTCGAAGGTCGGGACGACCACGGACACGCGCGGGGTCATGGGGCCTCCGGTCGGGGCCGGCGGAACGAGAAGTGCTTGTGGCCGAACCACGACCAGAACATCTGCAGCACGAGCACGATCGCCTGGGCGGGGATCGTCGGCAGCCCCGCCCACAGGGTCAGCAGGTTGAGCAGCACCCAGTTGACCCCGAGCGAGGACAGATAGACGCTCTCGAAGCGGGCCAGGTCACGCCACACGTGCCCGTGCACCCGGAAGACCAGGGTGCGGTAGAGGACGAAGGCGATGAGCACGGTGACGACGTGCGCCAGCCCGAGCACCAGGGTGTTGTGCGCCACGGCGGCCAGCCCGGGGGCGAACCGGCTGACCAGCAACTCGAAGCCGACGAAGGCCGCGATGCCGGTCAGGGTGTTGACCCCGCCGACCACGAGGAAGGCCACCCGCTGGTCCCGGATCACCCGCAGCAGCCACCCGGGCGGGCCGGGCGACTGGGTCTCCGGCCGGCCCGGCGGCGGCGGAGCGGGCGCGGAGGTCATCCCGAGAAGTCTAGGCATCCCGGCTCGGCCCGGGATGCCGAGATTCGGCGGTGTCCCAGGACGACGTGCGAGACTGACCCAGCCCCACGCCCCGTCCGCCGCTGCGCCGGCCCGACCCGCCCCACCGCACCACCGCACGTCGACAGCACCGCACCAGGAGGACCCCGTGAGCGGTTACGACCACGAGGACGACGCCCGCCCGATCCCCCAGGGCCGGCGCCGGGGCGTGCCGGTGCCCGAGCGCGCCGCCCGGCGGGAGCCGTCCTACACGGTCGACACCCGGCGCAAGGTGTCCCTGTCCCGCGGTCGGTCGGGCGCCGAGCCGGAGTGGGACCAGGGGTATGCCGCGTCCGGCGGCCCGGTGCCCGCCCCGGCCGGCGCGCCGCCCGGCCCGAGCGGACCGCGCCGGCGCCGGGGCCGCTATGCCGTCCGCCGGGTGCTCGTCCTGGTGCTCGTCGCGGTGTTGGCCTGGCTGGCCTTCCTGGTGTGGGTGCCGTTTCGCGCCTGGAACAGCGTCGAGCGGGTCGACTACACCCCGGCGGCGGCCCGACCGGCCGACACGGGGGGGCGGAACTACCTGCTGGTCGGCTCCGACAGCCGGGCCGGGATGACCCCCGAGCAGGCTGCGCAGTACGGCACCGAGAGCGAGGCACCCGGCAAGCGCACCGACACGATCATGATCGTGCACATCTCCGAGTCCGGGCAGCGCCCGGCGGTCATCTCGATCCCCCGCGACTCCTATCTGCCGATCCCGGGCCACGGGTCCAACAAGGTCAACGCCGCCTTCGCGCTCGGCGGGGCGGAACTGCTGACCCGCACCCTCGAGCAGGCCACCGGGTTGCACATCGACGGCTACCTGGAGATCGGCTTCGGCGGCTTCGCCTCGGTCGTCGACAGCCTCGGCGGGGTGCAGATCTGCGTCGAGCGGGCGATGCAGGACGACATGGCGGGCCTGGACGTGCCGGCCGGCTGTCAGGTCATGGACGGGCCGACCGCGCTGGCCTACGTGCGGGCCCGCTACACCGACCCCCGGGGCGACCTGGGCCGGGCCGAGCGGCAGCGCCAGTTCCTCGGGGCGGTGACCAAGCAGGCGGCCAGCCCCGGCACGGTGCTCATCCCCACCCGCTACACGGCGTTCGCCGACGCGGTGAGCAAGGGCCTGGTGGTCGGCGACGGCACGTCGCTGCGCGACGCGGTGTCGATCCTGCAGGCGCTGCGCGGGGTCGGCACCGGCGAGGCCGACTCGCTCGTGGTGCCGATCGAGAACCCGGCCTATCAGACCCGCAACGCCGGCGTGGCCGTCAAGTGGCACGACGCCCAGGCCAAGTCGCTGTTCACCCAGCTGCGCGAGGACCGGGCGATCACGGTGCCCTCGGCCACCAAGGGCTGAGCGCGGCTCAGGCGTCCAACAACTGGCGGGCCATGACCAGCCGCTGGATCTGGTTGGTGCCCTCGTAGATCTGGGTGATCTTCGCGTCGCGCATCATCCGCTCGACCGGGAAGTCCCGGGTGTAGCCGGCCCCGCCGAGCAACTGCACGGCGTCGGTGGTCACCTGCATCGCCATGTCGCTGGCCAGGCACTTGGCCGCGGCCCCGAAGAACGGCAGGTCACGTTCGCCGCGCTCGGACTTGGCCGCGGCGACGTAGGTGAGCTGCCGGGCCGCCTCCAGGTGCATGGCCATGTCGGCGAGCATGAACTGCACGCCCTGGAACTGCGCGACGGCCCGACCGAACTGCTCGCGGGTCTTGACGTAGTCGACGGCCACGTCGAGCGCGCCCTGGGCGATGCCGACCGCCTGGGCCGCGATGGTGACCCGGGTGTGGTCGAGGGTGCGCAGCGCGATCTTGAGGCCCTCGCCGACCCCGCCGACGACCCGGTCGCCGGGGATGACGCAGTGGTCGAAGTAGATCTCCCGGGTCGGGCTGCCCTTGATGCCGAGCTTGCGCTCCTTGGGCCCCACCGAGAAGCCGGGGTCGTCCGCCTCGACGACGAAGGCCGTGACGTTGGCCCCGCGCCGGCCCTCGGGGTCGGTCACCGCGAGCACCGTGTAGAACTGCGATTCGCCGGCGTTGGTGATCCAGGCCTTGTGCCCGTCGAGCACCCAGGTGCCGTCCGGCTGCTCGACGGCTCGGCAGGTCATCGACGCCGTGTCCGAGCCGGCCTCGCGCTCGGACAGCGCGTAGGAGATCGTCGCCCGGCCCTCGGCGACCGGGCGCAGATAGCGCTCCTTGACCGGCTCGTCGGCCGCCAGCAGCAGCGGCATCGAGCCGAGCTTGTTGACCGCGGGGATCAGCGATGCCGACGCGCAGGCCCGGGCCACCTCCTCGATGACGATGCAGGTGGCCAGCGCGTCGGCTCCCACCCCGCCGTACTGCTCGGGGATGTGCGGGGCGTGGAACTCGCTGGCCACCAGCGCGTCGTGCGCCTCCTGCGGATAGCGGGCCTGGTCGTCGACGGCCGCGGCATAGGGGGCGATCTGCTCGCGCGCCACGTCGCGCACGGCGTCGCGCAGGTGCCGGTGCGTCTCGGACAACTGGTAGGTGTCGAAGTCGGCGTCACTGCTCACGCGATCGATGCTACTCGCCAGTAGGCCACTGGCGGCCGGCCCGAGAGCAGGGTCACCCCGGCTCAGGCAGCGGGTGGACCACCCCGGTCAGTTCCTCGCACAGCAACCACACCCCGCGGGCCAGCGCGGCGTCGTGCGAGCGCCGGGTCGAGGTGACGATCCGGGGCGACCCGACCAGCTCCAGCGGCCCGGCCGGCCCGACGTAGCTGCCGCCGGGGACCGGCATGGTCGCGGCATACAGCTGCGGGAGCACGCCCTGCTCGGCGGACTGGGCGATCCGGGCCTGCCGGGTGAGCCGCAGCACCCAGGGGTTGCTGGCCACCCCGTGGTGCCGCAGCAGCTCGGTGTGCGCATAGCCGGGGTGCGCGGCCAGCGACCGCAGCGGCGAGCGGGCGCGCTCGAAGCGGCGCTGCAGCTCGTAGGCGAGCATGAGGTCCATGAGCTTGCTCTGCGAGTATGCCGCGGTCGGGGTGTAGCGCCGGCGGCGCCACCGCGGGTCGTCCAGGGCGAGGCGGCCGCGCCGGTGCATCATCGAGCTGATCCAGACGACCCGGTCGGTCAGCTGCGGCAGCAGCAGGCCGGTCAGCGCGAACGGCCCGAGGACGTTGGTGGCCAGTTGCAGCTCGTGCCCGTCCGGCGAGGTGGCCCGCGGGACCGCCATGATGCCCGCGTTGTTGACCAGCACGTCGATCGGGCGGCCGGCCAACTGCCCGGCCGCGCGGCGCACCGACCCCAGGTCGGCCAGGTCGATGACGAGCAGCTCGGCGCCGCCGCCCGCTCCCCCGGCGGCACCGGCGGCGCGGACCGCTTCGACTGCGGGAGCGGCTCGGGCCGGGTCGCGGCAGGCCAGCACGACCTGCGCCCCGCGGGCGGCCAGCACCGTCGAGGTGGCCAGGCCGAGTCCGGCGTTGGCCCCGGTGACGACGAAGGTGCGGCCCTGCTGGTCGGGGACCTCGGCGACGTCCCAGCCCATCAGCGGTGGTGCTCGGGGCCCAGCTCGCGCAACACGGAGCGCTCGAAGGTGTCGATGCCGGTCGTGTCGTAGGCCGCCTCGGGGAAATAGGTGATGACGTAGCCCAGGCCGGCCGCGGCATACGCCTGCAGTCGCTCGACCAGTTGCTCGGGGGTGCCGCACCCAGGGCTGCGGCGCAGCGCGGCCACCTCGCGCTCGATCCGCTGCTCGGGCAGCCCGGCCACCCGCAGCCGCTCGGCGTGTGCCCCGAGCCGGTCGTCGATCTCGTACTCGTTGTTGCCGATGACGATGTTGACGTTGGTCGACCGC
>CAZYHR010000026.1:2386-31487 GCA_964647395.1 uncultured Intrasporangiaceae bacterium | reverse complement strand
CGGTGGTCGCCGTATCATTAAAAAACTTGATCAGCTTGGCGAAGAGCTTGCCGCGCTTGGCGTCGATGGCGGCCTTCTTGTGCTTGGTGGGCGCCCACTTGCTGTGTCCGCTCATGGCCGGGCCATCACCTCCTCGTCGTCGGTCGTCGGGTCGTCGCTGGTGGCCCGGATCCGGGCCGCCGTCGATCCTACCCGCGCCCGCGGGGTGTCCCGGGCCCGGAACCGTCCCCCCGTGGGCGGCGTCGGATCGGTATGCCACGTCCGCTCGCCACCCGCGCGCCCTGGCTGGTCGCCGTCGCCCTGGCCGTCGCGATGCTGCTGTCCGGCTGCACCGACCCGGTGCCGGACGGTGCGCTGGTCACGGTGACGAGCACGGCGTACACGGTGGCCGGCCGGGGACCCCAGGTCACCTATGAGGCGGCCAGCGGGCGCCTGGTCGTCACGACCGTCGACCGCCCCGGCGCGCCGGCCCGCAGCGACCCGCGGGTGCTGTCCGCCGAGCACTGGCAGGCGATCCGCGTCGGGGCCGGGGCCTTCCTCGCCGCGGCCCCGGGGCCGCAGTGCTCGGACAGCCCGGTCGTCGGGGTCACGGTGAGCATCCCCGACCGATCTCCCCGCAGCGGGTCGATGGTGCTGTGCGGCGCGGACACCCCCGTCGTCGCCCGCCAACTCGTCGCCGTCCTCGAACTCGCCGCCCGCGCCTGAGCGCCGGGCCTGAGCGCCGGGCGCCTGAGCGCCGGGCTTGAGCGCCGGGCTTGAGCGCCGGGCCGGGCCGAGGGCGGACCGGCCGGGGCGGCATACCCGCCACACCGGAGAGTCCCGGCAGCGTCAGGGCCGCAGTTGCTCCGGGATCTCGTCGTCGAACTCCACGGTCTGCGGCAGCGCCGCATGGCCGGCCAGCCGGAAGAACCGCACGAGCCGCTTGCGGCGCATCCGGCGCACGTCCGAGACCGCCTCGTTGTGGAACCGGCGGGCCAGCTGGACCCGCTGGCCGGTGGCGCGCACTCGGGCGAGCAGCTCGGTGCCGACCTCGCCGGCCGACTCCACCGACTCCACGGTGTCCTCGTCGAGCAGCAGCACGAGCGCCTCGGTGACGGCCGACTCGACCGACTCGCGGTCGTGCGGGAAACGCTGCTGCTCGGAGTCGGTCTCGATCTCCTCTCCCGCGCCGAGTGACTCCGAGGCCAGGTCGGCGAGCATGAGTGAGCTGGCGGCGTCGAGCAGACCGCTGTTGGCCAGCACCAGCGTCGCCTCGGCCCGCCGCACCACCTGCGCGTCGAGAGCCGCGAGGGTGCCCTGCACCCGGGCGTGCAACCGGTCCAGCCGGGCGGCGCTGTAGGAGAGGTACCAGCCGACCAGCACCAGCACGAGCACGACAAGGACGAGCCACTCGGAGCCTTTCACGGCGCCCACCGGCCCCGCCGCCGGCGACGCAGCCGGCCGCCGGTGACGCCCCGCGCCGCCTCGGCCCCCTCGAGCACCGTCTCGTAGACCAGGATGATCTCGTCGGTGACCACCGACCAGTCGAAGACGTCGGCCCGGGCCCGGCCGAGCGCGGCGATGCGGCCACGCAGCACCGGGTCACGCAGCAACTCCACCAGCCGGCCCGCGAGGTCGGCGGGGTCCTCGTTGCGGAAGGTCACCCCCGCGCTGCCCCCGTCGAGCACCCGGACGAATGCCGACAGGTCGCTGGCCAGCACCGCGGCCGACGAGCTCATCGCCTCGATGAGGATGATCCCGAAGCTCTCGCCGCCGGTGTTGGGCGCCACGTAGACGTCGACCGACCGCAGCAGCCGCGCCTTGTCGGCATCGTCCACCGCGCCGAGGAACTCCGTGGCCGCGGACACCTCGGGCGTCATCCGGTCGCGGATCTCGTCGGCATCGCCCGGCCCGGCCACCAGCAGGCGCGCCCCCGGCACCTGGCGCAGCACCTCGGGCAGCGCCTCGATGAGCACCGGCATGCCCTTGCGAGGCTCGTGGAAGCGCCCGAGGAACGCGATCGTCGGCCGCTCGGGCGTGCCCTGCCACTGCGGCCGCGGCTCCGCGTCGGCGAACCGCCGCACGTAGACGCCGTTGGGGATGACGACGGCGTCCCCGCCGAAGTGCGTCGTCACGGTGCGCCGGGCGTCCTCGGAGACGGCGATCCGCCCGAGGATCTTCTCGAAGCTCGCCTGCACGAACGGATAGGACACCTGCATGGCCCGCGAGCGCAGGTTGGACGTGTGGAAGGTCGCGACGATCGGGCACTCGGCCGCCCACAGCGCCAGCGCCCCGACGCTCGGGGTGATCGGCTCGTGGATGTGCACGAGATCGAAGTCGCCCCGGTCCAGCCAGGCGGTGACCTTGGCGTTGGTCATCAGCCCGAAGTTGAGCCGGGCGACCGACCCGTTGTAGCGCACCGCGACGGCCCGCCCGGCCGACACGAGGTAGTCGGGCACGTCGGCGCTGTCGTCGGCGGGCGCCAGCACCGACACCTCGTGGCCGCGCGCGATGAGGATCTCGGCGAGGTCACGGACGTGATACTGCACCCCGCCGGGGGTGTCGAAGGAGTAGGGGCAGACGATGCCGATGCGCACGGTCAGTTCCTCGGGGTGAGGTCGGCGAGAAACACCCGCTGGAGCATGTGCCAGTCCTCGGTGTGCCGCGTGGCCACCGCCCCGAGATGGTCGGCGCACGCCTGGGTCATCACGGCGACCCGGCTGGCGGTGTCACCCGCGCCGGGGACCGGGATCGGCTCGGACACGTCGATGACCAATCGTCGGCCGCCGAAGCCCGGCTCGTCGGAGGTGACCGGGTCGTAGTGCATGCCGGCGGCATACAGGGTGGCGTCCTCGAGCAGCGCGAGCAGCGCCGGCCCGCGCGCCATCCGGCTGGGGTGCCCGCAGAAGTTGACCTCGACGCCGCGGCTGGTCAGGTCGCGGTCCGCGAGCAGGGCGACGAGGCTGTGCGGCCGCACCGCCTCGCGCAGCCTCGGGAAGGGGGGCGGCCCGCCGGTGAGCGGCAGGATGGTGATGCCGATCGAGCGGCGGAAGTCCAGGAAGGCCTGGAAGACCTCCTCGGGTTTGAGCCGCTCGGCCACCGTCGTCACCGGGGCCAGATGCCGCGCGGACCAGGCCGCGGCCGAGTCCCAGTTGCCCTGGTGGCCGGTGAACAGCACGACCCGCTCCCCCGCGGCCACCTGCCGGTCCAGCCGGGCCGCGCCGGCCCCGCTGAGCCGGACCCGCTCGGCGAGGTCACCACCGCCCCAGTCGGGCAGCCGGAACGCGTCGCAGAAATACCGCAGATAGGAGCGCATACCGGCCCGCACCAGCCGCTCGAGTTCGTCGGCGGCCAACTCGGGGCGCACCCGCGCGTAGTTGCTGCGCAACCGGCGTACCCCCTTGGTGTCGCGGCGCACCGTGAGGTCGGCCAGCCGGTCGAACATCCGGTATGCCGCGGGGCCCGGCAGTCGGCGCACCGCGCCCCAGCCGGTGCGGAAGCCCAGGACCGTGCCGCGGTCCAGCGCGCGGCTGCGCAGTGTCACGTGATCCGCCCCGGCAGGGCCTGGCGGCGGACGGTGGCCATCCGCTGGACCACGGTGACCACGCTGGCCAGGGCGAGCAGCGCGAGCACGGCCTCGAGCAGCCACATCGGCAGCCCGAGCCCGACCAGCCCGGTGGCCAGCAGCACGGCGAGCAGCCGGTCGGCGCGCTCGGCGATGCCGACGTTGCACTCGAAACCGAGCCCCTCGGCCCGGGCCTTGGCATAGGAGACGACCAGGCCGAGGATGAGGCAGGCCAGCGCGAGCCCGGCCAGCAGCAGGTGCTCGCCGGGGCCGGCGAAGTGCAGCACCAGACCGCCGAAGATCGCCGCGTCACCGACCCGGTCCAGGGTGGAGTCGAGGAAGGCGCCCCACTTGCCCTCCCGGCCGGACAGCCGGGCCATGACTCCGTCGACGTTGTCGCTGAAGATGAAGGCCGTGATGACCAGGGTGCCGACGAGGAACTCGCCGCGCGGATAGAACGCCAGCGCCCCGACGCACACCCCGATGGTGCCGACCACGGTGACCACGTCGGGGCTGATGCCCAGGGCCAGGAAGAACCGGGCGATCGGCGTCATGACCTTGGTCCAGGTCTCGCGCAGCAGCCGGTTCAGCATCGGGGACTCGTCATCGCCATGGTGCGACCCAGCGTAACGGCGGGGTGCGGCCGCGCCGCCGGGGCGCGCGGGCGGCCTGCGGGGTGGTCAGCCCCGGCGGGTCAGCCGGTCCACGCCGACGCGAGCCGGGCCCGGACGTCCTCGAGCAGCAGCGGCAGGGCCTTGGTCTGGCCGATGATCGGCAGGAAGTTGGCGTCCCCGCCCCAGCGCGGCACGACGTGCTGGTGCAGGTGCGCGGCGACCCCGGCGCCGGCGACCGGGCCCTGGTTCATGCCCAGGTTGTAGCCCATCGGCCGGCTCGTCGCGTCGAGGGTGCGCACCGCGGCCTTGGTCAGCGCGGTGAACTCCAGGGTCTCCTCGTCGGTCAACTCGACGTAGCGCGCGACGTGCCGGTAGGGGCAGACCAGGACGTGGCCGGGGTTGTACGGGAACAGGTTCATGACGACGAAGCACAGTCCACCGCGGTGCACGATGAGCCCGTCGGCGTCGGCCTTGCCCGGCGCGGCGCAGAACGGGCAGTCGCCGCCGTCCTCGTCGGTCGGCTTGTCGGCCTCGATGTACGCCATCCGGTGCGGGGTCCACAGCCGCTCGAACCCGTCGGACACCCGGGCGAAGTCGCGGACATCCTCCGCCGGCGGCTCCTGCTGGCTCACCTCGTGAGTGTATGCCGGGTGGCCGGGCGCCCGGGGCCCGCCGGTGCCCGCCGGGGGCCCGGCGGGTGCCCGGCGGGCGGACGCCCGCGGGTCAGACCTGGGCCTTGGTCCGGATCGCCTCGACCACCTGGGCGACGGCCTGCTGCACCGGGATGCCGTTGTGCTGGGCGCCGTCGCGCATCCGGAACGACACCGCACCGGCGGCCCGGTCGTCTTCGCCGGCGATGAGCGTGAACGGGACCTTGGCCTTGCTGGCGTTGCGGATCTTCTTGGGGAAGCGGTCGTCCGACTCGTCGACCTCGACCCGAACCCCTTGGGCCGCGAAGCGATCGAGCACGTCGCGGACGTAGGGGGCGTATTCGTCGGCGACCGGGATGCCGAGCACCTGGACCGGGGAGAGCCACACCGGGAAGGCGCCCGCGTAGTGCTCGGTGAGCACCCCGATGAACCGTTCGATCGAGCCGAACTTCGCCGAGTGGATCATCACCGGCTGCTGGCGCGAGCCGTCGGCGGCCTGGTATTCGAGGCCGAAGCGGGCCGGCTGGTTGAAGTCGTACTGGATCGTCGACAGTTGCCAGGTGCGCCCGATGGCGTCCTTGGCCTGGACCGAGATCTTCGGGCCGTAGTAGGCCGCGCCACCGGGGTCGGGCACGAGGTCCAGCCCGGTCTCCCGACCGACCTGCTCGAGCACCTCGGTCGCCTCGGCCCACTGCTCGTCGGTGCCGATGAACTTGTCCTTCTTGCGGTCGTCGCGGGTGGACAACTCGAGGTAGAAGTCGGTGAGGCCGAAGTCGCGCAGCAGCGACAGCACGAAGGTCAGCAGGTGCTTGACCTCGTCGCCGGCCTGCTCCTTGGTGACGTAGGAGTGGCTGTCGTCCTGGGTCATCCCGCGCACCCGGGTCAGCCCGTGCACGACGCCCGAGGGCTCGAAGCGATAGACCGAGCCGAACTCGAACAGCCGCATCGGCAGCTCGCGGTAGGAGCGTCCGCGGGAGCGGTAGACGAGGTTGTGCATGGGGCAGTTCATCGGTTTGACGTAGTAGTTCGCGCCCTCCATCTGCATGGGCGGGAACATCGTGTCGGCGAAGTAGGGCAGGTGCCCCGAGGTGTGGTAGAGCCCCTCCTTGGTGATGTGCGGGGTGCCGACGTAGAGGAAGCCCTCCTCGATGTGCCGGCGCCGCACGTAGTCCTCCATCTCCCGCTTGAGCACGCCGCCCTTGGGGTGGAAGACGGCCAGGCCGGAGCCGAGCTCGTCGGGGAAGGAGAACAGGTCCAGCTCCGCGCCCAGGCGCCGGTGGTCGCGCCGCTCGGCCTCGGCGAGCCGGTCGAGGTAGGCCGCCAGGTCGGCCTTGGTCGGCCAGGCCGTGCCGTAGATGCGTTGCAGTTGTTGGTTGCGCTGGTCGCCGCGCCAGTAGGCCGCCGAGTTGCGCATGACCTTGAAGGCGTTGCCGAGCAGCTTGGTCGACGGGATGTGCGGACCCCGGCACAAGTCGCCCCAGGCGCGGGTGCCGTCCTTGCGGAGGTTGTCGTAGATGGTCAGCTGGGCGCCGCCGACCTCGACCGAGGCGCCCTCGGCCTCCAGCTCGAGCTCGTCGCCGTCACCGCCGGAGCCGCCCTTGAGTCCGATCAGCTCGCACTTGAACGGCTCGGCGGCGAGTTCGGCGAGGGCCTCGCCTTCGCTGACCTCGCGGCGCACGAAGGTCTGGCCCTCGTTGATGATCCGCTGCATGACGCCCTCGAGCTTCTTGAGGTCCTCGGGCGTGAACGGCGTGTCGACCTTGAAGTCGTAGTAGAAACCGTCCCGGATCGGGGGGCCGATGCCGAGCTTGGCCTCGGGGTCGACCTGCTGCACCGCCTGGGCCAGCACGTGCGCGCACGAGTGGCGCAGCACCGCCAGCCCGTCGGGCTCGTCGATCCGCACCGGCTCGACCTCGTCACCTTCGGCGAGCACGTGCGCCAGGTCGCGCAACTCGCCGTTGACCCGCGCCACGACCACCTCGCGGCGGCCGTCGAAGAGCTGCCCCGCGGTGGTCGCCTCCGGCACCGATCGCTCGCTCCCGGCGACGACAACGGTGATCTGGGCGGACACGGGGGTGCTCCTTCGTCAGGTGGGGTGGGCTGGTGCCGCGCCGGCGCGGCATACCGGCTCAGGCTAGCGGGATCGGCGCGCCGACTACCACGTGGTTGAGGACTCGAGGTCAGGCGCCCAGCAGGCTCTGGCCGCAGACCCGCAGGACCTGCCCGCTGACCCCCGCGCTGCCCGGTTGGGCGAAGAAGGCCACGGTCTCGGCGACGTCGACCGGCAGCCCGCCCTGCTGCAGGGAGTTGAGCCGACGGCCCAGTTCACGGGTGGTCAACGGCACCTTGGCGGTCATCTCGCTCTCGATGAAGCCGGGTGCGACGGCGTTGACGGTGATGCCGCGCCCGCGGAGCCGGTCGTCGGTGCCCAGGACGCGGGCCAGGCCGGCGAGGCCGGCCTTGCTCGCGGCGTAACTGACCTGCCCCCGGTTGCCGGCGAGCCCGGCCAGCGAGGACACCAGCACCATCCGGCCGTCGTCGGCCAGCCCGGCCGGTCCGAGCAGCGTCTCGTTGAGCTGTAGCACGGCCCCGAGGTTGACCTCGACGACCCGGTGCCAGCGCTCCTCGTCGGTGTTGGCCAGCAGTTTGTCGCGGGTGATGCCGGCGTTGTGGACCACGACGTCCAGGCCGCCGTGCCGGCCGCGCGCGTGCTCGGCGATGCGGTGCCCCGCGTCGCGGCTGGTGACGTCGGCCTGCACGGCGGTGCCGCCGACCCGGTTGGCCACCCGCGACAGCGCCTGCCCGGTCGCCGGGAGGTCGACGCACACGACGACGGCCCCGTCCCGGCCGAGGGTCTCGGCGATGGCGGCGCCGATGCCGCGGGCCGCCCCGGTGACGACGGCGACCTGGCCGGCCAGCGGTTGCACCGGATCGACGGGGGCGGGGGCGCGGGCCGCGGGGCCCACCTCGAGGACCTGGCCGCTGACGTACGCCGAGCGCCCCGACAGCAGGAACTGGGCGGCGGCGTCGCTGGCGTCCTCGCCGCCGGGGTGCACCAGCAGCAGGTTCGCCGTGCCGCCGTGCCGCAGTTCCTTGGCGACCGACTTGACGGCGCCGACCAGGGCGGCCCGGACCGCTGCCCGGGCAGGGGCCAGCCCGGCCTCGACCGGGCGGCCGAGGACCAGCACCCGGCCGGAGGGCCCGAGCCGCTTGAGCGATGGGGCGAGCACGACGCGGAGCCGCTCGAGGTCGCCCGGGCCCTGCGCCGCGGTGAGATCGCAGACCACCGCGGCGACCTCCGCCGTGTCGAAGGGGTCGCCGATCTCGACGCCGTCCTCGCGCAGCAGGGCCACGATCCGCTCACCCAGCGGACCGGGGTCGCCGATGCCGCCGACCAGGGCCGGCCCGAGCAGCGTCGGGTCTCCCGGGGTGTGCCGACGCAACTCGGTCGGCTGCGGCAGGCCGAGGGTGGCGGCCAGTCGCTGGCCCAGCGGCGAGGCGAGCAGCGCGGCATACGGGTCGTTCGACGCCATCTCAGGCCGCCTCGAGGATCGCGACGACACCCATTCCCCCGGCCGCGCAGATCGAGATGAGGCCGCGACCGGATCCCTTGTCCTGCAGCAGTTTCGCCAACGTGGCGACGATGCGCCCGCCGGTGGCCGAGAAGGGGTGCCCGGCGGCCAGGGACGACCCGTTGACGTTGATCCGCTCGGGGTCGATGGCACCCAGCGGAGCGTCCAGCCCGAGCCGGGTCCGGCAGAAGTCCGCGTCCTCCCAGGCCTTGAGGGTGCACAGCACGGTGGCCGCGAAGGCCTCGTGCAACTCGTAGAAGTCGAAGTCCGACAAGCTGAGGTTGTTGCGGGCCAGCAGCCGCGCGACGGCATACGCGGGGGCCATGAGCAGCCCCTCGGCACCGTGCACGAAGTCGACCGCCGCGGTCTCGGCGTCGACGACATAGGCCATCGGCGCCAGGTTACGCTCCGCGGCCCACCGGTCGGTGGCCAGCAGCACCGTCGCGGCGCCGTCGGTGAGCGGCGTCGAGTTGCCCGCGGTCAGCGTCGCGCCCGGGCCCGTGCCGAACACCGGTGGCAGCTTGGCCAGCCGCTCAGCGGTCGAGTCCGGGCGCAGGTTGCTGTCCCGGCTCAACCCGAGATAGGGCATGACGAGGTCGTCGAAGAACCCCCGCTCATAGGCCGCGGCCAGCTTGCGATGGCTCGCCGCCGCGAGCTCGTCCTGGGCCTCGCGGGTGATGCCCCACTCCTGGGCGGTGATCGCCATGTGCTCGCCCATGGACAGCCCGGTGCGCGGCTCGGCCGGCTGCGGCACCACGGGGCTGAGGTGGCCGGGGCGCAGCCCGGTCAGCGCCTTGGCCTTGTCGAGCGCCGTCTTGGCCCGGTTGACCGCCAGGAGCGTGTCGCGCATCCCGTCGCTGAGCGACATCGGCGGGTCGCTGGCGGTGTCGCTGCCGCCGGCGATGCCGGAGTCGATCTGGCCGAGCGCGATCTTGTTGGCCACGAGGATGGTCGCCTCGAGCCCGGTGCCGCACGCCTGGGCGACGTCGTAGGCGGGGGTGGTCGGCGACAGCGCCGTGCCCAGGACCGCCTCGCGGGTGAGATTCCAGTCGCGGCTGTGCTTGAGCACCGCCCCCGCGGCCACCTCCCCGAGCCGCTCTCCCGCGATGCCGGTCCGGGCGACCAGCCCGTCGATCGTCGCGGTGAGCATGTCGAGGTTGGTCGCGTTGGCGTAGGCCCCGTGGGACCGGGCGAACGGGATGCGGTTGCCGGCGAGGATCGCCACACGGCGGGTGTGCGCTGCCATGGGGCCCAATGTATGCCGCCCCGGCGCCCCTCCCCCGCTTCCCCCCGCGGTGTGGGCCAGGGCACCCGGCGGGCGCGGGCCGGGGGGCGGTGGGTATGCCAGAGTGCCACCATGAGCGACGCGCCGGCGACCCCCTCGGACGGTGAGCGCCGCGCCCTGGCCGCGCTGGCGGCATCCGGGATCGCGCACACGGTGACCCGGCACGGGCCGGTACGCAGCCTGCAGGAGGCGGCCGCGGTGCGCGGCATCGAGGCGCGCGACATCGTCAAGACGCTCGTCGTGCGGCGCGGCGACGACGACTTCCACCTGGTGCTCGTGCCCGGTGACCGGCAGATCGCCTGGCCGGCGCTGCGCGAGTTGCTCGGCACCAACCGGCTGTCCCTGCCGGACGCCGGGGTGGCGCGGGCGGCGACCGGCTACGAGCGCGGCACGATCACGCCGTTCGGGTGCGAGCCGCCGTGGCCGGTGGTCGCCGACGCCGCGATCGTCGGGCGGACGGTGTCGATGGGTGCCGGGGCGCACGGTGTCGCGGTGCTCGTCGCGGCCGACGAGGTCATCGCCGCCTATCACGCCACGGTGGCCGACGTCAGCGTTCCGGCCGGCTGAGCGGGCGGCCTGCCGGGCGACGGTTCGGCCGGCGGGGCTGCGGCAGGCTATATTGGCTGCCCGCGGCAGCGCCGCGCCCGGATGTGTAGCTCAGTTGGTTAGAGCGTTCGCTTCACACGCGAGAGGTCAGGGGTTCGAGTCCCTTCACATCCACCATTTCGTCGAAGTTCCAACCCTGCCCCCGTGATCGGTGGGCAGGGTTGCTTCGTTGTGGGCCAGGGTGATGTCGGGGTGGAGCTGGCCGGTGCGCTGCCAGAACTCGGCGTGCAGCCGGTTGGTCGGGTCGAGGATGGTTTCGTAGACGCCGGTGAACTCCGAAGTCACGTCCAAGTGCTCGGTGAGGGTGATCTTGGTGAAGAACGCCTGGTTGCACAGCCGCCGGCGGCCCTCGTCGCAGGCGAGGTAGAAGGCGTGGGCGTTGGTCGCCAGGTGCAGGTAGGCACGTAGCCGGAGCTTGGCGTCCTCGCGCCCGGCCCGGTAGGCGTTGAGGCGCTGGTCGATGTCGGCGAGCATCCCGTCGATGCGGTGCTGTTCCTTCTTGAGCACGGGCAGGCTGATCGCGTCGGCGTAGTGGGCTTGCAGCAGCCGCAGTTGCTCGTCCTCGAGGCGTTCCTTCTGCCGGGTCAGGTCGCGGCGCTGGGCCTCGGATTCGGCGTCGATGCGGTCGAAGATGTCCTCGATCATCCCGGTGAGCGCGTCGGCGGCCTCGGGCGAGAGCTCGACGGTGCGGTAGTGCTCGGCGACCAGGTGCTCCACGGTCGAGACGAGCACGGCCTGCCGTTCACATGGCGTGGTGTTGGCGTGGCGGCCGAGGCAGATGAAGTAGGGGTAGGTCTCACCGTGCCGGTTGCGGGCGTTGTTGATTGTCATGCGCGCGCCGCAGCCGCAGTAGAGGGAGCCTTTCAGGTAGTGCTCGTGGGTCTGCGTGCGGTCCCCGGCGACGTTGTGGGCGTCGAGCACGTTCTGCACCTTGGTCCACACGGTCGGGTGCACGAGCCGATCGTGGGTGCCGAGGTGCCGGGCACCCTTGTAGATGATGTCGCCCTTGTAGTACGGGTTGCGCAGCATCCGCTGCAAGGTGGACACCCCGATCGGCTTGGCGGGCCGCTTGGGGGTGGGCAGGCTGGTCAACCCGCGGGCGGCGAGCTCGTCGGCCAGGTCGGACAGGGAACGGTTGCCGGCGGCGTATGCCTCGAACGCCCACGCGACCAGCGGCGCACGTTCGGGGTCCACGGTCACGGTGCGGACCTCGCGGCCCTGGGGGTCGCGGTCGCGGACGTTGACGTACCCGAGCGGCGCCTTGGACACGGTGCCGCCGGCGGCGGCCTTCTGCTGGAGTCCCTTGGTGACCTCGCCGGCCAGGTTGCGGGAGTAGAACTCCGCGATCGTGGACATGATGCCGTGCAGCAGCATCCCGGTCGGGGTTTCGTCAATGTTCTCGGTGACCGACACCAGCGTCACCCCGGCCTGGCGCAGCGCGAGGTGGATCGCCACGTCGTCAGCGCGGTTGCGGGCGAGCCGGTCGAGCTTGTGGACGATGCACAGATCGACCCGATTGCTCTTGATGAACGCCAGCATCCGTTGCAGGTCGGGACGGCGGGCGTTGGTGGCGGTCTCCCCGGCGTCGATGAACTCCTCCACGATCATCGCGCCGGCCTCGGCGGCGGCGCGGCGGATCGCGTCGCGCTGGGCGGGGATGGAGAAGCCTTCCTCGAACCCGCCGCGTTCGGCCTGCTCCTTGGTGGAGACCCGGATGTAGGCGACGGCGCGCTGGGCGTCGTTCAGACCCTCGTGGTCGGTGATCGGCGTAGTGGCGGGGGCTTCGGTGGCGGTGGGCATGGTGCTCGTTCCTCTCAGGCGGTTGCCTGCCCTCCGCGGTGATCCCGCGAGCGCCAGTTGAGAGAAAGAGCATGACCGGCGATGCCGGTCAAGTAAGCCACCGATGATGCCGGTGGACCCGAAGCGACTGATGCGCCCTCGAAGGGCAACACCTCCACTCTACCGGCTGGTGTCGCGACGATCCAGGTCCGGGCCGGCGGCCTGGTCGGTGGTGGGGTGCAGTCCGAGGGGGTCGGTCATCGCCATGTCCACGATGACCCGCGCCAGCAGTTCCAGGTCGGGTTCGCGCCGCGGCGTGACGACGACGCGCAGGCCGCGTTCGCTCTCGGGGCGCCGGTTGGTCTTGCGCTCGTAGTTGCGGACCATCAGCTCGCACCGCCGGCGTAGAACTCGTCCTCGGCCTGGCGGCGGTCGGCCACGTCATCGAGCACCCATTGCACGAGGTCCTGGTCGCGGTGGGCGATGATCGTGTCCTCGACCGGCTCGGCCGGGTCCTCGCCAGGCCAGGTGGTCTGCCGGGTGGGCCGGTCGCGGTCGATGCGGGTGCCGGAGGCGGCGACCCAATCGCGCAGCCGTTGGCGGGCGTCGGCGAAGTCGCGGTGCCAGCCCAGCGGCGCAGACCCGTTCTGCTCGGGGTCGTAGGCGCACAGCCAGTGCAGGTGCAGCGCGGACAGCTCCCACACCAGCTCGGAGTGGCGGTGCCAGAACGGCGGGATCACCGAGGCGGGCAGCCCGTAGGTGCGGCGTAGCCAGTTCACCCAGGCATTGAGCTCCAGCCACTCGGTCTCGGCCTCGTTGGCGGTCAGCAGGTTCCAGTTGATCGGGTGCGGCGGCTCGGGCAGCACGCCGTCGTCGGCGGGCGTGGCCGGGGTGTCGGGCTCGATGTCCTCGAAGTCGGGCTCGTCGGGCCGCTCGGGGTTGGGCGGGAACGGCGGAGTCAGGCTGTCGTCACTCATGATCGGCGCCCGTCAGATCGACATGCTCGCCGCGCGAGCGGCGGCCGACTGCGCCGGCGCGGCCGGTGCCGGGGCCTCGACACCCCGGTCGGCGGCCGCGCCGCGGCGGGAGCGGTCCACGTCGTAGTTGGTGCGGGCGAGGTCGTGGCCGATCTTGCGGGCGATGAACTCGCTGCCCTCGACCTGGTTGCCCGCGGCGTCTTTGTACGTGTAGTCGCGCACGTAGCCCTCGGCGACGAAGTTGTCACCCTTGGCGAATCGCTCGTGGGCGTGCTCGGCGGTGCGGCGGTAGGCCACGAGGTCGTGGAACGTCGTGTCCTGCTTGGTGAAGGTGCCGTCGTCGTTGCGGGTGAAGTGCTCCTGGCCGATCTTGACGTAGAAGCGGGCGTCGCCGCGGTCGGTGTAGGACAACTGCGGCGCGGAGGCGATGAACCCCGACACCGACTGTTGGACGTGCAACTGCTCGCTCATGACGGCGGCTCCGTCTCGATCAGGCGCCGGTCGCGGACGACCGGGCGGCGGTCATCGAGAAGGTGCGCGGCGCCTCCCACGCCTACGGGCGGCGCAGCAGCGTCTCGATCGCCGTGCGGTCGGCGCGGAGCCGGTCGGCGTCGGGCCGGTCGGTCCAGGTGCGCATCCGGGTGACGATGGGCGGCGCGGCGCGCAACAGCACGAGCGCGGTCCCGAACGGCAGGGTCCTGATCGCGTCGGGCGGCATGACCGGCACCCGGCGGATCGACCGCTGCGCCGAGCGGGAGCCGTGATCGCCGACTGTTGTGGAGTCGGTGGTCTCGTCGCGTTCTCCGATGAGGGTGGTGAGGTCGTGCAGGTCACGGCTGTTGGAGGCGCCACCGAGGATCACCTTGACGATCGAGGCGTCCCAGATCGCACCGGCCGCGTTCTCTGACCACTTCTCCCGCGCCTGAGCCAGCGACTGCAAGACCGGCATGGTCGTGATCCCGGTCCCGCCGCCTTCGGCCATGAGCGTCGGCAGCGACGGCAGGGGTGAGAGGTTGCCGATCTCATCGAGCGCCAACAGCACGGGCGGGTCGAGACGGGCGCCGGGACTGCGCGCGGCGAGGTGCCGGGCGGTCTCGATGAGGTCTTCCACGAACGCCGCGACGAGGGCCGAGGAGTTGTTCGCCCCAGCGCCGGTCGCCAACAGGTACAGCGTGCCCCCGGCTTGGAGGAACGCGGCCGGGTCGAAATCCTCGCCCGGCCCAGGGGTGACGGCATCGAGAACCCGCGGGTCGGCCAACGCCGCGAGCGCCAGGGACACGCCTTGCCAGATCGAGTCGCGGGTGCGCGGATCGGACTCGATCATCGCCTGCAACGACTCAGCCCACCCGACAGCCGCCCGCGGGTTCCCGGTGAGGATCGCCACCGCGTCGGCGGCGGCCGAGGGATCAAGGGTCCACCGGAACAACTCGGCGGGCGGCCGCTGGTCCAGCGCCGCAGCGTGCAGGAGAGCTTGCAGCGCCGTTCTCGTCTTGCCCTCCCAAAACCCGCCGCCGTCGACCCCACCCGCCGACAGGCCGGTGCCGGCGGCCAGCCCGGTGGCGCGGATCATCGCCGTCAGCGGGTCCTCACAGCCGCGGATGGGCGACCACCGCAGCCCCGCGGGCACTCCTTCCGCGAGGTGTTGGGGGTCGAAGACCGCCACCGGGCCGGCCTTCTGGCGCGCCCGCAGCGTCGCGGTCAGGTTGTCCGGCCGGGTCGAGGTGGTGACGACCGCGCCGGGCGCGTCGATGATCGCGTTGATGACGACATGGGCGCCCTTGCCGGAGCGGGGCGGGCCGATCAGCAGGATCGAGTCCTCCACCGACGCCCACACGCCCTTGCCTCGCGACGTGCCGATCCGGTAGCCGACATCGGCCGCACGCGGACTGGTCAGCGAGGGCCGCAGGTGGCCCGCGCGGCGCAGCAGCGCCGTCTCGGACGCGGTGCGGGCGACTTCGGCGCGGGTCGCGATCCCGGCGATCCGGTACGGGTCGGCCCTGAGCTGCCGGCCGCGCTCGCGCAGCAGCCGCCACGCCCACCAGCCGAGCATCCCGACCGCGAGGATCAGGACGGCGGCGCTGATCCAGTACGCGACCGCGCTCAACCCCGGCGCCCCGAGCGGCGCTGCCGGGTCGCCCGGATGCGCCAGCACACCCAGCCCGACCTCGATGCCCCCGGCCGGCTGGCCGGCGCCGGTGACCCAGGCGGCTACGGACCCGGCGGCACGGAGCAGGGCGGCCAGCACCGCGGCCGCGACGAGCAGGCCGAGGGCGAGGTTGGTCAGCTCGTCCCCGAGCGGCCGGGCCGGTCTCGGGGCGCTCATCCGGGGTGCCCCACGATCAGGGTGCCCGAGATGCGGCCGAGCAGGATCACCTCACGAGTCGCGCTCGCCGCCAGCAGCTCGCGAGCCAGGAGGCCGCGGGCGGTTCCGTCCGGGGCGGCGTCGCTGTGAGCGACGATCACGGCGACCGCCACGTCCTCACCGGGCACGAACCCCTCACCGTGCAGCACTACGAGGCCGGGCACCGGCGCCGGGTCCGGCTCGGGCTCGACGGGCGGGCGGCGGCGCCGGCCCGGAGTGATGATGTCGGTGAACACGGCACCGTCGGTCTCATGGACCTCGACCCGGATCGGGGTACGGCGCCGGTCCGTGAGGGCATCGATGATCGCCGGGAACGACTCGCGCCGCCTCCGAGGCGCGAACGCCTCCGGCTCGTGCGGTGTCCCGTCGACGGTGACGGTCATCGTGCCGTCCTCGTGGACGGTGAACACCGCGTGCGGAAGCACGACCGGCACCTCCACCGCCTCGCCGTCGCCGCCCTCGGAGCTGTCGGAAGCGCCGAGGTTGCGGGTGCGCCGGTAGCGCGGCCGGCCCATCAGGGGCCCTCGGGTTCGTTCGCGATTCCCGACGAACGGTCGAGAATCGGGGGAACTTGCGCCTTCACGAGCCCGGTCATGCGGCTGGTCGTGTCGAACGCGGTCAGCTCGGCGGGGTGGAGCTGGTGCTGGACGACGAAGGAGCGGTCCTTGATGCGCCACAGCCCTTGCCCGGTGCCCAGGCCCGGAAGCAGCTTCTGCTCGGTTCCGGTCAACCCGAGCGCGGCCGCGGTCGTGCCGAGCTGGTCGGGCTCTTGGCGGTAGATGATCCGCGTCTCGGCGTTCGCCAGCAGCGAGGAGGCCAGAGCGCGCATCGCGGTCCCGGCATCGCCCACGTTGTCCAGGTCGGACAGCTTGTGGAAGATCAGCATGTTCGCCAGCCCGTAGTGCCGCGCCAGCCGCCATTGCGCGTCCATCCTGCGCAGCAGCGACGGGTAGGCCATGAGCCGCCACGCCTCGTCGTAGATCACCCAGCGTTGCCCGCCGGCGGGGTCGAGCAGGGCGGCTTCCATCCACGCCGACGAGCAGGTCATCAGCACCGAAATCAGGGTGGAGTTCTCCGCGACGCGCGACAGGTCCAGGCTGACCATCGGCAGCGACGGGTCGAACCGCACCGTGGAAGGTCCGTCGAACAGCCCTTGGAGGTCGCCGGCCACCAGCCGGCGCAGGGCGTGGCCGACCATCCGCCCGTCCTCAGCGAGTCGGCCGTCCTCGTCGTCGGCCGGGTTCGGGGCCAGGATGCGGTCCACGACCATCGGCAGGATCGGCACCTCCGAGGAGCGCACTGCGTCGGCCAGCGCGAGGTCGATCGCGGTGTGCTCCAACGGCGACAAGCCCCGGTCCAGCACGGTCTCCGCGAGCGCGCCGATCAGGTCGCGGCGGCGGGAGGCGAGCTGGGCGGCCCACTCCACGTCGGAGGTGCTGGCGGGGCGGTGGCCCTCATCGAGCGCGTTGAGCCGGTTGGACAGGCCGTGCCCGAGCACGATCGCCTTACCGCCGACGAGCTGCGCGACGGCGGTGTGCTCGCCCTTGGGATCGCCCGGCACGTACACGCGCTTCCCGAACGGGATGCTCCGGGTGTAGAGGGACTTCGCCAGCGACGACTTCCCGGAGCCGACGATCCCGGCCAGGACGACGTTCGGAGCGGTGATGACGCCCTGCCGGTACAGCTCCCACGGGTCGTACACGAAACTGCCGCCGCTGTAGAGGTCCTGGCCTACGAACACGCCACGCGATCCGAGACCCCCTTCGGCCAGGAACGGGTACGCCCCGGCGAGGGTGGCACTGGTGTCCTGGTGCCGGGGGAGCCGGAACCGTCCGGGGGTGCGCAGCGCGGCGGGGCCGGGCTCACCTGCGGCGGGCAGGTAGGTGGTGTTGCGGCGCTCGGCGCGTTCGGCCTCCCATCGCGCCTTCGCCTCCGCGCGGCGGGCATCGCGCGCGGCCCGTTCGATGCGGGCCGCGGCCTGTCGGCGCGCCTTGCGGTGCCGGCGCCGCTCCCCGGTGGGACCGACCAGCACCGCCGTGTGCAGCCGTCCCTCCCCATCCCCGGCTCCGTGGTCGGTGTGGTCGGGGCTGGTCACAGCGCCAACCCCCGCCCGCCCGAAGGCCGCGAGGCGTCGGTGCCAGGCGGTGCCGCGAACCAGTCGCGCCCGCCACCAGCCCTCGGAGTCCGGGACGGTGCCGATGTCGGCCGCGTCGCAGCGGGGTGGGGCGTGTCGATGTCGAGCAGGGCAGGGTCCGGCAGGGCTTCCCACTCGCGCAGCAGTCCGACGTGGCCGAGGGCGTGGTTGTAGGTCAGGGTGTACACGTCCCGGACGGCGAGGCGGTCGGTGGCTCCGGTCGGCGGAGCGTCGTAGACGTAGCCGTTCTCCATCGCGGCCTGCACGGTGTCCTCGCCGTAGTCGAAGCCGGCCAGGTGCTCGATCGCGGCGTCGGTGCCCGCCTGGTCGATCAGGTCCAGCACCGCGTCGGCCTCGGAGCCTTGCAGGAACACGACACTGATCCACCGCCGCCCCGGCTCCCGGCGGTCGGGGTCCGCCGGCAGCGGTGCGCCCGCTTGGTCCTCGGCCAGCAGCGCCAGGGCGTCGGCGTTGCGTCGGGCGGCCTCGGCCACCCAGCCGGGGAACAGGCCCTCGTGCTCGGGCGCGTGACCGGGGTGATCGAGGACGTACTGGCGCGCCTCGCCGGCCGCGCCGAGGAACCCGGCCAGGTCCCGCATCGCCCGATCCGGGGCGACCGGAGCGCCGGCGCCGGTGAACAGGTCCCGGCCTTCCAGGGATCGCCCGGTGGCCGCGTCGGTGATGCGGTAGCCGTACCGCTGGTGCTCACCCAGCGGCGTGTCGGGCCACACCGCCAGAGTGAGAGTCCCGGCCTGTGTCGAGTGCGCGGCGGCGTCGCCGGTGCCGTCTGTGGTGTCCATGCCGGTCAGGTGCGCACCGCCAATCCGGCGCGCCTATCGGCTACAGCGACGAGCGCCCGTGCTCCTGGCGGCTCGGGTGACGGTCATGGCCGAACGGGTCGGCGAAGCCGCCGAGTCGGGAAACCAGCCGTTGCCTGGCCGGTGCGGGGTCGGGCGGTGCTTCGTGCCAGGCGATCCGCCCGGAGTGCTGCATCGCCTGGTCCAGCCGGGACTCGACCTGATCGAGCAGCGCGCCGGCTTGGTGCAGTTCGTCGGCCGCGGCGAGGGCTTCGTGGGCGCCGACGCGGTGGTTTCCGGCGTCGTCGTGCGCGACGGCGCGGAACCGCAGGTGCGTGCTGGCGAGCTGGTCGAGCACCTGTCGCAGCGACCGCACCCCGCCCAGCAGGTCACCGAGCACCGGATAGGTGTCGGCCGGGTGCGCGAGGTCACGAGTGGCGTGCGCGAGTCCCCGCAACGCCTCGGACGCCTCGGCGCCGTCCAGGATCGGGTCGTGGAACGTCGGCATGATCGGTCTCCTCCGTCTGCGTCGGGTTGTCGGTCAGGTGCTCCGCTGACGCCGGATCAGACGGCGCGGCACAGGGGAAGCGCGGCGACGGTGAACGCGGCGGCCTGCTGCCCGACGAGGCGGCGGGTCTCGCAGGAGGCTTGGATCGCGGCCTGTTCGATCGCGGCGATCGCGGCGTCGAGCTCGTCGACGGTGGGTGCGGTGACGGCGATCAGGCCGGTGTAGCGCAAGACGCCGTGGCCGGCGGTGAGGTCGGCTTCCTGTTGCAGCACGTCGTGATATTCGGCCGTCTGGCCGGCGTCCTCGATCTGCCAGATCTTGGCCCGCTGGGCGGCGTCGGAGATGAGTTCGGTCTTCTTCTTGCGGATGTCGCGGGCGGCCTGGTCGGCGCGGATCGGAGTGCAGATGAGCGAGAACACCCGTTGGATGCCCGAGGACAGCAGGATCGGGGCGAGGAACCCCGGATACACCTGCGAGCGCGGCCACTCCGATACCCACAGCACCGCGTGGACTGCGCTGTCGGAGCGAAGCTGGTCCCAGGTCTCGGTGACCGCGACCGGCCCGGCGGCGGCGAGGTCGCGGCCGAGCTGGCCGTGGCGTTCCAAGGCCGGGGCGGCGGCGGGGTCGTAGGCCGAGCGGAGGATCACGGCGACCTCGCCCGGCGTGAGCCAGCCGGTGACGGTCAGGTCTGCGGCGCGCAACGCGGTCGTCAGGGTGGTCATCTCCTGGCGGAGCACGGCGGCGGCACCACGGATGCCGCCACCGGCCGTCCTGATCTGCCGGGCGCTGTTCTTCATGTCCAGCGCGAGGCTGAGGGTGGTGGCATGGCGTTCCCCGGCCGGCCCGGCCCGCTCGATAAGCTCGGCATAGGTGGTCGTGGCCCAGGTGTCGTCGCCGGTGCCGTGCTCGGCCCACCATTCCGCCAGTCCGGTACCGGCGTCGGGCAGCGTGCGCTCTCCGACCTGGATGCGGGCGATCCGCCCGGATCGGCAGCACGTCGCCAGCACCCTGCCCCAAGATGCGACGCGGCGCTCCTGCTCGCCGGGGTCGAGCAGCACGAACGCGGGATGGGTGAGCCCGACGATTGCGGTCAGCGTGGCCGCGTGGGGGTCGTGGATCATCGCGGCGCCGGTCTCGGGGTCCTCCCACTCCCGCAGCGCCGCTGCCCCGCCGGGCAGCGCGAGCGTCCCGGCGGGGCGGGGCTTGACGACTCGGCGGCGGTAGAGGAGCTGACCGCCGGTGACCCGCCACACCCAGCGGGCGACGATAGGCACCCATTCGATGAGCTTGCGGCCGCCGGCGGGCACCCACGCCAGCACCGCACACACCAGCCAGATCGGGGCGGTCCACGCCAGCAGCATCCCGCCACCGGCATAGAGGGCGCCGACGACGGTGAGGATGCCGACCGCGAGGATCACCACCTGGGGCACCGACAGGCCGAGCATGACCCCGCGGCGGGTCAGCCGAGAGAACTGCACCGGCCGCAGCGGATAGTCCTCGCGATCATCCGAGCTACGGGTATGGCGTGACATCGCAGACCCCTACTTCTTCTCGCCCGCAGGCGGCGTGCTCGACGGGGGCGGTGCGGTAGGCCGGGACGGAGCCGGCTTTGGCGCGGTCGAGGGCGCGGACGATGCGCCCTCCCGAGCCGGTGGTGCGGGAGGTGCGGCGGGCGGGGTGCGGGTCGCCGGGGGCGCCGGCTCGGCGGTCTGAGCGGCACCGTCCGCGTGTCCTTCGGCGGCACCGCCGACCGCGGCTCCGGCCTTCGGTCCCGCGGTGGCGGTGTCCTTGGCGACCTTCGCCCCGGCCACCGTGGCCACCCCGACAGGACCAGCGGCAGCACCCGCGCCAGCGCCGGCTCCGGCGGTGCCGGCGGACGCGCCGCTGGTCGCTCCCGCAGACCCGGCCCCGGCGCTACTCGCCTTGGCCGCGGAACCCCCGCCGGCGGGAGCCTCGGCGTTGCCGGGTGTCGGCTTGGGCGTGGGCGGTGCACCCCCGCCACCGGAGTCGTTGCCGCCGTCGCCGTCGAGCACCTTCTTGGCGTCACTACCGCGCGGGCTCGCCGGGACGGGGACGGGCCGGTTCAGAGCGTTCTTGGCTTCCTGCTCGCTCGACATCGCGTGGTACATGTCGATCCCGACGAACGACAGGAACTTGTAGGTCATGTACGGCGCGAACGCCGCGATCAGCATCAGCACGACACCGGCGATGGGGTCGCTGATCGAGGCCAGGTCGGCCTCGATCGGGGCCGAGACCTGGGTGATCGCGACCAGGAAGATCACCACCAGCACGAGCTTGGAGAAGATCAGCGCGACTACGAAGGTCGCCCACTTGGGGAACCAGCCCTTGGTGGCATCCCACGAGTAGCCGGCCAGCGCGACCGGGGCGAACACGATCGCTACCAGCAACAGCGCTTTGCGGATCAGCAGGGAGAACCAGACGATCGCCGCCGCGCTGATTGCGAGGCCGGCCAGGAAGATCGTGATGATCGCGCCGACGCCGGGGGCGGCGATGTTGATGGTCCCGAACCCGGCGGCGAGCAGGGCGATCCGGTCGCCCATCCCTTCCATCGTGTTGCCGGTGGCCTGCACGATCCCGACGCAGAGCTGGTCGGTGATTTCCAGCAGCAGCCCGGTCAGGCCGATCGCGACGAACGATCCGAGCACGCTCTTGGCCGCGCCGGTCGCGGCTCTCGACAGGGCGGTGGGGTCGCGGTGGATCATGCCCGTGATGAGTTGGAGGCAGAAGAAGATCAGGATGATGAAGACCGCGACGCCGAACAGGATGTTGTAGACGCCGAGGTAGCCGGCGTCGGTGACATCCACGAGCGTGGTGGTGTCCATCACCGCCCACACGGCCTCGAACAGCCAGGCCGCCGCGCCGCCCATCGCCTGGGCGAGCCAGTCGAACGGGGCGGTCACCAAGGAGGCGACGCCCTCGCCGACAGCGTCGCACACCGAGGAGATGACCGGCACATCGCACACGCCCATCAGCGCTACCCCCGCCCGCAGCGGTAGGTGTGGCCGGTCATACGGACTGGCCCACGTTCCAGAAGAAGTTGATGAGCGTCACCGCGGCGCCGCAGATGATCGCCGCCCCGCAGGAGACCAGCACGCCGAACTTGCCGCGCGAGGCCAGATGCGGGTTGGAGGAGTTGGCGCCGAAGCCCCACACCACCGCCGATACGATCAGCGCCAGGACGCTCAGGATCAGGCCGATGGTCATGACCGCACCGACGATGATCCTGAGCTGTTCGATGCCGGGAAGCCCGGTCCCGTTGGGGTCGATGTCGATCACAGCAGCACTCCTCTTGACAGGCCGATGGGTTCTCGACTGCCAGGTGCACCGACCGTGCCCCGACCCGGAACGTCAGAAGCGGGTGCCGACGTCGAGGAGGAAGTTGACCCACGCGACCCCGGCGCCGGCGAGAGCGGCGGCACCGACCGAGACCCACAGGCCGGCGCGAGCCTTGCCCGCGGCTTGGTAGTTGCCGTGCGCGGAGGCGATCGCCCACACGATCGCGGAGACGATCAGCATGAGTACGGCGACGATGAGCACGAACATCAGCAGCGCGCCGACGATCGCGCGCAACTGGCCGGCACCGCCGACGCCACCGAAGTCGGGAAACACGTCCATGCGGGTCACGCCCCGGATCGGACGGTGATGTGGAGGTGGTCGTAGTGGCCGCCGGTCACACTGCCGGGGTCGTGCATGCCGCCGCCGTCGTAGGGCCGCCAACCTTCGGCGTCGCGCGCAAGCGACCAAATCCTCCCCTGCCAGATCAGGTACTCCACGCCGAGCGTGGCGGCGTGCGTCTGGAGCCAGTTGGTGACCGCCCAACCGTTCTCGAGCGCAGCGCCGGTCGCGGCCTGCCCGATCGCGTTGCCGAACGTCACGTCGCAGGCCCGACCGAGGGGATGTTCGGAGACGGTGCCGGGCCGGGGTGACCAGCACCCCCATCCGGTGTCAGGGAACGACGCCCTGGTCTGGTTCATGACGTGGGCCATGCGTGCGGTGATCTGCCCCGACGAGGTGGGGTCGTCCACGAGCGCGTCCGGGTTCCCGCCGGGGAATCCACCAGGGGGTGCGGCGTCGGCGCCTGGTGCGCAGCCTGGCTGGGTCGTGTCGCCGGGCTGGATGCCTTCGGCTCCGTGCTCGGCAAGCCACGGCTCGGCGTCGATCGCCGCGGCGTTGGTGCCGCCGGGTCGTATCTCGAAGTGCAGATGGGCGCCGGTGGAACGGCCGGAGGAGCCGACATCGCCGACGTGCTGCCCCGCGCTCACCCGGTCACCGACTGAGACGTGGATGCCGTGCTCCCACATGTGCGCATACGCGGAGGCGACCCGTTGCCCGCCGATGGTGTGCTCGATGACGATGAGCCCGCCGTATCCGCCGGAGAACCCGGCCACCGTCACCACACCGTCCGCGACGGCGAGGATCGGCGTGCCGTCCGCGGCGGCGTAGTCGGTGCCGGTGTGGAACCTGCGCTCGCCGGTGAGCGGGTCGGTGCGCCACCCGAACGTGCTCGTCTTCACCCACGTCCCGGACGGCAACGGGAACACGACCCTGCTGGTCTCGGGGATCGCCGGGTCACCGGGCGTCCCGCCCGCGCCGCCGGCCGGCCGGGTGAGGGCGGCGAGGATCGCTTCGGCGACCGGCTGGTAGTTCTGATACCTATCCGGGTACGCGGACACCTCGACGGCTTGGGCGGCGGCGCCGAGGTCCATCTGCTGCCAGCCAGGGATGTCCAGCAGTCCGCGCGGCGAGGGGTGGTTCGGCCCGGTCGGTCCGCCGTAGAACGCGCGGGCCTGATACGTCGGGTTCATCAGCTCGGCGACGGTGCCCCATCCGGCGGCGGGCCGCATCTGGAACAACCCCAGGCTGTCGTGGTCCGAGCCGTTCCCGTCGTTCGGGTAGTTCCCGGACTCCGGGTAGGCGCCGGTGTTGGCGAGCATCCGCAACGAGGACTCGGTGAGCGCGGCCATCAGCGCGATCACCACGCCGGGGCGGCCGACGCCTTCGACCTGCCCGCCGATCGTGATGATCGTGGCGGCGTGGCCGAGCTGGGTCCGGTTCAGGGTGATGGTCTCGCCGTTGCGGGTGGTGGCGGTCAGCGAGTCGGGGATCGGGCCGACCGTCAACGACGCGGACGGGGTGCAGGCCGCGAACGCGGCGGTGTTGAACAGCAGCCCCACGCTGAGCATCCCCAGCGCGGGGGCGAGGAACAGCAGGGCGGCCAGGGCGAGGGCGAGCTTCTTCAACACGACGACCGCCGGCTATCGCAGAGGGTTGTCGAGTTGGGACAGTCGCAGCAAGTGGCACGGCCCGGTGCGGAACTGCGGTGCCGGCACCGGGCAGGCCAGGAACACGGTGAACGACACCGGCCGCGATGCCTCCACGGGCTCCGTGCCCCAGGTTCCGTCACGGTGCCGGGTGCCCTCGATGGTGTAGGCGATCGCTCCGGGTGCGAGCTGGCCAGGAGGGGCTTGGGCGACCGCGACCTCCCACGCATCGGGCACGAACGCCGCCTCGATGCTCAGCCATTGCCGGGTCTGGTGGGTGCGGAGCTGCGCCCACGCTTCCGGTGTCGGCAGGTAGGAGCGGATGTCGGAGGCGAGCCCCGGTGTCTCGGTCCCGGTCGGGTCGCCCACGTCGACCAGCGGTTGAGCGTAGTCGGCCGGGCCGTACCCGGTGGCTGTGTCCCACGCGAACAGCGTCTCGGCGACCGTACGGGCGAAAGTCTCCGCGTCCGTGGTCAGAGGAAGCGCCTGCGGCGCTTCGGGCGGCCGAGGCGATGACGGCGTGCTCGGGGCGGGTGTGCCAGCGGGCCGGTCGCCGGGGCCGGCGGGTTGGGCGGGTCCGCGCAGCAGCCCGTACACGCCGATGCCGACCAGCAGCACCGGGACGAGGCCACCGGCGATCGCGGCGATCAGCAGCCGGCGGCGATGACGGTCGAAGGTGGGGTCCATGCGCGGCGGGCCTCCCGGATCATGGGCAGAGGAGTGGTCGCCGGGAAGGTGCACACCGCCCGCACGGCACCGTGCGGTGGAGAGCAGATGGGTCAGGCGGTGCGGAGTTGGGATTGCCGCCGGGCTGCGTCGGCGGCCTCGGCGAACGTCACCGTGCCGGCCACCGTCGCGGCGAAGCGGTCCCATTGCTCCTCGGTCAACGCCGGGCCAACCTCGGCCGGGTCGTAGTGCTCCCACCACGAGTCCAGGTCGTCCCAGGTCAGCACGAACGCCCGCAGCGTCCGCCGCTCCCACCCGCCGGGTGGGCTCGCCGGCTTCGTGCGGCGCGTGCGCGCCCGCTTGGCGGCGCTCTTGCCGTTGGCGCGAACACGGGCCAGCGCATCCGCGGCGAGGCGTTCCAGCTCGGCCGCCCGCGTCTGGGTCTCCGCCGCCCGCAGGCGTGCGGCGTCCTCGGCGGCGCGGTCACGCATCGGTTCCGGCGTCGCGGGGTCGGCGGCGATCCGGTCGAGCTCGGCCAGCGACAGCTCGGCGCGGGCGCGCTGGTGGCCGGCGGTGATCGACCCGCCGGCGTCGATCCGCTCCAGCTCAGCGGTCGCGCGTTCCCGGACGGTGGCGGGCTGGTCGGGGTCGGCGGCGAGGCGTTGCAGCTCGCTGATGCGTTCCAGGCTGGTGTAGGCGTTGCGGCCGGTGACCATCAGCGCCGCCTGCTCCCTCGTCCGCCCGCGCCCACCCTGTTGTTCTGTGTCTGCCGGGAGCGTGTTTGACGGTGGGGCCACGGTGGCCCCACCGTGCGACCTGGGGTTTGTCTCGCCGGCCGTGAACCGCGATGCCTCCTGCCGGCGGGCGGCGTCCTCGGCCAGCAGGGCCTTCAGCTCGCGATAGAGCGTGGCCTGCTCGGTCTGGGTCAGGGGCTTGTGCAGGGCGTTGTCGTCCTGCTCGGCCAAGAGCTGCCCGAGTCGTTCGCTGATCCCCGAACGGACCCACACGTTCGCGGTCTTCCAGCCGAGCTGGCGCATCGCGGCCAGCCGCCGCAGCCCGCACACCAGCACCCCGTCCGGGGTGATGGTGATGGGCTGCAACACGCCGTCGCGGTCGATGGACGCGGCGAGCGCGTCGAGGTCGCCCAGGTCCGCACGGTGCCGGCGCCCGACCCCGATGGAGTCCAGCGCGCGCTCCAGCTCAATGTGCCCCGGACTACCCACTCCGGCCACCCTCGACCGGTTCCTCGGGCGCGGACAGCACCACCTCGGCCAGCAGGTCGTCGTCCGACAACAGGGCGCGCAACGGCTCACCGACCAGGAGCCGCACCAGCACGCCGCGCCCGGCGGCCGTGTGCGTCAGGTCGGGGTCGGGATTGCCGAGCACCACCCGCAGCATCGCCAGCCACGAGGAGCCGGGCAGATCGAGCAGCGCGCGGGCGTGGTAGTCGCGCCGCAGCGCCTCGAACGCCGACGTTCGCGACGACGCCTCCGCCAGCCGCGCGCAGACGTACTCCACTCCGGCACGCGCGACGGTCGCGGGCCAGCCCAACAGCGTGAACAGCGCGATCGTGTCCTCCACCGCGCCCGTCACACCAGCCGTTCCGCCGCCGGCGGGCTCGGTCGCCTCGGTGGTGTCGCGGACGTGGAAGGCGACGTGGTAGTCGGTCAGCGGGTTCTCCCGGTCGCTGAACCGCTCGGCGTCGTGGAACGCGCTGTACTGCGGGCGACGAGCCTGGTGCACCGAGCACAGCAGCCCGTTGGCGCGCTCCTCGAAGATGCACGTCACCTGCACCGCCCGAGTGACCATCGCCCACGGGTCCTCCGCGCGCCGCACCGACGGGGTGCGCATCGCGTCGAACGCCGCCGCCGCGGCCTCCCACGGGTCCAGCCCGTGCTTGCGGGCGAGGGCGGCGTAACGGTCGGCGGCGTGCCGCATCAACGCGGCCGCTTCCGGGTCGTCGCGCCACGCGCCCCGCCCTTGGGCGTGCAGGCGGGTCAACAGCACGCGCAGGCCCTCGGACTCCTCGAACCCTGGCCGGTCCTGGTCGCGTTCGCTCGTCGTGCTCATCGGCGTTGCACCTCCTGACGAGCAGGTGCACACGCCACCCTCAGCAACCACCGCCGTGGTGCTGCCGAGGGCTCCCATCTCAGCTCACCCCAGCCCGATCCCGGAACGGGTCACCCACGAGTGCGTCCGCGCCGGTCGCCCGAACTCCGACACCGGCGGCAAGCGGCGGGCACGAGCACTCGCGGCCTGTCGCGCCGTCGCGATCCCGCGGCGGCCGGCCCGGATCGCGGTGGCGGGCGCCCGGCGGGCTCGGCGGGCCAGCTCGGTCTCGAAGTCGATCCCGCGCGCGGCCACCCGTCCACCGGCCTGCGTCATCAGCTCCGAGGGGCGCACCCACGCCACCCCACGCTGAGGCTTCGCCGTCTGGCTCCCGTCCTTGCTGGACAGCGACGGGTCTCGGTGCCGGGCCAGCGCCGACACCTCACCCTCGGCGGGAGTGACAGTGCCGCTGGACCGGGGCGACTCCTCTCGTCGCGGTCGGTCCAGGTTCTGGCGACGGTGCTGGTCGATGTTCATGCGGGCTTCTCCTCGGGTCCGGTCAGCGCGGGCCGCGCGAACCAGCGGCCCACGGTGGAAGGGTGCACCCCGACATGCCGGGCGATCGCCTTGTTCGACCACCCCTGCGCCCGCAACGACGCCGCCAGCTCCCGCCCACCGGACGCGCCAGCCGACTCGGCCACATCGGGGCCAGCCGCTTCTCGTGGCTCCGGCGGGATGGGGCGGGTGAGGATGACGGTCAGGTGCGTGATCGCCAGCAGCACCAGCGGCGGCACCGCCGCTACCGACGCGGCGAGCACGCCGGGCACATCCGCGTCGGCGGCCACGACGGCGTGGATCGCGTTCGCGGTTACCGACACCACGGCGCCGGCCGCCAGCAGCATCCACGGGTACCAGGCGCCCCGCTGCCCGGCGAGAGCGACGACAGCGACCGTGGCGACCACGATGATCCCGTCCACGATCAACGGCCACGCCCACGCCTGCCCCGCATCCACCCCCGAACGACGGGCAAGGTCCGCCAGCGCCGTGAACGACAGCCAGAATGCCTCTGCCGCGATGAACACCGTCCCGGCCACCGCGGTCACTACCGCCAGCCGGCCCGCCCGGCGCCGCATGGGAATCATAGGCGCGGGGATCACGCGAGCACCTGCCTGTCGAACCGCGCCGCACGACGCGGGGTCTGGTCGCGCCCACCCGAACTCGCCAGGGTGATGCTTCCTGACGCGCCAGTGGCGCGGTACGCGGAACGGATCGTGACCAGCACCTCCCGCTCCGGCAGCCCGGCGTGCTCCGCGGCTGGCGCGAGCGCCGCCTGCGTCTCGACCGGACTCAGCCCGGCCTCGGCCAACCGGCAGGCCGCCCAGAACAAGCCACGGTTCCGCTCGCCCTCACCACGAGCAGCCACCCACGCCGCCAACCGCTCGGCATCCGCCGACGCTACGGTCCCGCGTGGCCGGGGGATCGGCTCGGGCCGAGGGTCGAGCAGGTCACGCAGCGCCCCGGCGTCCACCGGGACGGGCGCCGGTCGTGGCCCGCCGATCACCGCGTACCGGGTGCGCCGATTGTCCGCCACCTCGACCATCGACGGCGGCACGACCACATACCCGCCCTCGCCCCGGAAGTCCACGCGAGCCCGCGCGGCCTGCCACGACGGCTGCGGCCGATCCGGGTCGGCCGGATAGTAGACGTGCATCCCGCCCGACGGGGTGCGCACCAGCGCCAACCACCCGCCGGCAAGCCCCGCCCGGCGGGCACGCTCGAACGCCGCGAAGCCCGACCCGGCCGCCTTGCGGTCCACGTCGACGACCTCGACCCCGGACGCGGAGCCGGTCGGCACACCGATGTTCGCAGCGGGCCACCGCCGCCACCACGAACCCACCTGCCGACCCTCGGCGGTGGCGTCGTGGAAGCCGTGCTCGACCAGCGGCCGCTTGCCGCCCGGCACGCACGGGAACACCGGCACCCCGGCGTCGGCGAACCTCGCCGCCGCCTCCGGCAACGGAAGCCCCGAGACCTGGCTGAACAACTCGGCCGGACCCATCACAGACTCCTCACCGCAAGGTCCGCCGCGCGCGGCGCCAGCGGACGACCAGCAGGAGACGCCGACACCCGCTCAGGCCGTGCCCCGCCCTCGATGCTCACGGAGTCGCGGGACAAGCCGGGCGGGTCGCCGCCGCCGACCTGCGCCGTGGGAAGCGCGTCGAGGATCGCCCCCGCCGTCTTGCGCACCCGTTCCCCGGTGGCCTGCACGACCTCGG
>CAZYHR010000026.1:0-2376 GCA_964647395.1 uncultured Intrasporangiaceae bacterium | reverse complement strand
CTTGTCCTTCACCGATCCCGCCCAGCCCGAGACGTAAGGGATCGTGTACGAGCTGGTGTCCATGCCGTGCGCGGCGCCGATCATCAGCGCCACCGACTCCGCCTCGACCTCACCGATCCCGCGGTGTCCAGTCGCGTCGGTGTTGTCGGGACCGTGCAGCTTCACGTGCGCCAACTCGTGCGCGAGGGTCTTCGCCTGCGCGGCCGGGTCCACGTTCGTTCGCACCGCGACCGTCCGCGCCGCGTAGTCGGTCAGGCCGTTCGCGCCGCCGATCATCCCCTCGTGCTCGACTCGCAGGACTGCGAAACCTTCGGCCTCGACCAGCGCCAGCAGCCCGTCCCACAGCCCCTCGGGCGCCTTGCCTTCCAGCAGCACCGGCCGGGGGCGCTCGGGCACCGCATCGCCGGCTGTCTGCGACACGTCCCACACGTAGGCCGGGCGCGCGCCGACGAGACGGGAGCGCACGAGCTCGCCCGGCTTCGGCTTCTCGAATCGGCCAAGCCGCCGCCACGACAGCGCATCCTGCGGAGTCGCCGTCGCGAACCGGCCCTTGACCGGCGCGAAGATCATGTAGCCCGGCTGACCCTTGGACACCTGCCGGCCCAACGACTGCCATTGCTTGTAGCCGGCCACATACGACGGCATCGGCTCCGGCACCCGGCCTTGCTCGAACGCCGCCAGGTGCTGTGACCAGATCAACAGCGTGTTGTTGAACGACCGCGCCCGGAACCGCGCCGCGAACTCCAACGCTCGCCGCCAGTCATCCCCGGACACCAGCGCCTCGACCGCGCCGATCAGCCGCTCATGCAGGGCGTTGAGCTTCGCGTCCCGCGCGGCCCTGGCCTCCTCGGCTGTCGTCCCCATCGCTGACCTCCTCCCGGCGGGGCCAACGGCGTGTGCCAGTGACCCTTGCGACCATGAGGTGCGCCGGGAAGATCAAGGAGACGAGACGGACGACGGAACGGGGCTGCGACCGACAGGCTCCACGATGAACCCGACGTGTCCCTACCGGACTACCAGCCCGGAACCAGGAGCGGGTGCGCGGACGGCGATGGTGTCCATATCGACTACAGCAATGTCCCGATCCCGGTCAGCTACCCACGCGCTCGCGGGTTCGGGCGCGGTACTGCTGGGGTGTCACGCCGACGCACTGGCGGAAGGCTTCGCCGGCGCGGCTGCGGCTGGACCAACCGACCGCTCTGCCTGCCGCGGTCACGTTCAGCTCACCATCGCGCAGGAGCCGTGCCATGCGTTCCACGCGCAGCATCGTCAAGTACGCCAGGGGCGTCTTGCCGTATGCCTCCACGAACACCCGCGACAGTTGCTTCTGGGAGAGATGGACCCGCTCAGCCAGCGCACGAAGAGTCCACGGTTCGGCAGGCGAGTCATGGAGTAGGGCACGTGCCTGGGCGGCCTCGGTTCGGAGCGGAAGGAACTGGCGCAGCCGCGGTAGGGACGGGATAATCCGGGCACGTTGGCTCGCCGACACCCGTGCCGGCGTCGTCTTGACGAACGGGATCAGGACATCGAGCACGGCGAACAACAGAGCCTGCGTCCGGTAGAACCGCTCGGCAGTCGGGCCGTCGATGCTCAGCGCCACGAGCTCGTCCAGCCACGGCATCAGCATTCCGGCCCGCTGCTCGCCCAGGTGCATCACTTGCGCCGGCTCGGTGTAGATGGTCTCGGCGAACTGCTGCGCGTGGAAGCGGTCGATTAACACGGCGGCGTACTGCCAGAACACTTGGTCGATCATGTAGTCCGGGTCGAGGTAGAGCGTCGTGACGGTGACATGTCCCTCGGGCTCGCCGCCGCACAGGGTGTTGCCGGCGAGGGCTACTACGTCGCCGAGGGCGACGGGTTGCTGGCCGAACTCGCTGAACAGCACCGCCGATCCCGCCCGAATGAAGATCAGCTTCACACAGTCGTGGGCGACCGGGGTCGTAGGTTCGTGGTGCGTGGACGTGTACGCCACGATCGGCCCGAACGCACGCTCGGCCTTCCTTGCCTGGTGCGCGACGGACGCCGACAATTCACGCTCGCCTTCACAGGACCGCTGGGTCGGTCTGCGTCTCCATGAGGGGCGGCCACGTGGTGGCGATCATGTGCTCTCGGTCTCGGGTTCGTCACGGCGCCAATCGAGCCGCCGAGCTATCGGGCGCTTCTTTGGCCGGCCGCGCAATCTAGTTCGCCTGATCGGAAGCTCAACCGCTTCGTGGGGTGGGATGGTGGTTGCCGAGAATCCAGCGGGTGCCCTTTTGGTGCATGGGACTAGGCATGGAGTTCCTCGCGGGGTCGAGCAGTCAGCGCGACGATGGCAATAAGTGGCTCTTCTTACTTGAGGTGGGGGTGGCTGAGCCCGCCGCCGACCAGGAGCAT